>NZ_JAGQTN010000258.1 GCF_020438995.1 Gordonia sp. (in: high G+C Gram-positive bacteria)
AGCCACGCGGGCGCGCCCTCGGGTAGATGCTTCTCGAAGAACGCGGCCGACTGCACGCCGCCGGGCCAGCGTTTGCGGGTGATGATGCGGCCCCGCACATGCGGCAGCAGGACGTCGGCGATGCGGTTGTAGTAGTCGATGACGTCGTATTTCCGGATGCCATCAGCCGGGTACAGCACTTTGCCCAGGTTGGTGACGGCGACGGTGCGGCCGTCGATGTCGAGAATGTCGCCCGCCATGACCACCATTGTGCGCCCCGCCCGGCGCCTCTCGACACACGACGCGATCTTGACGGTGATGGCACAATGGCCGACATGCGCTCGATCTGGAAGGGCGATCTCAGCTTTGGTCTGGTGAATGTTCCGGTCAAGGTGTACTCGGCCACGGAAAGCCACGACCGCACCTCGCATCAGGTCGACTCCGCCGACGGCACCCGTATCCGGTACCGCCGCGTCCGCGAGGGCACCGACACCGAGGTCGACTACGCGAAAATCGCCAACGCCTACGAGACCGATTCGGGGGAGACGGTGATCGTCACCAAGGACGATCTGGCGACGCTCCCGGTCAATCGGTCACCTGAGATCTCCATCCTTGAATTCGTGCCCCGCGAGCAGGTCGACCCGATCTATTTCGACAAGCCGTATTACCTGGAACCGGCGTCGAAATCGCCGAAGGCGTACACGTTGCTCGCGAAAGCGCTCGAGGCGACCGACCGGCTCGCCGTCGCCGAATTCACGTTGCGCAACCGGACGCGGTTGGCGGTGGTACGCATCATCGACGGCGTGATGACGCTGCAAACCCTGCTGTGGCCCGACGAGGTGCGTCGTCCCGACTTCAAGTTCCTCGACACCGACGTCGAATTGCGGCCGCAGGAACTGGAGATGGCTGCCTCGCTCATCGAAACGATGGCCACCGACTTCGATCCGAGCCGGTTCGAGGACAAATACCAGATCGAACTGGGTAAGCTCATCGAATCCAAATCCGAAGGTGGACAGGCATTCCCGGAAACCGAGGAACCCGAATCCGACGACGATTCGGAGGTTGCGGACCTGCTTGCGGCCCTGCGGGCCTCGGTGAAAGACCGCGCCCCGCAACGGGAGTTGGCGGAGGACGCGCCGGTGAAACAACCGAGGCCCCTAGCCGGTTGATCGCCGGTTCGTTGTTGCGTCATGTACGGCGGCTCACCGGACCCTTCGAGACGCTCGCTCCTCCGTCGCATCGCCCTCAGGGATCAAGAAGGTTGCCGCGAAACGCAACCGCAGATATGTCTGAGGTGAGGCGAGTCGGTCGCGGGCGCGGTCGAATCAAGAGGTTGCCGCGAAACGCAACCGCAGACATGTCTGAGGTGAGCCGAGTCGGTTGCGGGCGCGGTCGAATCAAGAAGGTTGCCGCGAAACGCAACCGCAGACATGGCGCGTGATTATCGTGACGGAGGCAGTGCGGTGGTGACCGAGCATCTTGATCCCTGAGGCCGAAGCGACGAAGTCGCGAGGGTCGCGAAGGGTCCGGTGACCAGTGGCTCCCAACGACATCGCCACAAAACCATTGGCGTCGGCAGGCGAGGATCGGGCAAGCTCGGTGGATGACATCGCAGGTCGACCTACCCAGGGTGCTGCGTCCGTTCGGGACGCGGCAGTACCGGTGGCTGGCCGCGGGCCTGGCGCTGGCACTGTTCGGCGACGGCATGTGGCTGATCGCCGTGGTGTGGCAGGTCATCGACCTCGGTGGAGGGCCGGGCAAGGTGTCGCTGGTGTCGGGCACCACCGCCGTCGGCATGCTGGTGTCGTCGCTGGCCGGTGGCGTGCTGGCCGACCGGGTGTCGCAGCGGCTGATCACGATCGGCCTGGAGGTCACCAAACTTGTCGCATTCGCGTCGGTGGGGGTGGCGTCGATGGCCGGCGTGCTGACCTTCGGGCATCTGCTGGCGGCGGCCCTGCTCAGCGGCGTCACCACAGGCATGTACTACCCCGCGTACTCGGCGATGCTGCCGAACGTCGTCGAGGCCGCCCACCTGCAGGCCGCCAACGGGGTTGAAGGTTTCATGCGGCCGGTGTTCAACCAGGCCGCGGGCCCGCTGATCGCCGGCGCCGTCATCGGGCTGGCCGCGCCGGGGCAGGCGATCGTCCTCGCGGGCATCGCTTCGGTGTTGTCGGCGTGGTGTTACGTCGTGATGGGTCCGGTCGCCCGCCGCCACGAACCCACCGACACCGGCGAAGTCGGTGCGATCCGGGGTGTGGTCACCGACATCGCCGAAGGTGTCGCCTACATGTGGCGCACACCGTGGCTGTGGGCGACGCTGTTCTTCGCGACCATCCTGGTGCTGGCCACGATTGGTCCGATCGAGGTGCTGGTGCCGTTCGCCCTGCGCGATCGTGCCGGCGGCGATGCCGGTGACCATTCGCTGGTGCTGATGGCGTTCGGGGCCGGGGCCGCGTTGTCGTCGTTGGCGTTCGCGTCGATCCCGATGCCGCGCCGCTACCTGACGCTGATGCTCGGGATCTGGGGAGTGTCCAGTGTCCCGCTCGTCGCGATGGGGTTCGCGCACAGTACGTGGATGTTCGTGGTCACCGCATTCGTGCTCGGTGTGCTTTTCGACGGCCCGATGGTCATCTGGGGCACCCTCCTGCAGCGGCGGGTGCCGCCGCATCTGCTGGGCCGGGTGTCGAGTCTGGACTTCTTCGTATCGGTGGCGCTGCTGCCGCTGTCGATGGCGATCGTCGCACCGGTCAGTCACGCGATCGGGTACACGGCGACGTTCGTGCTGGCCGGCCTGCTGCCGGTGCCGTGCGCGCTGGTGTTCTATCTGGCGGCCCGGTTGTGGCGCGACGAGATCGAGCATCCGTTGCGCGATGAGCCGGTCCCTGTGGTCGCTCCCGATACCGCGGTGTCGGCCACCCCGCGCTGCGACAGCGAGCTGTATCAGTGATTGCGGCACAAGTGGACTGATCGTTCAGCGATACGATGGCCGCATGGCAGAGCAGGCCCCGATGGCAGAGCAGGTACCGCCCGGTGCGGGGCGGATTCGGCAGAACGACATCTACGTCGCCGGGATTCACGGCCGAAAACCCAAGGTGCCCACCGACCATGCCGAATTGGAGCGTCGCGCCCGCAAGGCGATGAGTGAGCGGGCGTGGGCGTACATCGCCGGTGGCGCGGGCGAGGGGGCGACGATGCGCGCCAACCGGGCCGCGCTCGATCGACGGGCGATCGTGCCGCGCGTGCTGCGCGATGTGTCCGTCCGCTCCACCGAGATCGAGTTGTTCGGCGACACCCTGCCCGCGCCGGTGCTGTTCTCCCCGGTCGGCGCCGGGGGTCTGGTGCGCAGGCGCGCCGACGTGCTCATCGGGCAGGCCGCCGCGCAGCTCGGGGTGCCCTACATCTTCTCCAATCAGGGCAGTGCGCCGATGGAAGACGTTGCGGCGGAAATGGATCGGATCAGGCCGGGCGCACCCCGCTGGTTCCAGCTGTACTGGTCCGTCGACGACGACCTCGTCGACAGTTTCTTGATGCGCGCCAAGAAGATGGGTGCGTCGGCGATCGCCGTGACCCTCGACACCACGATGCTCGGCTGGCGTCCGCAGGACCTCAACCTGGGTTCGCTGCCGTTCGCCCGCGCCGAGGGCATCGACCAATACACCTCCGACGCCCGCTTCCGTGACATCGTCGCCGAGCGGATCCGTTCGGCGACGGCCGCCGAGAAGCCGGAGGTGACCCTGGGTGCGATCCGCACGCTGTTCTCGATCGCCCGCAACGTTCCCGGCTCGTTCCTCAAGAACCTGCCGTCCCCCGAGCCACGCGAGTCGGTGCAGACATTCCTGTCGATCTACTCGCGACCGTCGCTGAGCTGGGACGACATCGCCGGACTGCGCGAGCGCACCGATCTGCCGATCGTCCTCAAGGGCATCCTGCATCCCGACGACGCCCGCCGCGCCGTCGACACCGGTGTCGACGGCATCATCGTGTCCAACCACGGTGGCCGACAGGTCGACGGGTCGATAGGTTCCGTCGATGCGCTCGCCGCTATCGCCCCCGTCGTCGACGGCCGGATCAAAGTGCTGGTGGACTCCGGAATCCATACGGGCGCAGATGTTTTCAAAGCACTGGCGCTGGGTGCCGACGCTGCGTGCATCGGCCGGCCGCACATGTACGGCCTGGCCATCGACGGGGCCGACGGAGCACGCGACGTGGTGGCCAACATCATCGCCGAACTCGACCTGACGCTCGGACTCTCGGGTCATACGTCGGTGGCCGAGGTCGATCGGAGTGCCCTGGCCGAGGTCTAGAGCTTTACTGCCGAAACGGCCCGGAACGGAGCTAGTGTTCGGTCGGCAGTCGGTTTGCGACTATGTTTGTACCCATGAGCAGCGCGCTTGACGGACCGGGTACGGAAGATCTGGCCACCGACGATCAGGACGCAGCCACGACGGAATCCGAGGGAAACGCCGAATCCGGTGGCTGGCGCGACTTCGGTGCGCCCGAACTACCGGTTCCGCTGGCCGCCGCGCTGGAGACGTTCGCCGAGCACGGCTACCACGGCACATCGGTCCGGGAGATCGCCTCACGGGCCAACCTGTCGGTGCCCGGCCTCTATCACCACTATCCGTCCAAGCAGTCACTGCTGCAGGGGCTGCTCGAACGCACGATGATCGACCTGCTCACCCGCTCGGAACAGGCTGTCGCGGAGGCTGGCGGTGATCCGGTCGCCCGCTTCGACGCCGTTGTCGAATCGTTGCTGCGGTTCCATATGTACCGGCAGGCGCAGGCGTTCGTCGGGTCCACCGAGATCCGCAGCCTCGACGCCGCCTACAAGCCGACGTACGTGGGCCATCGGGACCGGCAGCAGCGGATGGTCGACGACATCGTGTTCGCGGGCGTCGAGTCGGGCGACTTTGCCACCAAGTACCCCAAGGACGCCGCCCGTGCGGTGTCGACGATGTGCGTCGGGGTGTCCACCTGGTTCAACGTCGACGGTCCGGTGGCGGCCGACGAGTTGATCCGGCGCAACTTGCACATGGCGCGCTGCCTGGTCGAGTACACGGGGGAATAGCTGTTTCGTTGACGCGGTGGCGGCGGCCTGGCATGGTGTAAACCGTCGCCGAGCGATCGCTCGGTAGGAGCCGTACCAGGAGAGCCCGTTGCCCATTGACCTGACCTACGACCCGTCCGTCACCGACCTCGTCGCCAGGACGACGACGTTTGTGCGCGACCACGTCCTGCCTGTCGAGAACGAGTTCCACGGCGACATCACCGCCGCGGGTGGCGACGACGTGCGCCGTCGCCTTAACGATGCCGCCCGTGAGGCGGGGGTGTTCGCGCCGCACGCCCCCGTCGAATTCGGCGGCCTCGGTCTCAACATGTCCGACCGGGCGCCCGTCTTCGAGGCCGCCGGCTACTCGACGTTCGGCCCCGTCGCATTGCACATCGGTGCACCCGACGAGGGCAACGTTCATATGCTCGCGCACGTCGCCGACGACCGCCAGCGCACCACCTACCTCGAGCCGCTCGCTCGCGGCATCGTCCGGTCGGCCTTTGCGATGACCGAACCGTCGCCGGGTGCCGGCTCGGATCCCAGTGCCCTGCGCACCCAGGCGGTCAAGGTCGACGGCGGCTGGAAGATCAACGGCGAGAAGCGCTTCATCACCGGGGCCGACGGGGCGGGCTTCTTCATCATCATGGCCCGCACCGCCGGATCGCCCGGCGACCGCGGTGGCGCCACCATGTTCCTCGCACCCGGAGATACCCCCGGCATCACCGTCAAACGGCACATCCACACCACCGACAAGGCGATGATCGGCGGGCACTGCGAGGTCGGATTCAGCGACGTGTTCGTTCCCGACGAGGACATCCTCGGCGAGGTCGATGAAGGCTACCGGTACGCGCAGGTGCGCCTCGGTCCGGCCCGGATGACACATGTGATGCGGTGGATGGGTTCGGCGGTGCGCTGCCAGGATGTGGCCGTCGACTACGTCGCGCAGCGTGAGGGTTTCGGCGGCAAGCTCGCCGACTTGGGCATGATCCAGCAGATGATCGCCGACAACGAGATCGACTTGGCAGCTTCCCGTGCGCTGCTGATCAAGGCATGTCACGAGCTGGATGCCGGTAAGCATGCCTCCGACGAGACGTCCATCGCCAAAACCTTTGCCGCCGAAGCCTACTTGCGCATCGTCGACCGCAGCATCCAGATGTGCGGCGGGCTCGGGGTATCCGAGGATCTGCCGCTGGCCCGGCTGCAGGCCGAGCTGCGGCCGTTCCGCATCTACGACGGACCCTCGGAGGTGCATCGCTGGGCGATCGCCCGACGCGCCGTGGGTCGCTGGCGTAAAGCTCACCAGGAGAAGGGATCACAGGCATGAGTCACCCGGCACTCGATTCCGCCAAACTGCACGCGTTTCTTCTCGACCAGGGTGTCGAGGTTGCCGGCGAACTGACCGTCGACCTCATCAGTGGCGGCAAGTCGAACCTGACTTTCTTTGTGTCCGACGGGAAGTCGACGTGGGTGGTGCGGCGTCCGCCGACCGGCGGGCTGACTCCGTCCGCGCACGATATGAACCGTGAATGGGCCGTCACCTACGCGCTGCAGGGCACCGGAGTTCCGGTCGCGGCGACTGTCGCCGTCGACCCCGACGGCGCGGTGCTCGGCGCGCCGTTCACCGTCGTCGAATACGTCGACGGTCTGGTGGTGCGTTCGGCCGAGGACCTCGACGCACTGTCCGATGACGACGTCGCCCGCAACAGTGAGGCACTGATCTCGACGCTCGCGTCGCTGCACGCCGTCGACTACCACGCCGTCGGTCTCGAATCCTTCGGCAGGCCAGAAGGATTCGCTGCCCGCCAGGTGAAACTGTGGGCGCGGCAGTGGGGTCATGTGAAGTCGCGTGAACTCGCCGACGTCGACACCCTGGTGGCGGCGCTGTCCGATCGAGTGCCCGCGCAGTCGCGAAACACCATCGTGCACGGCGACTTCCGCGTCGACAACACCATTCTTGCTAAAGATGATCCGGGAGTCGTTCGGGCGGTGGTGGATTGGGAGATGTCCACCCTCGGTGACCCGCTCACCGACATCGCGCTGATGTGCGTCTACCGCCAGCCCGTCTTCGACACCGTCCTCGGTTTCGACGCCGCCTGGACCAGCACCCGCTATCCGTCGGCCGACGCCATCGCCGCCCGCTACGCCGAACTGGCCGGAATCGACCTGGGCGACTGGGACTTCTACCTGGCCTTGGCCAACCTGAAACTCGGCGTCATCGCCGAAGGCATCACCCACCGCGCCCTGGCCGGCGCGGCCTCCGACGGTGCCGAACGCGCCGCCGAGGCGACGGCCGAGTTCATCGCGGCAGGTCTACGGCAGTTGGGCTGAGGGTGCCAAACTTTGCCGGCGGTTCCGGAAACCGGAACTGCCGGCAAGGTCTACGGGTGGTTCTCTCGAAAGGCTCGACCAATGCACTTCACTTCGCACCAGGTTCTCGACGATGGTCTCGCCGAGCGTCACTTCACTCTCGGTGAGATCCCCGGCATCCTGTGGACGCCCGGCACCGTAACCGCCCCACTGATTCTGCTCGGTCATCCGGGCGGGCTCGACGGTATGTATCCGCGGCTGCTCGGCCGCGCCCGTTCATCCGCTGCTCTCGGATTCGCCTCGGCCACCATCGAATTGCCCGGCAGTGGATCACGCCCTGGGCTGCCCGGTGTCGACGCCGCCCGTCGCGACCTGCGTCACGCCGTGACGGCGGGGAAGCCTGTCGGCGACGACATCGTCGACCGGCTCATCACACCGCTCATCGAACAGTCGGTCCCCGAATGGAGTCGGCTTCTCGACGCACTACCCGACATCGACGGCCCCGTCGGCTATTCCGGCGGCATCCTCGCCATCGGCGTGCGGCTGGCGCTGACCGAACCGCGCATCGTCGCGGCCGGACTGTTCGCCGGCAGCTACGTCCCCGCATCGACGTTCGACGAGGCCCGGCAGGTCACCATTCCGCTGCACGTGCTGCTGCAATGGGACGACGAAGGCAACGACCGGCAGATGGCACTCGACCTGTTCGACGCCTTCGGTTCGGCGGAGAAGACGTTGCAGGCCAGCATGGGTGGTCATCGCGGAGTCCCGGCACACGCCGGTGAGGACACCGCCCGCTTCTTCGCCCGGCACCTGCGCCGGTAGTCGTTCCAAACCCGGCCCGGCGCTACTGCTCGTATGCGGTGATGCGCTCCTCCGGGGTGAGATGAACGACGTCACCGGAAGGTGGTGACGCCTCCGTCGAGGTCGGCGAGGTGGGCGTGCTCGTTGAACGAGATCACCGACAGGCCGCTGCGGCCGGAGATCAATTTGGTCACCGACGCGTTCACCATCGTCCGCGCCAGCACCGGCCAGTGGGCGTCGGGCACCTGCCACAGTTCGGCGATCAGCGCGGTGATGGTGCCCGCAGACGACGCAACCAGCACCGTCTTGCCCGACCCTGCTTCGGCGGCAGCGGCGCGTGCGGCATTGCGGATCCGTTCCCGGTACGCCGCATACGTCTCGTGGCTGCTGCCCTCCGGAAGGGCCAGCGTGCCGTCGATCCACTCGCCGAGCCGCGCGTCGAGCAGCCTCTGGTAGGCGGCACCATCACGGAAGTCGTCGACGGTAGCCGCGCCGGTCAGATCGGGTATCTCGTACTCGTCCCACCCCGCCTCGACGACCGGCGCGGGTGCCCCCGGAAACTGCTCGAGCACCGCCGCGAGGGTCTGCTGCTGACGCGGCAACGTCCCGGTGAACGCGGCATCGACCTTCGCCACCAGCGACGACAGCAACGCCCCGGACAGCTTGGCCTGCATCACTCCGGTGTCAGTGAGACTGCCGATCGGCACCGAACTGTCGGCCGCTTCGGCGACCCCGTAAGCACTCGGATCGGCCTGGCCGTGCCGGACGATATAGATAGCACCCATACCAGCACCCTATTGCCTGCCCGGCCGGACGGTGGCAGGGGAGTGCGACCGACCAGACGCCTACCGCGTTGTGTCAGCGACAGCATCGAATTTAACAGTTAAGTGGTTGTTACTTGTAGTAATGCCACCCCGAACAGCCGAAGCGTAGCAGCTCTAAAATGGAGATGACAGTATGCGAACGGGCAACTGTTAACAGTTGATGGCCATATACTTGCAGTTGATTCGAGCGATCGGTACGCTGGTGCGATGCCGACACCCGAAGAGATCGACGCCAAGATCGCGCGCCGCGCGGCACTCAACCGAGAGTTCACGCCCAGCACCCCGGTCAATCGGCGGGCGGCCTTCTCTGGCCGCATCGATCAGATCATGCAGATCACGGCTGCCGTTACCCAGCCCGGCCGTCACGCGATTCTGTATGGTGAACGCGGTGTGGGTAAGACCTCACTTGCGAACATCTTGTCGGAGTTGCTGGTGCCGACCGAGACGGATTTCAGGGACTACGCCGTCCGCGTCAACTGCACGGTCGACGACACATTCGATACGATCTGGAGGCGGGCTTTCGATGAGCTGGGTCTCCCGTCGTCTGAGGTTCCCGAACGATTTGACAAGTTGAATCCGGATCAGCTTCGGCGAATTCTTGCAAGAGTAAAACCCCCGATGGTGATCGTTCTTGATGAGTATGACCGAGTTGAAGACGACGATGCGCTATCGTTGATAGCGGACACTATCAAATCCCTGTCTGATCATGCTGTCGAGACAAAGCTTGTGATTGTTGGCGTGGCTGACTCGATTGAGAGCCTGGTTGGTGAGCATGAGTCTATTTGGCGGGCAATTGAGGAAGTGCCAATGCCCCGTATGACAGCTGACGAGTTACGCGAGCTCGTCAACAAGGGCTTTGAAGCGGTATCAATAGAGATTGAGTCGGCCGCGGTAGAGCGGATTGTCAAATTGTCAGAAGGGCTACCATCGTATGCACACTTACTCTCTTTGAAGGTGGGCGAGTTGGTGTTGGCGGACGATAGGGACAAGATCTTGCTCGCAGATGTGGTCTCGTCCACTGACGCCGTCGTCAATAGCGCTGTGTCCAACAGGATGGACTATCATAAGGCGATACGTAGTTCTCGGCCGGAGAATCTCTACCCGCACGTCCTTGCTGCATGTGCACTCGCCAAGAAGGATGGCCTCGGCTATTTCACTGCGAAGTCCGTGGTGGAGCCGATGAGTAGAATTATGGGCAAGAAGTACGATATTCCGGCGTTTTCACGTCATCTCTCCAGCTTCATCAGTGATGACCGGGGCTGTGTCCTTCTTCGGCACGGCGAGACGAAGCGGTACACTTACCGTTTCAAGGATCCGATGATGCAACCGTTCGCTATTCTCGCAGCAATAGCCGGAGGCCTCATTCCTCAGGACTATCAAGAAGAACTGTTTACAGATCAGCGCATCGGTTCTGATTGGGACCAGGCTGCAAAGCGGTTGGGTAACAATTCCTGATCTGACGGGGGAGGCCCACCGCGTCGATCACCTCGGGAGTGACACGCGGTGAGGCGTGACCGTTCCGGTTCGTGGGGGCCTGAAAGCACGCATCGGCCCGCGTGTGGCGCGCTAAATGAGTCTCGCGGTGCCGCGGGACTTGACCTTCACGTTGGTTGAGACTGGACGATGTGACCATGACGACATCTGACCCGCAGCTCATGACGATCGGCGAGTTCGCCCGCGTAACGGGCCTGACTGCCAGCGCACTCCGCTTTTACGCCGATTCCGGGCTGCTGCTCCCGGCCGATATCGACGGGATATCGGGATACCGGCGGTACGTCCCCGATCAGGTTGCACGAGCGCGGTTGCTGCGCCGGCTCCGCGAGATCGCCACCCCACTCAGTACCGCCGCGGACATTCTCGATGCCGCGCCCGCGGAGGCCGCTCAACTGGTCGACGACCACGTCAGACAACTGTCCGAGGACGCGACGCTGGCCCGGGACCGCGGTGCCCGCATCATCGCCGATCTCGTCGATTCGCGTGGCGGTGCGCCGGTCTCCGTACGTGGTCCGGTGCTCGCCGCGGCCGTCGACCAGGTTCTCACCGCAACCGTCGACGATCGGCAGCACACGATCCTCAACACCGTCCGCATCGAATCGGACTGCACAACAGGGACTCTGACGCTCGTGGCCACCGACCGTGTCCGATTGGCGATTCGCACTCTGGCCGTTTCGGACGCAGGGGACACCAGTTGGGCTGCAACGGTTTCGGTCGACGACCTGCGCTCGCACCTGGCGACGATCAGGCGTTGCCCGACACTGACGATCGAGCACATGACGGCCCGCATCACCTTCACCTGCGGCGACAACCAATTACATTGCCGGACAACGATGGAACCGTACCCCGACTATCAACTGATGCTATCCGGGCTGCCGGACCCGACGACATTCGTGATCGTATCGGGCACCGCTCTGCGTCGAACCCTGGAAATCCTTGACGCCGACCACATCACGATGGCCATCGCGGACGCGAACCTGTCGGTGGCCCCGGCCCGCGGCACCACGCCTCCCGTCGTGCTGCCCGCGACCGTGCACGGTACACCGATGACGATCGGCTTCGCCCTCACCACCCTGTATCCCGCCGTGGCCACCGCCCTTGGCGACGACCTCCTACTCGACCTGCGTGCCCCCGACCTACCTGTCACGGTCCGCTCCGCCGACGAGGGCGACCTGATCACCCTGGTCATGCCGGTCGATCTCACCGCTGTCGATCCGATGCGGTGACGTGTGACTTTGCTGCTGATCTCGGTTTCCGGGACTGAACGCATACTCGGACTGGGCGGTGGGACGGCTGATCGCATATGTAGACCAATGTAGATCATCGGCGTACGCTGGGCATATGAAGACGATCGGTGTGCGGCAGCTTCGCCAGAACCCGTCCCAGATGATTCAGGACGTGAAGAACGGGGAGCCGTATTCGCTCACCGAACGAGGTAATGAGATCGGAGTCATCGTGCCGAGCGCGGCCCCACTGGTCGCCCCGCCCAAGAGGTCCCACGGCGCCCACACTCGTGACATTCCGCGCCGGCCGCTCACGACCGCGGACAGTGTCGACCAACTCGTCGACGAGATGAAGGGCGAGTGGTGACCACCTTCTACCTGGACACCTCGGTAGCGGTGAAGATCCTGTTCGGCGACTCACCGTCAGCGCAGCAATGGTTCGACGACGCTGTGGCGAGCGAGTCCGACAGCGTGATCTCGTCCCGGCTGTTGCAGACCGAACTGACCAGGGTGCTGCGCAGGGAAGGTCGCGACGTGCACGAGCGCGATCTGATCCAGGACTACGTCGGCATCATGCGCCTTGACCACGCTGTATTGATCGCGGCGGAGTCCATCGGTCCACACATCAAGACTCTCGACGCGATCCACCTCGCATCCGCCGTCCGGTCCGGTATCGACGACCTCGTTGTCGTCAGTCACGACCACAACGTCCAGCACGTCGCCGAGCAGTTGGCGCTCGCGGTGTTCGACCCTTGCGCGGGCTGAGCACTCCGCAGTGACCTCGTGACGTCCACCATTGTTGCCCTGTCTTGTCCTACTTCGATACAGGGTCCAATCGTGTCACGACGCACCGACAGTGGGCGGATCGCCGTCGGCCTACAACAATGCGGAATCCAGGTGTCACTTATGTGGCACCTGGATTCCGAGTAGATGGCTACGCCGGGACGCCGCCGATGGCGATGACGAAGATGAGGGTGATGGCGACGAGGGCGATCACCGTGCCGAAGACGATGAGGTCGCCGGCGAGGGTTGATTTGCCGGACGTGCGGTGTGGTGTGGCCTGCTGTGTCATCTCGTGCCCCTCGTGTTCGGTGATGTCACCATTGCACCTTTGAACCAGGAGTTCACTCAAGCAAATTTCCGGATGAGGGAGTGTTTGTGCTGGTCGGGGGGTTTTCGGATTCTCCGGACCGGATGATTTCGGCTCCGGATCGGTCGCTGAGCAGCGCCGTCGACGCTGAGTTTGGGAATATCGGACTATGGATATCCACCGGCCCCGGCGTTTCGCGGTCCGCGCACTCGCGCATCCCACGGCGCTGGCCGATACGTTGCGGATCGACTTGAGCAAGGCGTCGCTCGGGGTGCCGCTGCGGGTGGGTGCGGCGTCGGGGTCGGTGCTCGTCGTGGGTGGGTTGCTCGGGGAATTCTCGCTCGCGGGGTTCGCTGCGCTCGGTGCGTTGGTGTCTGCGTTCTGTCGGGCCGATCCGTATCGGGTGCGGTTCGGGAGGCTCCTTGTCCTGGGGGTTGGGCTCATCGTGTCGCTCGTGTGTGGGGCGGTGCTCGGTGCGTTGTCGGCGAACACCTGGACCGAGATCGCGGTGTTGTCGGTCCTTGGCGGGATCGCCGCGTTGCTCATCGGGGCGTTGCACATCACCGGGCCGGGGGCTGTGGTGTTCGTGTTCGGGGCGACTGGGTCGGCGGGGTTCGCGGGTGACTTCGGGGACGTGGGGCGGGTTGCGGTGGCGACGGGGATCGGGGTGGTGTGCGGGGTTGTGGCTTCGTTGTCGCCTTGGGTCGTGGACGGGGTGCGGCGGGGGTTTGGGGTGGTCCGGTCATGGTGTTCGTCTCGCCGGACCCTTCGTGACGCTCGCTCCTTCGTTGCGTCGCCCTCAGGGATCAAGGAGGTTGGTGCGGAGGGTGCTGTCTCGGGGGGTGAAGAGGTTGGTGCGGAGGGGGACGGTCCCGTTTATGAGTCTGTGTGGGCTTGTTTGAGTCGGCGTCCGCACAGCGATCATGTGCATACCGCTGCGCGCAGTGTTGTCGCGGCCGGGATCAGTGGGGCGGTGGCGGTGGGGGTGGGGTTGTCGCATCCGCTGTGGGCGTCGATGGGTGCGGTCGCCGCGATGCAGGGGGTCAGGTATCACCGGACGGTGCAGCGTGGGATCGCGCGGCTGGTGGGCAACGTCGTGGGCGGGGTGATCGCGGCCGTGCTGCTGGCGCTGCCGCTCGGGCATTGGGGAGCTATCGCCGCCATCATCGTGCTGCAGATCATCGCCGAGATCTGCGCGCCCTGGAACTACGCCATCACGTCGACGGTCGTGACGCCGATGGCGTTGCTGATGACGGCATTGAGCGTGGGCCTCGACCCGTCGATCGCGGTCGATCGCGTGCTCGACACGATGCTCGGGGTGGTCATCGGGATCGTGATCGCCCTGCTCACCGTCACCCGTCCCGACATCGACGGAATCCTCGAAAGCACAGGTGTGCGGCATCCGCGGGCCGGATCCGGCAGTTAAGTTCAGGGTGAACACAAAGGGGGACAGTCCCGCCGGCCGAGGGTAAACGGGCCGGTGAAAGGCTATTTTCCACCCGCCTGAACCAAACCTCGTGCCGTGTTCGCGCTGAGATCGGGGGGATACATCACGCCACGTGCATGCTAGTTTTTTGGCCATGACGAGCCCGAGCCACCCCACCAGCGATGTCACCGCCGTGACTGTCGCCATGGGCTGTCGGCTGCCGCTGGTCCGTCCGCTGTGTTGCTGTCGAATGCACTGATCGTCCCCACCTCCCCTCAGTACATTCGCCCCGCCGACGCCCGCTCAACCGTGCCCACACCTTCGGTGTGACATCGTCGTTGACCGCGCAGGTGTGGCCCCTCCAGCAAGGACACCACAGCCATGACCGCAACTCTTGATCGCTCTGCCTCCGTCGAAACCTTTGCGACGCTGCCCCGCACCCCACGGCAGACCCGTCCCCTCGCGTACGGATCGGGTCCGGCGCGTCCCCGTACCGCCGCGCCCCGACATGCGGGAGAATCGACAGCACCCCTGCGACGCGCGCTCGCCGACGGGGCGATTCCGGGAAGGGGGGCAAGCCAGATTCACATCGCGACGCCCCAACTCCAGCTCCCCAGCAAACCGGCCGCACTCGTGCTGCGGGCCGCACGCCTGTCCGGTCCGGTGTTCCGTGACGACGCCGCCGCGCAGACCGGGCTGTCGATCTCGACGGTCAACCGGCAGGTCGGCGCCCTGCTCAAGGCTGGGCTGATCCGGGAACGTGCCGACCTCGCTCCTGCCGGTGCCATCGGCCGGCCGCGTCTCCCGTTCGAACTGAATGTCACCGACTTCCTGACGGTCGGCATCCACATCGGCTACAAGGTCACCGCGATCACCACCTACGACCTGCTCCATCGCGTCGTCGGCGCCATCCAGATCGCCACTCCCACCGCCGAGAACCCGGAGCAGACCCTGGCCGCGATCGGGGCCAGCGCACGACGGTTCGTCGGACGCTGGGCCGGACGTCGCGTGCTGTGGGCCGGCGTCGCGATCGGTGGCCGGGTGTCGAACGGCGGCGTCGTCGACCATCCGCGTCTGGGCTGGCAGGAGGCCCCCGTCGGCCGGGTGATCGCCGAATCGCTCGGGCTGCCCGTGTCGGTGGCATCGCATGTGGAGGCGATGGCCGCCGCCGAACTCGTCGTCAACCCCGACGACAAGCGGTCCAGCTTCCTGTACTTCTACGCCCGCGAAATGGTGGGCATCGCGTTCAGCGTCGACGGCACCGTGCACACCCCCGCTGCCGGCCCGCCGGTCATCGGACACTTCCCCGTCGGCGGCACCCGGTTGCTCGACCCGCAGTGCACCGGACGACTCGAAGACACGGCCAGCGACACCGGCATCGTCGACGCCGCGAACGCCAACGGCCTGAACGTGCAGGACGTCGACCAGGTGCATGAGTTGGCCCGAAACGGTGATCCCACCGCCCGCGCGCTGCTCGAAGAACGCGCCGAAGTGCTGGGCCGGACCGTCGCGCTGATCGCAGACATCTTCAATCCCGACCACATCATCCTCGGCGGGCAGGCGTTCACCGACTACCCGGCGACGCTGCCGACCCTGGCCAAGGCGGTCCGCGAAACTTCCGTCGCCGAGCGTCGCGACGTGCGGGTATCCCGCTCGGGCACCACGGTCCAGCAGCAGGCAGCCGGCGCGGTCTCCCTCGACGCCATCTACACCGATCCGCTGGAGGCGATTGCGCTCACCGCGTGAACACACGGGTGCGGCCTGTAACAGCGGCGCGCACCGGGCCGACCTTCCTGATATCGACAAGGTTGGGAGCGGGCCCATGTGGAAGTCACGAACGTCGTCGAGGTCACGGTGTTTGCGTACGTCGATCGCGGCAGGGTTGGGGGTGGCGGCCCTGGTGGGAGGGACCGCCATGGCCGCTGCACCTTCGGCTGCTGCGGCACCCTCGGGCGCCACCTACTTCTCGGCGGCCGGCTTCAACTGCGCGATCACCGATTCGGGCAAAGTCGGCTGTGACCTGGGCCGTTCGGTTCCGGTCCAGCAGTACCTCGGACTGGGCAAAGCCAACGTCTACCTTCCGTACGGTGTGCGGCAGATGGTGATCGACGTGCCGTTCCTGCCCGCACATCCGGGACTCGGAATCGGCACGCCGTACACGCTGCCCGGTGGCAATCCGCCGATTGACGAGGTGGGTGTGCCTACCGGCTCCGGAGCAACCGCCGGATCCAAGGTCTCGCGCGGCGGATCCGAGTGCTACACAGGCTTTCACGGCGCGTTCTACTGCACCGGTCCGGGCGGGCACGGCTTCAATTACTACACCATGATCGTGGCGAGCTGAATCCTCAGTCGGCCGTGCGGCGGGTGTAGGCGCGCAGTGCGAACGGGGCGAAGACCGCGGTCAGGGCGAGGGACCAGATCACCGTTGAGAGCACCGGGTGTTGCAGGGGCAGTGCGGCGTCGGGCATGTCCGGGCCGTTGCCCCAGGACACGCGCAGCGCCTGCACGAGCGAGGACATCGGGTTCCATTCGGCGATGACCCGCAGGACCGTGGGCATCGGCCCAGTGGGCACGAACGCGTTGGACAGGAAGCTCAGCGGGAACAGCGTCGAGAACAGGAATCCGTTGACCGCCTCGACACTGCGCAGCCACGAGCCGACGAGGACGCCGAACCAGATCATCCCGAAACCGAACAGCAGCACCAACGCGAAACCGACGACGGCGTCGACGACGTTGGTGCGGATTCGCCAGCCGATGATCAGACCGGTCAGCGCCATCACGACGATGCCGATAGACGAATGCAGCAGGCTCGCCAGCGCCCGCCCCACCAGCACCGACGACCGCTGGATGGGCAGCGACCGGAACCGGTCGATGATGCCCTTCTCCAAGTCGTTGGTGAGGCCGGAAGCGACGATGAACGCGGTGAACATCATCGTCTGACCCATGATGCCGGGGAGCAGGAACTCCTTGTACGACGCGCCCGGGGCGTCGATCGCGGCACCGAACACGAACGCGAACAGGAGCACGAACATGATCGGCTGCACCGTCACGTCCGACAGCATCTCCGGCATGCGTTTGGTGTAGATCAGGTTGCGCCACACCATGAGTCCGGCCTGCTGCCACAGGTTGGTCGGATTGATCTGCGGGCGGTTCACGGTGCGGGCCGCCGCCGTCGAGGTGGTGGATTCGCTGGTCATCGTGACTTCTCCTCAGTCCCGGTGCCACTGGTGGCCAGGCCGGATTCGGTTGTGTCGGTGTCTTTTTCGTCATCCTCGGCGCGATGTCCGGTCAGTGCGAGGAACACGTCGTCCAGGCTGGGCCGGGCCAGACCCAGGTCGTCGACGGAGATCTTGCTGTCGTCGAGCCACCCGGCGGCCCGCGTGAGGTCGCCGAGGCCGCCGGCCGGGGTGGTGAGTCGCCGGGCGTTGCGGTCGATGAACACCTCCCCGCCGCCCTTGCGCAGCAATGCCGCCGCGGCGTCGATGTCGGCGGCGTCGGACACCGTGAGTTCGAGGCTGGCCGCGCCGGCCTGCTCCTTGAGCTGCAGCGGAGTTCCGTGCGCGATGATCTCGCCCTTGTCGATGACCACGATGTCGTCGGCGAGTTGATCGGCCTCCTCCAGGTACTGTGTGGTCAGCAACAGCGTGGTGCCGTCATTGACCAACGCACGCAACACTTCCCACAATTCATTTCGGCTGCGCGGGTCGAGGCCGGTGGTGGGCTCGTCGAGGAACAGCACCGGTGGGGCGGCGATGAGGCTGACGGCCAGATCGAGGCGTCGGCGCATACCGCCTGAGTATGAGCGGACCTGTTTGTCGCCGGCGTCGGTGAGGGAGAACTGTTCGAGCAACTCGTCGCCGCGGCGGGCGATGTCGCGACGGCCGATGCCGTACAGACCACCGATCAGCCGGATGTTCTCGCGGCCGGTCAGATACTCGTCGACGGTGGCCGCCTGGCCGGTCAGGCCCATGTTCTGCCTGACCAGGTCGGGTTCGCGGGTGACGTCGTAGCCGGCGATGCGGGCCGTGCCGCTGGTGGGCGGTGACAGCGTGGCGAGCATGCGCACGGTGGTGGTCTTGCCGGCACCGTTGGGGCCGAGCAGCCCGAGGACTGAACCCTCCGGCACCGTGAAGCTGACGCCGTTCACCGCGGTGAAGTCGCCGAAGCGTTTCACCAGGTTATCCGCTTCGATGGCGAGGGGCGTTCGGTGTGGAGTGGTCATGGTCACCCAGGATAGGGAGCAAAGCGGACAACCTGCGACCTATTTACCGGGTGAAAGTCCCTTGCGATGAGCCGACTGTCGTGATCCGGATACCGGACCCCAGGGCCTGGTCGGTATGTGAGGAGTATGTCAGCGAAAAAATCCGCGAATGCGGATATGGTTGCCACCATGTCTGCGATCAGGATCAGCGAGGCTGCGACGCTGCTCGGCGTCAGCGACGACACCGTGCGCCGCTGGATCGCCGCCGGTGAACTGCCCGCCACCAGCGGTGAGGGCGTCACCACCGTCGACGGTGCCGCGCTCGCCGAGATCGCCCGCCGCCGCGCACAGCAACCCGCCGACGACGGCAGCGGCGTGCTGCGCTCGGCCCGCAACCGGTTCACCGGCCTGGTCACCGACGTCCAGACCGACACGGTGATGGCCAAGGTGACCATGCAGTGCGGGCCGTTCGAGGTCACCTCACTGATGAGTTCGGAAGCGGCCAGAGAATTGGCACTGGAGCCGGGCAGCGTCGCCACGGCAGTGGTCAAAGCGACGACGGTGATCGTCGAAGTCAAAGGAGAACAACGATGAAGAAACTCGGGGCAGTATTGGGGGTCGCGGCCCTGCTCGTGGTGGCGGGCTGCTCGTCCGACGACGGTGACGACGCGGCGTCGAGCTCGGCCGCGTCCGGTCCGGTGACGCTCAACGTGTACGCTGCCGCGTCGTTGAAGAACACCTTCACCGCGATCGCGGGTGAGTTCGAGAAGGAGAACGACGGCGTCAAGGTGTCGCTGTCGTTCGACGGATCGTCGACGCTGGTCAACCAGATCAAACAGGGCGCGCCCGCCGATGTGTTCGCCTCCGCAGACGAGAAGAACATGGAAAAGCTCGGCGACAAGGCCACCGACCCGAAGATCTTCGCCACCAACACGCTCGTCATCGTCACCGCCCCCGGAAATCCGAAAGGTATTGCGTCCTTTGCTGATCTGAACAAGGCGGGGGTGACCACCGTCGTCTGCCAGGAGGCGCAGCCATGCGGTAACGCCACCGCGACCGTCGAGAAGAACACCGGCGTCACTGTCAAGGCGGCCTCGGAGGAGCAGTCGGTGACGGCGGTGCTCACCAAGGTCACCACCGGACAGGCAGATGCGGGCGTCGTGTACGTCACCGACGCCAAGTCGGCCGGCGACAAGGTGGCCACCGTCGACGATCCGGCATTCGCCGAGGTCGTCAACAAGTATCCGATCGCCACCGTTTCGGGCGCGGCCAACGACGCCGTCGGCAAGGAGTTCGCCGAACTGGTGCTCGGTGAGACCGGGCAGAAGATCCTGGGAGAGGCCGGTTTCGGCAAGCCATGAGACGGGCGCCCTGGTGGGTGTATCTCATTGCGGCGGTGGGGGTCACGGTCATCGTGCTCCCACCGCTCGCGTTGGTGCTCAAGACGCCGTGGGACACGTTCGTCGCGCAGGTGACCTCGCAGTCGTCGCGGGAGGCGTTGCGGTTGTCGCTGCAGACGTCGGCGGCCACCACTGGGTTGTGCGTACTACTGGGAGTGCCGATGGCCGTGGTCTTTTCGCGGCACGACGGCCTGCTCGTGCGGGTACTTCGGTCGCTGGTGCTGCTGCCTTTGGTGCTGCCGCCGGTAGTCGGTGGTCTCGCGTTGCTGTACACGTTCGGAAAGCTCGGGATTCTCGGACAGCCGATGCGTGAGGCCGGAATCGATATCGCCTTCACCACTACCGCCGTGATTCTCGCGCAAACCTTTGTGGCGCTGCCGTTTCTGGTGATCAGCGTCGAGGGCGCGTTGCGGTCCGCGGGCACCCGGTATGAGGAGGTGGCTGCGACGCTCGGGGCTTCGCCCACGCGGGTGCTGTGGAAGGTGACCATCCCGTTGATCGCGCCGTCGGTGCTGGCGGGGCTGGTGCTGTCGTTCGCGCGGGCGCTCGGCGAGTTCGGCGCCACCATCACCTTCGCCGGCAACGCTCCCGGCGTCACCCGGACCGCGCCCCTGGCCATCTACGTCGACGCCATCGACGACCCCCAACGGGCCATCCCCATGTCCATTGTGCTGGTACTGATTTCGCTGGTCGTCGTGGTCGGGGTGCACAGCCGTCGTAAGGCGGTGGGTTCGTGACCGTGGTGAACGGTTTGGGAGCCTCATCTCGCCGGACCCTTCGTGACCTTCGCTCCTTCGTCGCTTCAGCCTCAGGGATCAAGAGGGGTGTTCCGGTTGGGGATGGGGCGGGGTGTTCGGTTTGGGAGCCTCATCTCGCCGGACCCTTCGTGACCTTCGCTCCTTCGTCGCTTCAGCCTCAGGGATCAAGAGGGGTGCAGCTGTTCGAAACAGATACATGGCCGCGCGGATGGCTTTGGGCTTTGCCTTGCAGGGGACTCATCTTGATCCCTGAGGCTGAAGCGACGAAGGAGCGAAGGTCACGAAGGGTCCGGCGACCTTTTGTGCCTGACGGAACCACCTCGGCACGATTGGTGACTACCTATGGATCTTGAGGTGGATATACGAAATACTTTGCCGGCGTTGCGGATTGAGCACCGGTTCGCGGCGGGGAGTACGACGGCGGTAGTGGGGCCCAACGGGGCGGGGAAGACGACTCTGCTGAGAGTGCTTGCCGGGTTGGTCGCCGGCGACGACAGTACCCGGATCACGCTGGGCGATAGTATATTTCGGGATATCGGTACGATGATGGCGGCGCATCGGCGGGGGGTGGGGATGTTGTCGCAGGACGCGGGGCTGTTCCCGCATCTGAGTGTGCGGTCGAATATCGCGTTTGCGCCGTCGGCGCAGCATCTTTCGCGGGCCGAGGTGGCCAAGCGGGTGGACCGGTGGATGACGGCGACCGAGGTCACCGAGCTCGCGGACCGTAAGCCGGCGCAATTGTCGGGGGGCCAGGCACAGCGGGTCGCGATAGCCCGTGCGCTCGCCGCTGAGCCGCGGATTCTATTGTTGGACGAACCTTTTCGAGCACTTGATGTGGATGTCGCCGGAAGGCTCCGGGCACTGCTGCGGTCGATACTGGCAGATCGCTCCCGCATCACCGTCATGGTCACCCACGACCTCATCGACGCGGTGAGCCTCGCCGACTACGTGCTGGTGCTCGCCGATGGCGGCGTCGTCGAATCCGGGCCCACCACAGAGGTATTGACCAGTCCGGCAAGTCAATTCACCGCCACGCTGTCGGGGCTGAACCTGTTCACCGGAACTGTCGACAACGCCGCGGACCCGGTCGGTGTCGTCGACGGGACGGGGCAGCGGGTGTCCGGGACCGCGTCCGCTCAGGTTGCGGTGGGCGAGCGGGCCGCGGCCGCGTTCTCGCCACGGGCGGTGGCCGTGTACCTACATGCGGCAGCTGGATCACCTCGAACGGTGTTGCGCGGCACGGTCGTCGACGTCGCCCCGCGCGGGGAGCACGCGCTGGTGCGCTCGGATGTGGCCGGGCAGGCGGTTGCGGCAGAAGTCACCTGGGCTGCCGTCGCCGATCTCGGTCTGGTGTCCGGGCATGATGTGGAACTTGTGGTCAAGGCCTCCGACGTGCGGGTTTACGCGCTGAACTGAGAGCGTACGCGGAGCTACGCCGACGGATTGCACAGTTCGTCGGGTAGGTCGGGGTGCGGTCCGCCGCTGATCTTGTGGAGAGTGGTGATGCACGCGCGCAGCTCGTCGGTGGACACGGCGGCCACCTTGGAGTCGAAGTGGGCTCGCAGGTCCCCGAGAACCCGCTGCTGCAGGGCGACGCCGGCGGGCGTCACCTCCAGGGTGGTGGCGCGGCGATCGGTTGCCGACGGTGTGCGCCGTAGTAGGCCGAGGCCGGCGAGTTTGTCGACGTCGGAGCTGATGGTGCTGGGCAGGACACCGAGGTAGTCGACCAATAGGCTCGGCCGGTTGAGACCGGCGTGGGCGAGAACGACGATGCTGAGGGTGCGTTCGGACAGTCCGTGGTTCCGCGCGACCGGTTCCAGCAGATGTGCGATGATCCGCCGCACGTCCATGGCGGCACCGAGGAACTCGATCATGTCCACGTCGTCGGAGCCGGGTGTCTTGGTCACGGGTCGCCATCCTACTCCCGAACCCCATATTGTTCAGTTTCTGAACTAATTGGGTTACACTTCGGCCGAGGCGAGGTTCGCCGACGACCTTTGGGGCCGCATCGACCACCTGGAGTGCCATGACGACATCCGAATCAACCGACACCCGGCTATCCGAACAGCCGGATCCGGTTGTGGAACAGCAGAAGGCGGGCAAGTCGTGGCCGTGGAAGGCGGTGATGGGCTGGGTGCTGCTCGCCGTCGTCACCGTGATCGTGCTGGTCACCGCGGAGCGCAACGGTCCGGTCGGCTCCGACAACACCAATCCGGCGGGTGTGGGCAAGCCGCCGCCAGTGGAACCGCTGTGGCCGGGCCTCGACATTCTGTTCTGGGGGCAGGTTCTCGGTGCGGTCCTGCTGGCCATCACGGTCGTCGCATCGGCGATGGTGTGGCGGCGCAGGCCTGGACATCCCACCGTCCTGATGCTCCTGGCCGCCACCACGTTGTTCTGGTGGGATCCGATCAACAACTGGGCCATCGGGCTGGTCTACAACCCCGACCTCTGGCATTTCCCGCGGGATATCCCGTGGCTCAACATCTCTCCGATCATCGAACCGCTGACGTCGGTGATCTACGCCCCGTACATCCTCCTGCCGTACTTCCTGGCGATGCCGCTGCTGCGGGCAATCCAGAAGCGTAGCGGCCCTGCCGCTTTCGTGTGGCGCCATCCATTGATCACCATAGCGATGATGACCTTTGTCATCGGCGCGATATGGGATGCGGCGCAGGAGATTCTGCTGACGCGAACCCAGTTCCTCACCTACAGTCACGTGGTCGAGTTCGGTTCCATCGACGTCGGCAAGAACAGTCAGTTCCCGCTGCTGATGGCCAGCGTACTGATCACCATGGTGATGATCCCCGCGTCGGTGCTGCTGTACCGCGACGACACAGGAAAGACGCAGGCGGAGAAGATCGCTCAACGCTTCCGGCTGCATCGGACCCGACCGGCGCTGGCCACGTTCGGGGTCATGGTATTGGCGTTGACGATCGCGATGATGACCTTCAGCTCGGCATTCTGGCTCGCCCGCACCACCGGCGCGGCCTCCACCGTCGCCTGCCCGTGGCCGTATCCGTCGGCCAAAACCTGGGATCCCAAGGGCTACTACGAATCCCAGGGTGCGCAGGGACCGTTCACCCCGGGCAAGGCGAGCGACTGGCAGATCGGGCAACCCGACGGACGTCCGACGTCGGTCACCGTAAAATCAGATCGCTGCAAGACCGGCGAATAGTGTTTCCGCACAACATATCCAGCCAGTGACAGAACCTGATGCAGGCCCGAACCGGTATGGCCTGCTCGCGTCCGCCCTTGCGGGCCGGGCGGTCGAGGTGGTCGCCGGTCCGGCCGGTGGCGGGGTGTGGTCGGACGGCCACACCATCACCGTCGGCCCCGACGTCGGGCCGTCGCGCGTTGTCGAGGCGGTGGTGGTGCAGGCATCGATGATCGGCGCGGGAAGTCTGTCCGAGGCGTCGATGCGCGGTGTGTTGCGCAGTCGTCGGGTACGGTCGCGGTATCTCGGGATCGAAGGTCCGCGGGCGGTTGCCTCGATGCGGCACCTGCTGCCGAGATCGTTGGGCCACATGATTTCCGGCGAGATCGATACGTTGACCCAGTCGCCGGAACAGTCGCTCGCGTACGCGAGGACCCGCAACCCCGTCCCGGAAAGCGGCTTCATCCTGGGCGAGTTGCATCCCCGCGAAGTGCTCGCCGCGCTCAGGCGGGCATATTCGCACGAACACGGTGCCGATGTTGGCGAAACCTCCGGCAGCGGCGATGATTCGGACGGCGACTCGCGCGGGTTGCCGGACCCCGACGATATGCCGGACACACCGGACCTCCTGTTCGACGGACCGGCGACCGCGCTGGGTGCGCGTCTGCTGCGAAAGCTGTTGCGGGGCAGAGGTAAATCGAGAAGTGAAGGGCCTGCCGGAGCGCACACCACCCCGGGTCGTGGCACGCCGTCGAAGAGTTCGCGAACCTTCACAGGTATGCCGGGAGTCGCCGACGACGGCGCCGAACCGCACGACGGGAAATACCGTTACCCGGAATGGGATTCGCGGCTCGGGAGATACCGCGCCGATTGGTGCTCGGTCCGCGAAATCGACCCCGACGCGACCGGCGGCAGCGTGCCGCCACCCGATCTGGGTGTCCGACGACCACTCGCGAAGCTCGGCTCGGGCGCCGACACCCGGCACCGGCAACGGTACGGTGACGACATCGATATCGATGCCGCCATCGAAAGTCGGGTGGAGACAAGGACTTCGGGTAACCCCGGCGACGCGCTCTACCTGGCCACCGTGCACGATCGTCGTGATCTGTCCGCGCTGATCCTCCTCGACATCTCGGGCTCGGCCGCCGAACCCGGCACCGGCCGCATCCCGGTGCACGACCACCAGCGCACCACCGTCGCCGCGCTGGCGTCGACGATGCACCGGCTCGGTGACAGGGTTGCCGTGTACACCTACTCCTCCCACGGCCGGCACGACGTCCGGATGACCGCGTGCAAAACCTTCGACGAGCACAGCGACCTGCCGATGCTCGGCAGGCTCGACGCCCTGACACCGAGCGGATACTCGCGGCTCGGGGCGGCGATCCGGCACGGCGCCACCATCATCGGCGGACACGGCGGCACCACCCGGCGGCTGCTGATCGTCGTCTCCGACGGGCTCGCCTTCGATCACGGGTACGACCTCGGTCACGGCGCGCACGACGTGCGGCGTGCACTCGGCGAAGTGCGGGCGCAGGGCACCGGATGTCTGTGCCTGACCGTCGGCGCCACCACCGACGCGGCCGACCTGCGGGAGGTGTTCGGTACCGCCGCACATGCCGCCGTACCGACTCCCGACCGGCTGGCGCCCGTGATCACCCGACTCTTCCGGGCGGCCCTGAAATCCGCCGAATACCAGAGAGGACAACAGATCCGATGAGCATTTCCGATACGGGTACCCGGCCGTTCTACCGGGCCGTCGGCAACGAGGAGCGCGTGTTTCGTGCGGCGTTCGCCCAGCAGTTGCCGGTGATGCTCAAGGGGCCGACGGGCTGCGGCAAGACCCGCTTCGTCGAGGCCATGGCCCACGACCTGGGTCGCCCGCTCATCACGGTCTCCTGCCACGACGACCTGACGACGGCTGATCTCGTGGGCCGGTACCTGCTGCGCGGCGGTGACACCGAATGGGTGGACGGCCCGCTGACCCGCGCCGTCCGCGAGGGCGCGATCTGCTATCTCGACGAGGTGGTGGAGGCGCGGCAGGACACCACCGTCGTGCTGCATCCGCTGGCCGATCACCGGCGGCAGTTGCCTATCGAGAAGCTGGGTGAAACACTCACGGCCACAAAGGGGTTCTGTCTGGTGGTGTCGTACAACCCGGGGTATCAGAGTGTTCTCAAAGACCTGAAGGACTCGACCCGACAGCGCATGGTGGCCATCGAATTCGACTACCCGGCAGAGGATATCGAGGTCGGGATCGTCATGGCCGAGAGTGGTTCGGATGAGCGCCGGGCGGGTGACCTCGTGCGCCTGGCACAGGCCATCCGGCGACTCGACGTCCCCGGGATCCGGGAGGTCTCCTCGACGCGGGTGCTCATCGCCGCGGCCCGTCTTGCGCAGGCGGGGCTGCCGCTCATCGAGGCCGCCGAGGCCGCGATCGTCGCCCCGCTGAGCGACGATCGGGCCGTCGGTGCAAGCCTGCGCAAGCTCCTCGACGTGTACCTGCCGGACTGAGCTCAGGCGGGTACGCCGGCGAGGATCAGTTCGGCGGCCCGCTCGCCGATCATCATGGCTGCGGCATTGGTGTTGCCGCCGACGATGCTCGGCATGATCGAGGCGTCGGCCACACGCAAGCCGTCGATGCCGCGGACTCGGAGTTGCGGATCGACCACGGCCCGCTCGTCGGTGCCCGCCCGGCAGGTGCCCACCGGGTGGTAGACGCCGGAGGCGTTGCGGCGCGCGAACTCCGCCAACTCCGGACCGGTACAACCGACTCCCGGGAACACTTCCGTGCCTACAGAACCACGGATGTCCTTGTGGCCGATGATGTCCCGGACCAATTCCAATCCGGCGACCAGCGTTGCCAGGTCGGGTGATTCGGCGAGATAGTTCGGATTGATCAGCGGCGCCGCTAGCGGGTCGGCCGACGAGAGTCGCACCGTGCCACGGCTTTCCGGGTAGATCATGGTGGGCAGCAGCGACAGCGACGGGCTGGTGTCCTCGGCCAGGTGCAGTCCGGGTTCGTCCTGATTCTCGGGATAGCCCAGCGGCAGGATGAACATCTGCAGGTCGGGAATCGGGCCGCCGCGCACACCGCTGTCGACGAACGCCACCGCCTCGAACAGGGTGTGCGCCAGATACGTCGACTGCGGACGCACCATCTCCCGGGCCAGTGCCGCACCGAAATGCACCGGCGAGGCACGGCGGCCGGACGGTGCGTGGAACGAGATCGGCACGAACAGGTGATCGTGCAGGTTGTCACCCACCGGAAGATCGGCGACGACGTCGATGCCGTGCTCGTGCAGATGATTCGCGTGTCCGATACCGGACAACATCAGCACGCGCGGAGAACCGAGCGAACCCGCGCTGACGATCACCTCACGGCCGGCCCGGGCGATCCCGGCCGGTTTGCCACCCCGGCCCCGCACCAATTCCACACCGGTGGCCCGGCCGTTCTCGACGACCACCCGCGACGCGGTGACACCGCTGATCACCCGCAGATTCGCCGGTGCATCCCACAGGTAGCCGCGATCGGTGCCGTAACGCCGTCCGGCGCCGATGCTCTGCTGCAGTGCGGCCACGCCCCGCTGCTCGGCGCCGTTGTAGTCGTCGTTGAACGGGACGCCGGTGGTCGCCGACAGCGCCGACATGAACTCGTGGGTCACCGGTGCCAGGCCGGTGGCGCGTTCGACGGCGATAGGGCCGTCACCGCCGCGCAATTCGCTGGCTCCGTCCTCGAAGCTTTCCAGCCGGCGGAATGCGGGCAGCACGTCGTCGAAACCCCAACCGGTGGCGCCAGATTCGGCCCAGTCGTCGTAGTTGCGCCGGTTGCCACGCACGAATGCCATACCGTTGACGACGCTGCCCCCGCCGAGCGCCCGACCGTGCGACTGAGGAAGCCTGCGGCCGTTCATATGTCGCTGCGGAACGGTACGGGCCGGCCAGGTGACCATCCGCTGCAACGCTGTCGCCGCGTGGATGGCCCCACACATTCCCGGCACATTGACCAGCGGCCCCCGAAGCTGCCGGCCGGACTCGATGAGGGTGACGCTCGCACCCGAGTCGGCCAGCCGGCGCGCGACGATCGCTCCGGCGCTACCGGATCCGACGACGACATAGTCGGATTCGGCGGTGATGGGCTCGTGTTCCCAGGGGGGCATATCGATCTCCGATCGGATCCCGTTCTCGGGGATCATATTGTGGATACTGCTGATTCAGGGCTTGGGTCCGAGGCAGTTGTCGGGGCTCCAGTCGTTGAGCATGCGGACGCCGTGACTGACCTCGACGAAATGCGGTGCGACAAAGACTTTGGTACTCACCATCAGGACCATCAGCACGCCGATGGTGGCGAAGGCGGATACGACGATCGTCTGCAGCGGCGTCCGCTCGCCGGGTGCGGTGTCCCAGCGGGTATAGAACAACAACGACGCGAGATGCCAACTTCCGTAGATGAGGACGTTCAGCCCCCACATGCCGGCGCCGTTGTCGAAGCAGTAGTTCTGCGGCAGCAGACCGGCGTAGGCGAACGTTTCCACCAGCGGCATCAGTGGCGCGAGGATGATGCACAGCACGGCGTGGCGCCAGATGCTGTCGGCTGACAGGGTGGTATTTGTGCGGGACAGCAGCCCGGTGATGACACGGTACAGGGAGCCCAGGATCACCGAATAGAACGCGAACACGCTGATCGTCATAAACAGCATGAACAGTGGCACCCCGTTGGGGTTGACCTCGGTGTTGAACGCGAAATGGCCGTGCAGCACCTCGTACCACGGGTCGGTGCCGATAAAGCCGCCGAGCATCGCGAAGATCGTCAGGAAGATGCCGAACCGGAATCCGTACAGTTCGGTGATCGGTAGCCCGCGGTCGGACGGATGCCGGAAGATCACCGGCAGCACCAGCGTGCCGACGCCCATCACCAGCGACTGGCCGATCAGCAGCACATCGTTGGCGTGGTCGTAACTGAGGTTGAACACGACCGCGCCCTGGATCGGGACGGTACACAGGAACCAGATCAGGTAGATGATCTCGGTGCGCCGCTTACCCGGATTCGCCGACAGGATATGCAACGTGGCCGGTGGCTCTGCCGGAGCGGTGTCCTGCTTGAACGTGCTTGTCGTGTCGACCATGACGTATTCCCTTGCCTCGGTGAACGGACCTGTGGCGGTTGATCAGACCGGGCGCAGCGAATCGACCAGCCACCTGCCGTCCGACCGCACGGCGACCACCTCGACCCGGCTGCCGGTGGTCGTGGGATCGGAGTTCTCCGCGGTGGTGGTCACCTGGTTGAGGAACAGCAGCAGTTCCGCCTTGTTCGCGCTCTGCTTGATGATCGAATTGCCGACGACCGTCACCTTGGTAATTACCCGCTTCTCCTTGGCCGCCGAGACGATGGTCTCCTTGGTGAGAGAGGTGTATTCCTTGCGGAATTCGGGTGTCAGCCCGGGGTCTGCCTTGGCGAGGTCGTCGGCGACCGACTTGTGGTCGTACGAGAGCATCGACACCACGGTCGCGGCGACGGTGCTCTTGAGCGGGCCGCTCGCGTCGTGCACGTCCTCGCGGTGCCGGTTGTCGATTGCGAGGATGATGCCTGTGACGGCCATTGCGGCCGCGACGATCCCGGCGACAGCCACTGCGGCCAGCCGTGGCCATCGGCGTGGTGCGGGCTTGTCGTCGGAATCGGATACCTCGGCGAGGGGCGCAGCCGGAACCTTCGTTACCGACACCGGTGCGTCTGTTTCCGATTCCGATTCCGTGGTGTTCGGCTTATCGGGGCCGCTGAGGGTGATCTGGCCCAGGCGACCGAGTTTGATGGTGGTCACAGTACGAAGTCCACCTTCGAGATCGTTTGCGGGTCACCGTTGGTCACCACGACTCGGAACCGGTAGTCGCGGGATTCGGGATCGGAGGTGCCCTTGTTGGTGATCTCCGAATGTGCGGCCACCAACAGTGTTGCGCTCTGGTCGTCGAATCGTTCGACACCCACCGAGACGATGGTGCCCTTGGAGGTCACCTCGGCCTCTTTGACCACTTTGCTGTATGACTGTGTCCGAGAACCGAATTGGGTGCGGAAGTCGCCGCTGGTGATGGCGAGCAGCTTCTTGACGTCGGCATCGGCCGACGACGAGCTGATCGTGGTCAGCCGCAGCACACCGTCTTTCGCGGTGTCGATGTATTCCGCGCGTAGTGCGTCGCGGGCATCGAGCCGGTGGTTCTGCCATAGCTGGTAACCGCCGAAGGCGGCCGATGCCACCGCGGCGAGCACGATAATCGCGGTGATCGCCCGGGTCAGCGTACCGGCTCGAGCATCAGTGTTTCCCATGACGCTCCTCCCTTGTAGGTCGCGGGGGTGATGGTCAGTTGTTTGTGGATGCTGCCGTCGGGGGCCACGTACGCACCGGATTTCGGGTCGTAGCTCGCCGGGAGCAGCGCACCGGCCAGGCCCTGTTTGTCGGGCTGCCCGGAGCCGTCGATGCTCGACGGCAGCGGCCCCTTGGGCACGTACGCACCGCCCTGGCACACCTCGGGTGTGGGGGCACGTTTACCCGGCACCTCCATGCAGGGCAGATTGCGGGCACCACGCACGGCGACCGGGGAACTATGTGGCACTGAACAGAATTGGCCGTCAGGGGTGGGGATCACATCGGTGTCGGCGGCGGTGCGGCGATCGGCGGCCGAGATGTAGCCGGTGGTGCAGATTGGCAGCGACATGGTGTGGAACGAGGCCGTCGCCGACTGGTCCTTGGCGCCCTGATTGACCATGGTCTGCATCGCCGCGATGATGCCCGGCATCAGTACCAGGATCTGCTCCATCCCCGCGTTGTAGGTCAGCGCCACCTGGCCCAGGCTCACCAGGTTGGTGAGCAGGATCGGGACGGTGGGGGAGATCTTCTCCAGGAGTTGCTGTGCGGTTTGCGCGGTTCGGGGGCTGTTGGCGATGATGCGGCGTACCGCGTCGTCCTTGTCGCGGAGTTCGGCTGTGGCCGAAGATAATTGCGATGCCCAGGCGGTGATCTCGTCGGCGGACTCGGCGTGCGGTTTCAGGAACGGGCCCAGTTGCTCGACGAGTGCCTCTATTCCGTCCGGATTCTTGGCCACCTCATCGGCGATTGCCCGGGTCGAATCGACCACGCTCACCAGATCCAGCCCGGTCCCGTCGAACGCGGTGAACATCGCGTCGATCATCGTCCGCAGGCGGCCCTGCGGGATTTCGGCGAGGAGCGCGTTGGCCTGGTCGAGCAGCGGACCGACCTGCGCGGGGATCGTCGCCGCCGACTGGGGCAGCACATCGCCGTCGGATAGGGTCGGACCCGACGCCGTCGTCGGCACCAGATCGATGTACTGCTCACCGACCGCCGACATCGAATGCACGTCGACGCGCAGACCGGTGCGGGGGATGCGGCGCTTGTCGATCCGCATCACGGCCACGACACCGGTGGTGCTCAGGTCGAGGCGGTCGACGTGCCCGATGGTATGCCCGCGCAGAGTGACATTGGCCCGGTTGTACAGGCCCGCGGCCTCGGGAAGTTCGGCCGAGACGGTCATCTTGTTGAAGCCGAACGAATCCTGCACCCGCAGATAGCCGAACGCCATCACCGATACCGACACCACCGCGAGAATGGTCAGCAGCGCCAGTTGTACGCGAATCTTGGTGCGCATCAGCGGCCTCCCCGCGCCTTCTTCGTGGACTGGATCGGGCGGGTCCGCGGATCGGACCGGTCGGCGGCGGTGCCCGCGTTACGTCCGAGTGCGCCGGTGGGCCCGGCCATCGTGCGGCCCAGCGGCGTTCCGCGCAGCAGGTCCGAGCGCACCCGGGGGACCGAGAAGTCCAGCAGCGCATACAGGTTGGCGAAGTCACCGCGCACCACCCGGTCGAGTCTGCTGATCGGGAACGGCAGGGTGAACATGAAATCCAGGGAGTTGGTCAGCGACTTGCCGGTGTCGGCGAGCGCCTTGAGCGTCGGATGCAGCGAGGCGACGTTGGCTTCGAGGTCGTCGGCGCTGCGGGTGATGAGATTGTTAGCGGCCGTGCCGAATTCGTCGAGGGCGGTGAGCGCGTCGTCGAGAGTTCCGCGGCGCTCCGAGAGTTCTTTGACGGCCGGGGTGATCCGGTTGATCGCCGTGTCGAGGGTCTGGTTCTCGGCGGCCATCGTGCCCGCGATCCGGTCGAGGCCCGACAATGCGGTGGTGATGGCGGTGCGGCGTCGGTCGATGGTGGCCGTCAGGGAGGTGAGCTGCTTGAGGAGGGTGCGTAGCTTGTCGGTGCGTCCGCCCAGAATGTCGTTGGCGCCGTGAACGATATCGCCCACCTGCGCCAGGCCGCCGCCGTTGACGATGAGCGAGAGCGCCGACAGGGTCTGTTCGGTGGTCGGATACTCCGACGCACGTTCCAGCGGGATCACGTCTCCGTCGGCGAGCCGGCCGGTATCGGCGGCCTTGTCCGGTGGTGACAGCGAAATATGCTGGGAACCCAGCAGACTGGTCTGGCCGATGGTGGCGGTTGCGTTCTTCGGCAGGTCGACGTCGCCGTCGAGACTGATGCGGACGCGGGCGTGCCAGTCCTGCAACGAGATCGCGGTGATCCGGCCTACCTCGATGTCGTTGACCAGTACGGGCGAATTGACGGAGATGGTGGTGGCGTCGGGCATCTCGATGACGACACTGAACGCGCCGTCGCCACGGCCGGCGCCGCCGGGCATCCGCACCGACTCGATACCCTGCCAGCCGCATGAGGACACCGTGATCACGGCGATGACCAGCGAGATCAGATAGTTCATCCGGCGCTTCATCGGGATCCCTCCCCGAGCAGCAGCGACGCCAGCGTCTTGGGCACCTTGTTGCGGGCCGGCGGCGGGCCGCTGATACCCGGCACCGACGAGGTCACTCCGGGAACGCTCTCGATGAGCTGGCCGGGATCGGAGAAGCTCGACCGCGACGGGCTGGTCATGATGTTGGGGTAGGTGGTGGTCAGGGTCCGCAGGTACGTACCGAAATACTGCACACACAGGTCGGCGGCGCGGCGGCTGTTCGGTTGCCCCACCGACGCCAGACCGCCGCACACGGCGTGGATCGGGTTCTCGAAGTTGGGTGCGGCGAACACGCCGGTCATCACCCCGAGCGCGGGCTTATAGATGTTGTAGAAGTTCACCACCTGGGTGGGCGCCTGATGCAGGATGCCCTCGATGTTGACGCGCTGATCGGCGAGCACCTGCGACAGCGCGGTCAGCGACTCGACGTTACCGGTGAGCTTGTCGCCGTTGGTGTTGACGAACTCGGTGACCTCGCCGAGCACATCGTCGACGGCGGCGATCGCCTCGCCCATGGTGCGGCGGTTGTCACCGAGGACCGAGGTGACGGTCGCGAGATCGCGGTGCAGATCGGCGACCTGCTCGTTGCTGCCGCGCATCGCGGTGACGAACACCTGCAGGTTGCGCACCACCGCGAACAGGTCGGCGCGGCCGTCGGAGATGGTCGACATGGCCTCCGACAGCAGGCCGATCGTGTCGTTGATGGTCTGCGCGTGCGGTGCGAGGGTGTCGGCGCCGGTCGAGACGATCGTCGCGGCCGAACCTGGATCTCCGTCACCTTGTGGACCGATTGCCTTGGTGACGTCGGACAGGGCGTTCTTGATGTCGTCCCACTCCATCGGAACGGTAGTGCGGGACAAGGGGATCGACGCGTTGCGCGCCAGCTTCGGGCCGGATGTGTAGGCGGGGGTCAGCGCGAGGGTGCGTCCGGCGACGAGGCTCTGGGCGACGACTGCCGCACCGACGTCCTGGGGCAGGTCGACGTCGCCGTCGACGCGCAGGATCACCGCGACGTCGAGAGCACGCGGCTCGATGCGTTCGATGGTGCCGACCGGGACACCGAGGACGGTCACCTCGTCACCGGCGTAGATGCCGGTGGAGGATTCGACGTGTGCGGTGATCCGGTAGTCACCGGGGCCGCGTGTACCCGTGATCCACCAGACCGCTGCGACCGCGACGAGAACGACGGCGCAGACGGCAGCTGCGAGGGTCATGCGTTTACGTGAGAACACGGTCATCGCCCACCCTTGCGATCGGCGTCGGCCACCAGGGCGTCGACGAGCGGCTGGAAGTAGATCACCGGCACCAGGTTGGCGGTGAACGCGGTGAAGAACGGTCCGGTGGCCACCGATTCGCCGAGCGACATCGAGAAGTTCCGCAGTCCCGGAATGGCTTGGGAGATAGCGGTTTTCTGATCTTCCAGCACTGTGAGAACCGATTGGAGTTTCGTCAGTGCCGGGGTGATCTGGGCCTTGTTCCCACGGATAGTCGCCGAGATCTGTTGCGCCAGTGAACGAACGCCGATGATCAGCCGGGTCAGTTCGTCACGCCGGCCGGCCAGCTCGCGCATCAGGTACGCGCCGTCGAGCAGGAGCTGATTGAGCTGTTTGCTCCGGTCGGACAGGATCGAGGTGACGCCGCGGCTGCGCGTCAGGAGCGTGCGCAGTTGCTTGTCGCGATCGCCGATCGTCTTCGACAGATCCCCGACGCCGCGCAGTGCCGGGCCCAATTCCGGTGCGGCCTCATCGAGTACGTCGTTGAGGCTGCGTAGTGCCCCGTCGATGTCGGCGGCGTCAGCCTTGCCCAGTGTGGAGCCGGCGTCATCGAGTGCGTCGGTCAGCGAGTAGGGAGCGGTTGTGCGTTCGAGCGGTATCGGGTCCGAACCCAGCCGGCCGGCACCGCGGGGTTGTAGGCGCAGGCCGCGTTTGCCGAGCACCGAGGTGGTGACGATCGCGGCACGGGTACCCGAACCGAGGGGCACCGGCGAGTCGACGGTGAATGACACACGAACCTTGTTGCCGGCCAGCTTGATTGAGCTGACCTTACCGACGTCGACACCGGAGATCTGCACCTTGTCGCCCGGCCGCAGACCGCCGATCTCGGCGAAGTAGGCCTGGTGTGAGTCGGTACCGCCGAAGGTGGGGATCTTGTCGTAGAACAGCCCGGCCAGCACCAGTGCCATGGTCAGTCCGATTCCGATCGCCGCGATGCGCCGCCGGGGCATCTCGCGGAAGGTAGGGAGATCCCTGAATCCTTTCACGCTGTATCCATTCATGGGGCGCACCTGCCGACGGTCTGATTCAGGAGCGGGATGTCGGTGTTGTCACCGTTCGGGTCGCTCAGCCGCAGCGTCGCACCGCACGCGTACAGCTGGAACACCGAACCGTAGGCACCCATGCGCGCCAGCCGCTTGTACGCGGCGGGCAGCGACGAGATCACCTTGGCCAGTTCGTCCTTGTCGGCATCCAGATTGCCCGCCAGCCGGTCGATCTGCTTCACCGTGGCGGCCAGGTCGGGGCGGACCGTGGCGAGCAGGTCGGTCGTCGACTCGGTCGCCTGGCGGAGCCGGTCGATGACGGCGCCGAGCGGGTCGGGGCGGGCGGCGAACTCGTGGATGAGTTGTTCGAGGTCGACGACCGCCGCCGACACCTTGCCGCGGTTGGTCTCGACGGTGCCCAGCACGGTGTTGAAGTTGTCGACGACATCACCGATCACCGAATCCTGCTCGGCCAGAGAAGAAGTCAGCGAGCCGAGGTGCTGGAGCAGGCTCGCCGTCGTCGAGCCCTGGCCCTGCAGGACGGCGACGAGGGAGGAGGTCAGCTCGTTGATGTCGTCGGCGTCGACGGAGGCGAACAGTGGTTTGAAACCGCCCACCAGGGAGTTGATGTCGAGAGCGGGTGTGGTGCGATCGGCCGGGATGACCGCACCCGCCGTCAGCGGGCGGGTCTGTCCGGACGTGCCCGGTGACAGCGCCAGATAGCGGTCACCGGTGAGGTTTTCGTACTTGATCGCCACCTCGGTGCGGGTGTCGAGGGGACGGGTGTCGTCGACGGTGAAGGAGACCGACACCGTGGCGTCCGGACGCAGCGTCACCGACTGTACCTTGCCGACCCGCACACCGGCCGCGCGCACGTTCTGTCCCGCGGTCAGTCCCGACGAGTCGGTGAAGAGGGCTGTGTAGCGGGTGGTGGTGGCGCTGCGGAAGTCGCCGAAGACCACGATGAGCGCGGTCAGGATCAACAGCATCGTCACCGTGTAGATGCCCACTTTGATCGGTACGGCGGGGCTGCGCCGCCCGGCTACGCGGCTCATCGGACGCCTTTCGGTCGGCCGAGCAGCATGGTCATCAGATCCTCGGTGTGCCACTGGGATGTTGCCGGTTCGCCCCGGAACGGATTAACGCCGGTGTCGGTGACGAGGTACTTCGCCTTGGTGCCCACGGGAATCCGTGGCAGCCCCATGCAGTTCGGTCCGCCCTTAGCGTTCACCTTGGGCAGGTTCCCCGGGTATCCGTACAGCGGAACCCCTTGCAGGAAAGACACACTGAGCCGGATGCCGGGCGATGCGCCGCCCAGGGAGGGCAGGCCCTTCTGCAACAGGATGTCCATACCGTCGATGAGGCAGTTCAATGCGGGGCTGTAGGTCTGGAACAGGGCGGTGGTGGGCCGCAACAGATCCAGGGCCCGGGAGGCGGCCTGGGCGTTCGTGTTCACCACGGTGGTGCCGGTGGTCGCCAGGCCGGTGACATTGGTGAGCATCAGATCGAAGTTGCGTTGCTCGTCGGTCAGAGTTTTCGCGGTGGTCGAGAGGTTTCTCAGGGTCGCCATGATCGCGGGGGTGGCGGGCGCGTAAGCCTTTGCCGCCCCGGATATTCCGTCGATGTCGTCGCGGACGGCGGGCAGATCGCGGTGCAGCCGGCCGACCAGGTCGGCGTAGATGTCGAGGGAGTCGCCGAGTTGCTTACCGCGGTCGCCGCCGATCGCGGTGGACAGTACCGACAGGGTTTCGTTGAGCTTCTCCGGTTCGATCTGCTTCAGGACACCGGTGAGATTCTGGAAGACGGTGTTGATCTCGACGGTGACGTCGTCGGCGTTGATGGTGGCGCCGGGCCGCAGGTGGGTGCCGTCGGTGGTCGGGGGATCGACGAAGGCGACGTATTTGGCACCGAAAACTGTTGTGGAGACCACTGATACGCGGGCATTTCCGGGGATCGAACGCAGTCGTGCCGGATCGACCGCCAGGGTCAGCCGGACCTGATCGTCCTGTGGGGTGACCTCGGTGACCCGGCCGATCTCCAGGCCGCGGAACTTCACCTTGGCACCTGCGCCGAGAAGCAGACCGCTGCGCGTGCTCATCACCGACACGCGGTCGGTGGAGGTGAAATCGCCGCGAAAGGACAGCAGTGCCACGGTGACCACCGAAACCAGGATCAGGATCAGTGCTGCCGCATAGGCTTTGGGATGCGTCGTTGTCGTCATGGCTACCCGGAGAGATGGAAGTTGCCGGTGGGACCGTACACGGCCAGCGAGATCAGCAGCGTGACACAGACGACCACGATCAGTGAGGTACGCACCGCACGGCCCACCGCACGACCCACCCCCGCGGGCCCGCCGGATGCGGTGAAGCCGTAGTAGGTATGCACGAGCATCACCGCCGCACCCATCAGGATCGCCTGAAGGAACGACCAGAGCAGATCACCGGGCTGCAGGAACGTGCGGAAGTAGTGGTCGTAGAGCCCGCCGGACTGGCCGAACACCGTGACCGTGACGAAACGGCAGGAGTAGAAGGAGGCGATGACCGCCGCCGAATACATCGGGATGATCACGAGGGTGCCGGCGATGAGCCGGGTGCTGACGAGGTAGGGCAGCGGCCGGATGCCCATCGAGTCGAGTGCGTCGATCTCCTCGGCGATCCGCATCGCACCGAGCTGAGCCGTGGACCCCGCACCGATGGTGGCCGACAACCCGATCCCGGCGACCACCGGCGCGGCCACGCGCACATTGATGAAGGCGGCCAGGAAGCCGGTGAGCGATTCGATGCCGATGTCGCCGAGTGAACTGTAGCCCTGAATGGCGATGGTGCCGCCGGTGAACAGCGTCAGCGACGCCACGATCACCACGGTTCCGCCGATCACCGCGAGAGCGCCTGTGCCCATGCCGATCTCGGCGATCAGCCGCAGAACGTCCTTGCGGTAGTGGCGCAGGGCGGTGGGGGTGTGACCGACGGTGTCGACGAAGAACTTCATCTGGCCGCCGAGTTCGTCGGCGGCGGTGGACAGGGCCCGCAGGCGCTGCCGCCCGCGGACGAGACGGTCGTATCCGATCACTGCCATGCCTCAGCCCCCCGTCACCTTCACGCCGACCGCGGTCACGAGAACATTCACCACGAACAGCCCGATGAACGCGTACACGACGGTCTCGTTGACGGCCTCGCCCACGCCCTGCGGTCCGCCGCGTGCGGTGATCCCGCGATAGCAGCCGACCAAACCGGCGAGCAGACCGAACAGGCCTGCCTTGACCACCGCGATCACCAACTCCGACAGCCCCGTCAGGAGCGTGAGGTTGCCGGTGAACGCGCCCGGGTTGACGCCCTGGAACAGGACCGAGAAGACGAAACCGCCGACGATGCCGATGGTGCACACCAGGCCGTTGAGCAAGATCGCCACGAACGCCGATGCCCAGACCCGTGGCACCACAAGACGTTTCACCGGGTCGACACCCATCACCTCCAGGGCGGCGATCTCGTCGTGGATGGTGCGCGAACCCAGATCGGCGCAGATCGCGGTAGCGCCGGCACCGGCCACGATCAGCACCGTGACCATCGGCCCGATCTGCGTGATCGTGCCGAATGCCGCGCTCGCCCCGCTCAGATCCGCGGCGCCGATCTCGCGCAGCAGGATGTTGAGGATGAAGGTCACCAGCACGGTGAACGGAATCGCCACCAGCACCGTCGGGAAGGTGGACACGCGGGCGATGAACCACACCTGGTCGATGAACTCGCGCACCTGCACGGGCCGGGAGAAGGTGTAGCGGAACGTGTCCAGGGACATCGCGTAGAAGTGGCCCGCACCATCGAGACCTGCGGCGATACGACGCCGGCCGGTGGTCGCCGAGCGTCGCAGTTGCGAACGGAGGGCAGCGCCCGGTGGTGCGTCGAGTGCGCCGGCCATCGCCTACCTCCTTGCTGCTCCGTGAATTCTGAACATACAGTTATGCCACATGGTGTGTGATCTGTAGAACATACAACCATGAGTAGTGCTGTATGTTCAATATGCGACTTCTGGTCCGTGCGAACTCTCCCCGGAGGGCGGATCATGAGAAGGTGCAGATGGTGTGAAACGGGCGGCCCGGGTATTTCCCGGGCTAGACAGGAAGAGGGCGGCGGTGCGCAGGACTGGATGGGGCGGTGAGCTTCCGGCCGACGACGACGAGGCGCGAGCCCGGATCATCGAGGCATGCCGCACCGCAATAGCCGACAGTGAGCACCCGCAACTGTCGCTGAGTGAGGTCGCGCGACGGCTGTCGGTCACCCGGCAGACCGTGTACCGCTACTTTCCGAGCACCGAGGCGCTGTTGACCGCGGTCGCCATCGACGCGGGGCGCCGGATGTACGACATGCTGCTGAACGTCCGCCAGATCGACGACCCGGCCGGCGTCGTCGTCGAACTGGCCGTGATCGGCGCCGAGATCATCCGGGACGACAGGGTGGTCGGCTTCCTGCTCGGCGAGGGCACCATCACCGGTGTGTTCACCGGATCGATCACCGACGAGACCTCGGTGGCGTTCGCGGTGAACCTGCTCGAGAACTGCGGAGTCGATTGGCGCGCAATCGGTCTGGGTGACGACGACGTCTCCGAACTGGCGGAGTGGGCCTTGCACGTCATGGACGCGATCGCCCGATCACGCGGAGAACGTAGGGGCGAACTGGAACTGCGTGACTACCTGAATCGGTGGATGCGGCCCGGTGTGGAGCGCGTTATCGCGGCCGCATCGGGTCCGCGACGGCGACGCCGGAGCGTCCGGGTGTCCTGACCCGGCGTCAGGACGAGTGCAAAAATGTTGTACCCGAAGACTATTCGTCGTCAGCCTCGTCGGAGTTCTTGTGTTTGCGGCTCTTGCGGGGTTTCGCAGGCTCCACGTTGAAGGCCTTGAGGCGCCGATAGCCACGGACGCTGAGCGGCGGGATGGACCGGATGCGGAACGCGTCGCCGCCGTCGTTCTTGAGGTCCTCGGCGAGGATCTCATCGACCAGAACAGTGCCCGGATACGCCGAACCACACAGGCGGGCAGCGATATTGACCGGTTCGCCGAATACGTCGCCGAGGCGGGTCAGGATATGGCCGCGGGCCAGGCCCACCCGGATCGCGGGCAGGATGTCGTCGTCGGCGAGGGCCTGCAGCGTGGTGCCGATGAGCGCGGCCTCGGTGGGGGAGGGCACCGTGAACATCACCGCGTCGCCGAGGGTCTTGATGACCTTGCCGCCGTGCCCGGCCACCACCTCGTGCGCGTTCTCCTCGAAACCTTCGAGGAGATCCTCGAGCTCGTACAGTGCGATCCGCCGCGACAGGCTGGTGTATCCGACGATGTCGACGAAACCGACCACCGTGTCGACCTGCTCGTCGTTGGGCTGCTCGATGTCCTGGCGCAGGTTCAGATCCAGATGCCGCCGCCAGATGAGGTTCTGCACGTGGGCGAGCGCGTCGATGGCATCGGTGAGCGGCATCGTGAACTCGGGATTGGCGGCGAGCTCGGCGATCTGCTCGGCCTGCCAGTCCGCCAGCCGCGTGGTCATCTGGCCGATCGCCCTCGCGGCGGCGATCTGTGACCGCAGAGACAGGCACGATTCGGGGCCGACGAACAGCTTGAGCGCATCCAGATCGGCCTGCGAGAAGATCTTGTCCGGGGTCTCGTACTGGGCGAACCCGAAGGCGTTCCAGATCCGGTCCGCCTCCTCGGGCGGCACCCGCAGCGCGGCGACCAGTTCCTCCCGGGTGTACTCGGGGTCGGGGTTGTACATCGGCGGCGGGACCAGAATGCGCTCGGTGACGACATCGTCGACGGGCTCGGTCTCCTTGCGCCGGAGGCGATCTGCCACACGCCGGGCGGCCAGTCGGGAGTCGGCATGGTCAGGCACTCCGAACCCCCTGCTCAGACACCCAGAACCCCCTTCATGAGATACGCCATCTCAGCGGTGAACTCGTCGCGAGCGGTTCCGCGGCGCATGCCGACGGCGTCGTTCACGATGGACAGAGCCGAGTGTACGGCCACCGCGGCCTCCTCGGAAGGCAGTCCGGGATGCACATCGCGGAGCAGATCGATCCATCGCCGCACGTAGCGGCGCTGGCTGTCGAGGTGTTCGGAGGTGTCGGTCTGGGCGGGCAGGATGCGTGCGCTGCGGAAACCGACGACCAGGTCGGGTGAGGTGGTGATGGCCGCGACGTACGAATCCACCAGCCCCCGCAGCAGCGGCCCCGGCCGGCTCGTGCGGGCGTACGCGGCGATCACCCCCGCCTCCAGGGTGGTGGCGCTGCGCCGGGTGATCGACACCAGAATCGAGAGCTTGGAGGGGAAATGGTTGTACACGCTGGGGCCCGAGATGCCCACGGCCGCACCGATATCGTCGATGCCGACGGCCGTGTAGCCGCGGTCGGCGAACAGTTCGCTCGCGGCGTCCAGGATCTCGTCGCGCCGGGTGCGTTCACCCGACGGCGGGAGGGTGGGTGCGGTGAACGGTGGCGCGGTGTCGGTGTCGAGGACGAGTGTTCGTGAGATCAGTTCGTGCAGTGCTGCTTTCGCGCGGGTGTTGCTGAGCCGGGTGTGGTGGACCGTCAGGCTGCCCGCGACGCTGAGCACCGCCCACGCCACCCGCACCGCGGCCCGATCACCCAGCTGCGGCCGGTTGGCGCGGATGACCGCGCCCCAGCGTTCGACGATCTCGCGGGTGCGCAGCAGGATCTCGGTGTTCTGATCCTCGGTCAGAAACGCGCTGTTGGCCCGCCACATCGACACCGCCTGCGGGTAGTCGACACCGAGTTCGGCGAGTTCGTCGGCCAGGTCGTCGAGCGCACACTCCGGCCGGCTCAGGACGCGGTCGGTGCATGCCTGCAGCCTGTCGCCGCCGGTGAGCACCGCTGCCACCAGCAGGGCCTGCTTGTCAGCGAAGTGCCGATACACCGACGGCGCCGTCACCCCCGCGGCCCGGGCGATGTCGGCGACGGAGACGTGGGCGTATCCGTGCGCGGCGAACAGAGCGCTCGCGAGCGCGGCGAGTTGGCTCTTGCGGTCTGCCGGCCGGATACGCCGCGGGGTGGTCTGCTCGGTCATGGTGAACCGACCATAGCCTAGAACTCCTGGCATCAGAAGACGTTGACCACCGGGTATAGCCAAATAAGTTATTCGGCGTTAGTCTGGGTTCGTTATCACCCACTGTTCGTGTGAAAGGAACCAGAACGTGGCCGAGCAAGCATTCATCTACGAGGCGATCCGTACGCCCCGTGGCAAACAGCGCGGAGGTTCGCTGCACGGCGTCAAGCCCGTCGATCTCGCGTCCGGCCTGATCAACGAGGTCCTGGCCCGCCACGGTGGTCTCGACCCGGCCGACGTCAACGACGTCATCCTCGGTGTCGTGTCGCCCGTCGGTGAGCAGGGCGCGGTCATCGCCCGCACCGCGGCGCTGCTGTCGGGGCTGCCCGAGACCGTGCCCGGCACCCAGATCAACCGCTTCTGCGCCTCCGGCCTGGAGGCCACCAACCTCGCCGCCGCCAAGGTCGCCTCCGGCTTCGACGACCTGGTCCTGGCCGGCGGTGTCGAGTCGATGTCGCGCGTGCCGATGGGCAGCGACGGCGGCGCGCTGTTCACCGACCCCACCACCGCGTACGACCAGTACATCGTGCCGCAGGGCATCGGTGCCGACCTGATCGCCACCATGGAGGGCTTCTCCCGCGAGGACGTCGACGCGTTTGCCGCCGAATCCCAGGCTCGCGCCGAAAAGGCCTGGAACAGTGGCTACTTCACCAAGTCCGTGGTTCCGGTCCGCGACTTCAACGGTGTCGTGCTGCTCGACAATGACGAGCACCGCCGCCCCGGCAGCACCGTCGAGAGCCTCGGCAAGCTGCGCCCGGCATTCGCCGGACTGGCCGCGATGGCCGGCTTCGACTCCGTGGCACTGCAGAAGTACCCGAACGTCGAGAAGATCAACTTCGTGCACACCGGCGGCAACAGCTCCGGCATCGTCGACGGCGCCGGCCTGGTGCTGCTCGGCAGCGAAGAGGCGGGCAAGCGCAACGGCCTGACCCCGCGCGGCCGCGTCGTCACCTTCGCCGAGGTCGGTTCCGAGCCCACCATCATGCTCACCGGCCCCACCCCGGCCACTGAGCTGGCGCTGAAGAAGGCCAACCTGACCGTCGACGACATCGACGTGTACGAGCTCAACGAGGCGTTCGCGTCGGTGGTCATGAAGTGGGAGAAGGACCTCAACATCCCCCACGAGAAGGTCAACGTCAACGGCGGCGCCATCGCGATGGGTCACCCGCTCGGCGCGACCGGCGCGATGATCTTCGGTACCTGCCTCGACGAGCTCGAGCGCACCGGCGGCCGCTACGGCCTGGTCACCCTGTGTATCGGCGGCGGTATGGGCGTTGCCACCATCATCGAGCGTCTCTGACCCGCGGTTTGTAAAGGAAACTTGAAAGACAATGAGTGACAACATGATCCGGTGGGAAAAGGGCGATGACGGCATCGTCGTGCTCACCATGGACGACCCCAACCAGGGCGCCAACACCATGAATGCGCTGTACGCCGATTCGATGAAGGCGACCGTCGATCGTCTCGAAGCCGAGAAGGACGAGATCACTGGTGTGGTGCTCACCTCGGCCAAGAAGACGTTCTTCGCCGGCGGCGATCTCAAGGACATGACCGCCGAGCAGACCGAGACCAAGCAGGAGATCGCGGCCCGGATGACCGCGACCACCAACGAGATGAAGGCGGTGCTGCGGCGCGTCGAGGTCCTCGGCAAGCCGGTCGTGTCCGCCATCAACGGCGCCGCCCTCGGCGGTGGCCTGGAGATCGCGCTGCACACGCACTACCGCATCGCGGCCGACGTGCGCGGCAATGTCATCGGTCTGCCCGAGGTCACCCTCGGCCTGCTGCCCGGCGGCGGCGGCGTCGTGCGCACCGTCCGGCTGCTCGGCATCCAGAACGCTTTGATGAGTGTTCTGTTGCAGGGCACCAGGTTCAAGCCCGCCAAGGCCAAGGAGATCGGCCTGATCGACGAGGTCGTGTCCTCGATCGACGAGCTGATCCCCGCCGCCAAGGCGTGGATCGCGGCCAACCCCGAAGCGCAGCAGCCTTGGAACGTCAAGGGATACAAGATCCCCGGCGGCGGGCCGACCAACCCGGCGTTCGCGGCCAACCTGCCGGCCATCCCGGCGATCCTGCGCAAGCAGCTCAAGGGTGCCAACATGCCCGCCCCCCGGGCGATCATGGCCGCGGCCATTGAAGGCGCCTACGTCGACGTCGCCACCGCCGACGAGATCGAGACCCGCTACTTCATCTCGCTGGTGACCGGTCAGGTCGCGCAGAACATGATCAAGGCGTTCTTCTTCGATCTGCAGCACATCAACAGCGGCGGCTCGCGGCCCGACGGCTACGACAAGTACACCGCGAAGAAGGTCGGCGTCATCGGCGCGGGCATGATGGGTGCGGCCATCGCGTACGTCTCGGCGCAGGCCGGTATCGAGGTCGTCCTCAAGGATGTCTCGCTCGAGAACGCCGAACGTGGCAAGGGCTACTCGGTCAAGCTCGTCGAAAAGGGCGTCGCCAAGGGCAAACTCAGCCAGGAGAAGGGCGACGAACTGCTCGCCCGGATCACCCCGACCGACAAGGCCGAGGACTTCAAGGGCGTCGACCTGGTGATCGAGGCCGCGTTCGAGTCGGTCGAGGTCAAGAACAAGGTCTTCCAGGAGATCGAGGACATCGTCGAACCCGACGCCATCCTGGGCTCCAACACCTCCACGCTGCCCATCACGCTGCTCGCGAACGGTGTGAAGCGTCAGGAAGACTTCATCGGAATCCACTTCTTCTCGCCCGTCGACAAGATGCCGCTGGTGGAGATCATCAAGGGTGAGAAGACCTCGGATGCGGTGCTGGCCAAGGTCATCGACTACACGCTGCAGATCCGCAAGACCCCGATCGTCGTCAACGACAGCCGTGGCTTCTTCACCAGCCGCGTCATCGGCACTTTCATCAACGAGGCTCTCGCGGCTGTCGGTGAGGGCATCGAGCCGGCGTTCATCGAGCAGGCCGGTTCGCAGGCGGGCTATCCCGCTCCGCCGCTTCAGCTTTCGGACGAGCTGACGCTGACGCTGATGCACAAGATCCGCACCGAGACCAACGCCGCCGCCGAGGCTGCGGGTCTGCCGGTCCCGTCGCACGGCTCGTACGCCGTGGTCGACTGGATGGTCGAGAACGGTCGCGCGTCCCGCAAGGACGGCGCCGGCTTCTACGACTACGCCGACGGCAAGCGCGGTCTGCTGTGGCCGGGTCTGCGCGAGCAGTTCAAGTCGGGCAGCACGCAGATCCCGCTCGAAGATCTCAAGGAGCGCATGCTCTTCGCCGAGGCCCTCGAAACCGTCAAGTGCTTCGACGAGGGTGTGCTCAACTCGGTGGCCGACGCCAACATCGGTTCCATCTTCGGCATCGGCTTCCCGGCCTGGACCGGTGGCGTGATCCAGTACATCAACGGCTACGAAGGCGGCCTGCAGGGCTTCGTCGACCGCGCCCGCGACCTGGCAGCCAAGTACGGCAGCCACTTCGAGCCCCCGGCCTCGCTGGTCGAGAAGGCCGCGAAGGGCGAAAAGTACTGAACCGCCACTGATCTGACGTGACGACGCCCCCGACCGGACACCATCCGGTCGGGGGCGTCGCGCGTAGATCAGCGGAAGAGGATGCCGCCGTCGATGAGGCCCGCCTGACCGGTCATGTCGAAGCCGCCGCTAGCCCCATACCGCGGGTGCAACAGAGTTGCCACCCGTTGCAATGGTGTTCCCGCGTCGCAAACTTCGTCCCGCTTATCGGATATCGCGAAAACCAATTAGCGGGACGAAAATTGCGACGCGGGAGTAATCAGGCCGAACTTCGTGAGCCAGGGGTGGAGGAGGGTGGGGACGGAACCGGATTCCAGTGTCGACCAGGTCCAGCGGATGACCATCGGGCCGTGGGCGCGAATCTCGTCCTCGCGGACCTTCTCGCGGATGACGGCATCGGTGGCGTTCTCGCCGGTGCGAAGGAGCCTCCCGTACTTGACTTTTCCGTCGAACTCGCCGACCAGCTTCTCGTCCCAGTCGAAGTCGGTGGCGTATGTTCCTGAGCGGCAAATGAATCGGTGCTGCAGTCGCGGTACCGGCAACCCGGCCTCGATCATCTGTGCCCGGCTCCACGACTCGCCGACGCTCTCGGATGCCCCGTCGGCCATCGACAGTGCGCGAGCCGCACGACGACCGCCGACACGTCGACGTCGCGCGAGGATCTCGGCCATCAACGCGGCGTCACCACCACACCGGATCGTCTGGTCGAAGGCGGTGAGGGCCTGGGCGAATGTTCCGGCACACGCGACGTCGACGGAGGTCCGCTCAAGGGAGGTCACGGCGATACCGTCGACGGTGGTGATCTCGTCGTCGTCGATCGGTGCCGCGTGCAGGTGCCGATGCCTACGGATTCCGCCGCCCGACGACTGCCCGGTGACCACATGAACCTGCCGGATACTCGGCTTCAGCAGCGGCACCGCGTGCATCGCCGCAGCGGAGTCGTGACTGATAGGCAGAATCGGGCCGTCGGTGCGGGTGGACGTCGCGATCGCGATCGCGGTCAGCCGGTGTAGTCGTTGCGCACCCTCGCGTCCGGTGAAGTCGTCGCTGGGAGGCACATACACTCCGGGGTACAGCCGCAACAGATGATCGTCTCGGATCGCCGAGGCGATCTCACGATCACAGATCCCGACGAGGTGCGCCGCTTCGCGCCGGACAAGCCCAAACGAGTCAGTGGGATACATACGCATGGCAATCAGACGCAGCAGCCCCCCGTTTGGTTCCATCCACGCCCCATCCAGTTTTCCCGCGTCGCAAACTTCGTCCCGCGAATCGGATGTTGCGATATCCGATAAGCGCGACGAAGTTCAGATCGCGGGAACGGTTGGACTGGGAACTCGCTGGTAGTGTGATCCCTGTGGAGGCGACCATAGATTCTGTTGGGCGGGTTGTGCTGCCCAAGGCGCTGCGTGATGCGCTTGGGCTCACGCCGGGAACGACGGTCGACATCTCGGCCTATGGCGGCGGGGTGCAGATAGTGCCGGGTGGACGTACGGCTCGGCTCGAGACCGAGCCGAGCGGCCGCCTGGTGGCGCGCGGTGAGACCGTCGTCACCGACGAGATGATGTTCGGGCTGATCGACTCCGGTCGTCGATGACGGATGGGATCGCGGTCGATACCAGCGTCGCGGTGCCGTTGCTCGTGGCTTCGCATCCCGAGCATGACGCCGTCGTGGCCTGGGCCGACGGGCGCACGCTGCGACTGACCGGGCATTCGCTCGCGGAGACGTTCGCGGTGCTCACCCGACTGCCAGGAGATGCGCGGGTGGCGCCCGCAGACGCGGTCACCTTGATGGACAGTAACTTTGCCGACACCGTCGTGGCATCGAAGGAAGGTGTCGCCGGCGTTCATCGGCTCTTTGCCCGCTCCGGTGTGGCCGGGGGAGCGACCTACGACGGACTCGTCGCACTTGCCGCGCGGGAGAACGGTGTCGCTCTCGCGACTCGGGACGCGAGAGCCAGGTCGACGTACGAAGCGCTCGGCGTCCGGGTTGTGCTCGTGTCGCCGCGCGCCTGATTTCCCGCGTCGCAGACTTCGTCCCGCTTATTGGATGTCGCGATATCTCATAGGCGGGACGAAGTCTGCGACGCGGGAACGGTCAGCGGGTGAGGAAGGCGGCTACCGTCGCTTCGAAGGCCTGCTTGGCTTCGATCATTACCCAGTGGCCGCAACGGGGGAAGATGTGGAGTTCGGCTTCGGGGATTTGGCGTAGGGGGAGTAGGGCCATATCGGGGGGGCTGACTCTGTCGTCGCGGCCCCAGGTGAGCAGGGTGGGGCACGAGATCTTGTGCAGCATCGACCAATACGGGGGGATGTCGGCGGTCGCGAGGAATTGTTGCTGCATCTCGAACGATGCCGAGCCGTACATCGCGCGGGCGGTGCGCAGGGCGTCGGGGTTGAGGGCGACCTCCCAGCGTTCTTCTATCAACTCGTCAGTGACGAGGCTGCGGTCGTAGACCATGGCGTTGAGCCAGCGGATGAGTTTGTCGCGGTCGGGGGCGTCGGCGAATTCCTGGAGCAGGCGCAGGCCCTCACTGGGACTGGGGGAAAACAGGTTTGGGCCGACTCCGCCGATCGTCACCAGTTTGGATACGCGTTCGGGCTTCTTGATGGCCAGGTTGACGGCGACGACGCCACCCATCGAGTTGCCGATCATCGGGGCGGACTCGATGTCGAGGGCGTCCATGAAGCGGGTGACCGAGCTGCCGGCGGTGAGCACGGGGATGCCGTCCCACGGGGCGGAGACGCCGAAGCCGGGGAACTCCAGGATGTAGCAGTGGTGGGTTTGGGCGAAGAAGCCGAGATTGCCGCGGTAGTTGCGCCAGCCGGTCACGCCCGGGCCGGAGCCGTGCAGGAGCAGTAGCGTCGGGGCGTCGGGGTCGCCGGCTTCGTGATAGCGGAGCACACCCTTGTCGGTGGTCAGTTCGCGTTTGGTTCCCTCGTATGTCACATCCACACCGAACAGACTAGAACGTGTTCTAGTTCTTTGTCACGGGGCTCAGTGTGAGTGCGTGTGATGATGCTCGACGCCCAGGATGTCGTGCAGTATGCGGTGCACGATCGCGTCGTGGACGACGCTGTAGCGGACCGTGCGGCCCTCCTTGTCCGCGGACACCCAGCCCTGGTCGCGCAGAGCGCGCAAAGACTGCGAGGCCGCGTTCTCGGTGATCTGCGCGGCCGCGGCCAGCTGGGTGACGGTCTGGTCGGGGGTGGCGTGCATCTCCACCAGCAGGCGTAGCCGCGTGGTGTCGCTGAGCAGGGAGAACCTGGACGACCACTCCGCGATGTCGGAGTCGGGGATACGGGCGCGCGCTTGCTCGGGCTCGGACCCCGCGGTGATGTGGGAGTCGGGTATACGGGCGCGCGCTTGCTCGGGCTCCACCCCCGCGGAGATGTGGGAGTCGGGTATACGGGCGCGCGCTTGCTCGGACATCGCACTCCTGTGTTGCGGGGGTTGTGGGTACGAATTATGCCCTGTGGGTGGGGTTCGGAGTGGTCCGGTCAGGTGTGGAATGTCGCCGGACCCTTCGTGACCCTCGCGACTTCGTCGCTTCGGCCTCAGGGATCAAGATGGTGGGCTGTGCTGTAGTTGCTTCGGTTTCGGGGATCAAGATGGTGGGCTGTGCTGTTGTTGCTTCGGCTTCGGGGGTCAAGATGGTGGGCGGCGTGAGGTGGCGGTCCTGCGGGACCGGGTGAACAGGTTGAGACTGTCCGGCTGGTCAGTGTCCGGTTCGGGCGGTTGTCGATAGTGTCCTGTGCATGCCTATGTGACGGCAGACATATGTCTGGTAGGACAGGTGTTCATAGCGACATGTTTAGGGGTTCGTGTGCGAAAGAGATCGATCGTGGTCCTCGTTGCGGCGACGGCGCTGGTTGCCGTCGGGTGCTCGTCGTCGGATTCGGGTGAAGCGAAGGATCAGATCGTGCTTGCCGACGGGCAGGAACTCGGCGACTTCAACCCGCTCACCTACTACGGCAGCCTCGGCGTATCGCCGATCTACCAGGGACTTCTCGCGCCGTCGGCCGACGACGACTCACGGGTGCCCGACCTGGTGCCCGCGCTCGCCGAGTCGGCTCCACAGCGGACCGCGCCCCGTGTCTGGCGGGTGGCGCTGCGCAGCGGGGTGACGTTCTCCGACGGCTCCACGTTCGACGCGGCCGATGTGGTCGCGACCTACGACGCGGTGCGTGACCCGAAGGTGGCCAGCGAAATCGCCACCGACTTCGACCCGATCGCCTCGATCGCCGCCGACGGGCCGGCCGCGGTGACGGTCACGATGGCCACCGATGCCGACCCGTCGCCGTACCTGCTGCTGGGCATCGTGCCGTCGGAGAAGGTGCAGCCCGACCCGGTGGCCAACTGGACACTCAACAAGGCGCCCGTCGGCACCGGCCCATACGTGCTGAAGTCCCTCGACCCCGATCAGGCGGTGCTGGAGGCCCGCGACGACTACTGGGGCGAGAAGCCGCAGCTCACACGGGTCGTTTACACCTACACCCCAGACGACAACACCCGCGCCCAGCGCGTCGTCGCCGGTGAGGTGGACGGGGCCAACCTGCCGCCGAAACTCGCCGCGAGCATCGGCAAACGGGACGGTGTCTCGATCGTGACAGCCAAGTCGGCCGACTGGCGCGGGGTGACCCTGCCCGCGGGCAACGCGTTCACCGCCGATCCGGCGGCCCGGTTGGCGATGAACGTGGGCGTCGACCGCGATGCACTGATCCGCGACGTCCTCGGCGGCGCGGGATCACCTGCGAGCAACCCGATCTCGGACGTGTACACCGGCGTCTACGATCCGGCCGCACAATTCACCTACAGCGCCGACGAGGCCAAGCGGATCCTCGATGAGGCGGGCTGGCGTCCCGGCGCCGGTGGCGTCCGCGAAAAGGACGGCAAGAAGGCGGCATTCGAGCTGCTGTACAAGGCCGAGGACAGCGTGCGCCGCGATCTGGCGGTGGCGTTCGCGACGGCGATGAAACCACTCGGCATCGCGGTCACCCCGCGTGGGGCCACCTGGGATGAGATCCGGCCGAAGGTCGACTCGGTGGCTATCCTGCTCGGCGGCGGCGACACTCCCTACAGTATCGACTCGCAGGTCTACGACACCCTGCATACCCGCACCGCACAGTCGTCGACGTACGCCAACGCCGGAAACTTCACCGCGCCCGGACTCGACGCGCTCCTGGACGAATCACGTTCGAGCGCACCGGGACCGGAGAACGATGCCCGCTACCGGAAGATCCAGAGCGTCTACAAACAGCAGCCGCTCGCGGTGCTGCTGACCTTCCTGCACCACACCTACGCGGTGCGCGACACCGGCTGGAAGGGGGCGAATCCGATCATGGAACCGCATTCGCACGGAGTCGCGTGGGGGCCGTGGTGGGATCTCACCAAGTGGGAGAGATCGTAATGACGATCGATGAGACGATGGCTTCCGTGACTGCCCGGGACGAGCCCGCTCCGCCGGTTGTGGTGCGAGGAGCGTCAATGACGAGCCTCGAAACCTCGCTCGATGACAATGTCGTCTCACCGGGTTTCGAGGCTGGCAAGCTCGCACCTCAACCAGCGCCCGGGGAAGCGGGTGTGGGGGGTGCTGAGTCGGCGTCTCAACGAGGTAGGGGAAGGGCCGCTGCGCGATTACTGTTGCGGCGCAGCCTGGTCGGTATTCCGAGTCTGCTGGTGATCTCGCTGGCGATCTTCGGGCTCACCGCCGTCTCGCCGTTCGACCCCACCGCCGCTTACCTGAACAGTCCCGAGTTCGCGACGCAGGCGCAGCGGGATGCGGTCACCGATGCCTATGCGCTGGACCAGAACTGGTTCTCCGCGTGGTGGCACTGGTGGGGCGGCATCCTTACCGGCGATCTCGGCTGGTCGTCGACGAGGTCGCAGGAGGTGACAACCGTTATCGCGCAACGGCTTCCGTATACCCTCACCATGGCAGCACTGGCGCTGATCTCGGCGGCGATCATCGCGATCGGGCTCGGTGCGGTGATCGGGATGCGGCAGGGAGGTCTGCTCGATCGCGGATGTTCGGCGCTGGCAACGATTCTCGCGGCGACCCCGCCGTTCGTGGTGTCGTTGCTACTGGTCAGCGTGTTCGCCGTCGGGCTGGGTGCGTTCCCCACCTCCGGTGCGCGAAAACCGGGGGAGGACTACAGCTTCGGCGGACTCGTCAGCCACGGCGTGCTGCCGTACGTCGCGCTGACCGTCGCGATGATCCCGTGGCTGCTGTTGTCGATGCGGGCCGCCGTCGTGGAGGCGGTGACCTCCGATGCCGTCCGGGCCGCACTCTCACGCGGGATCGGCGGTTGGACACTGCTGCGCGGGCACGTCGCTCCTGTGTCGGTGTTGCCGACGCTGGCGCTGCTGGGCACGCGGCTGCCTGAGCTGATCGCCGGTGCCGCGATCGTCGAAACCGTGTTCGGCTGGCCGGGATTGGCCGAATCTCTGGTCGACTCGGCAGTGGCACTGGACTTTCCGTTGCTCGCCGCGCTGGCCGTCGGCGCCGCCGCGCTGGTGCTGATCGGCTCGGCGCTCTCGGATGCCGCGGCGGTGTGGATCGACCCCCGGATAGGACTGACGGCATGACCGCGACCCTTCCGGATTCCGGAACCCGTTCCCGCATCCGGGATCTCGTCGACCGATGGCCGTGGATACTGCTCGCGACGATCGCGCTCGTCGCCGTGCTCTGGCCGATCGTGGCCGGTGAGCAATCGGCCGACTTCGCCCGCGCGCTGCTGCCGCCCGGTGATGCCGCGCTGCTCGGCACCGACCACTCCGGCTACGATATCGGCGTGAGAACCGCGGAGGGACTGCGGATCTCGATGATCATCGCCTTGGCCTGCGCGGTCATCTCCACCGTCATCGGGCTGGCCGTCGGCATCGTGTCGGTGTCTGTCGGCGGCTGGTTCGACGCCCTCGTCATGCGGGTCGTCGACGGCATCAATGCCATGCCGCACCTGGTGATCGGGGTGGTCATCGCCGCCCTGTGGCGCGGCGAACCCGTCGCCATCATCGCCTCCATCGCGCTCACCCACTGGCCGGCCGTAGCCCGCGTGGTGCGCGCCGAACTGCTCGACAACCAGAACGCCGGCTGGATCGAATCGGCGCGGCTGGCCGGGGCGTCGAGATGGTTCATCGGCACCCGGCACCTGCTGCCCGCCGTCATCGGGCAGGCGCTGGTCGCGATGACGATGCTGCTGCCGCACGCCGTCTGGCACGAGACCACGCTGTCGTTCCTCGGTGTCGGGCTATCCCCCGACGAGGCAAGTCTGGGAACACTTCTCGGTCAGGCCCGGGGAGACGTGCTGACCGGCGCATGGTGGACGCTTGCCGTGCCCGGGGTGGCACTCATCCTGGCCGCGCTGGCGTTCTCGGCAGCCGGCTCGGCACTCAAACGACGCTCGGCACCCGAATCGGGAGAAGTGTGGTGATGACAGAGGAGAACGGCGTCGCGGTGCGTTCATTGACCGTCGACATCTGGTCTCGCAGACGTGGGCATCGTGTCGGAGTGCGGGTGCTCGATGACGTGAGCCTCACCGTCGCACCACGATCGGTGACCGCGCTCATCGGCGAATCCGGTTGCGGCAAGTCGATGGTCGCCGCCGCACTCGGTGGGCTGCTGCCGCCGGGGTCGCGGGTGGACGGGTGGATCGACATCGGCGGACGCGAACTGGCCGCCGCGGGCCCCGACGCCTGGCGGGACCTGCGCGGAAAGGTCGTGGGCTCCGTACCGCAGTCGGCGGCGACATCATTCACCCCCGTTCGGACCATCGGCGATCAACTCGACGAGGTAATCGGCGTACTCGGATCGGCGCACACCGCCGGTGAACTGTGCGACCGCGTACACCTGCCCCGCCGCGCCCTCGACCGGTATCCGCACGAGATCTCCGGCGGTATGGCGCAACGTGCCGCGATCGCAGCCGCCATCGTCGCCGATCCCGCTGTGATCGTCGCCGACGAACCCACCTCCGCGCTCGATCCGGAACTGGCCGAAGGGATCTGGGAACTGTTCGGCGATCTCGCCGACGCCGGGGCTGCGGTGCTCGTCATCACCCACGACATGCATTCGCTGCTGGAATCGGGAGTCGCGTCGTCGATAGCGGTGATGCGGTCGGGAACCGTTGTCGAACAACGTGACCCGGTCGGCCTCGTCTCCGGAAACGGCTCACCGTATGTGCGGTCGTTTTTTGAAGCGGTCGTCTGAATGGAAAGGCAACCACACATGACGATCACCAGCACCACCGCCGACCGGATCGCCCTGCGCGACGGCATCCGGGCCATCGGGCTCGGAGTCCGGCTCGGCGGCGCGAACATCATCGACAACATCGACCTGCACATCCCCGCAGGACAATTCACCGGAATCACAGGCCCGTCGGGCACCGGCAAGACCACGCTGCTGCGCGCCCTCGCGGGCCTGACCGACCACACCGGACACCTCACCTACGACGGATCGTCGACGCCGCGGACCGGCGGCATCGCGATGCTCGCCCAGCATCCGCGGCAGGTGTGCAACCCGCGCTGGACGCTGCGCAGAATCATCGCCGAACCGGCCGCCGTCGCCGGCCGTGACACCGACGTCGACGGGCTCGCGCAGCGGGTCGGGCTCGACGCCGACCTCCTGCACCGGGCACCCGGACAGGTCAGCGACGGCCAGCTCCAGCGTGCCTGCCTCGGCCGCGCCCTCGCCCAGCAACCCGACTATCTGCTGTGCGACGAACCCACCGCCATGCTCGACCCGGTCGCCGCCCGCGGCGTGGTCGCCACCCTCGCCGAACTCGCCGATGACGGCGTGGGCATCGTCCTCGTGAGCCACAACCACGGCCTCGTCCGGGCGCGCTGTACGCACACGCTGTGCTTGGTTGACAAAACCTGCCCGAACGGCTGACCCCTCCCCGTCCGAAGGGGCAGGATGGAGCCACGACGCATAAGCGTCCGCTCATGCATGCGAGACGGGAGAACCAATGAAGGTTACAGGCGCAATCCTGCGGGAGGTCGGCAAGCCGTGGCAGCTCGAGGAGTTCGAACTCGGGGACCCCGTCGAGGATGAGGTGCAGGTCAAGCTCGTCAGCTCGGGCCTGTGTCACTCCGACCACCATCTGCGCACCGGTGACAGTCCCGTCCCGCTGCCGGTCATCGGCGGACACGAAGGTGCCGGTGTGGTCACCAAGGTGGGGCCCGGTGTCACCCGGCTCAAGGAAGGCGACCACGTCGTCACCGCGTTCATCCCCGCCTGCGGCGTGTGTGAACCCTGTTCGCGTGGGCTGCAGAACATCTGCGACGAGGGCGCCCGGTTGATGAGCGGCCTGGCGATCTCCGACAACACCAACCGCCTCACGACGCACGACGGTCTGCCGCTCACCCAAATGTGCCTGCTCGGCACGTTCGCCGAGTACATCACCGTCAACCAGGCGTCGCTGGTCAAGATCGAGGACGACATCCCGCTCAAGGAGGCGGCGCTGCTGGGTTGCGGTGTGGCCACCGGTTGGGGATCGGCCGCCCAGATCGGCGGCACCAGGACCGGCGACACCGTCGTGGTCGTCGGTGTCGGCGGTGTCGGCATCAACTCCGTCCAGGGTGCTGTCGCCTCCGGTGCCCGGTTCGTCGTCGCCGTGGATCCCGTTCCGTTCAAGCGGGAGATGGCGCAGAAGATGGGCGCCACCCACACCTTCGCCTCCATGGAGGAAGCGCTGGGGCCCGTCGGTGAATTCACCTGGGGCAAGATGGCCAACACCACCATCATCACCGTCGGTGTCATCGAAGGTGAGATGATCGCGCCCGCACTGGCACTCACCGCCAAGGGCGGACAGGTCGTCGTCACCGGCATGGGACCGGCGTCCGACATCGACGTCAAACTCAGCCTCTTCGAACTGACGCTGCTGCAGAAGCGGGTGCAGGGAGCCATCTTCGGCGGTGCCGGACCGCGGACCCAGATCCCCAACCTGCTCAACGAATACCGGGCCGGCAAGCTCAATCTCGCCGACCTGGTCACCACCCGCTACACGCTCGACCAGGTCAACGAGGCCTACGACGACATGCTCAACGGCAAGAACATCCGCGGCATGATCGAGTTCTAGGACTCACCAGATACGTACGCGTTCGGCTTCGTCGAGGTACAGGTCATTGTCCTCGGTGATGCCGAACGCGTCGTAGAAGGCGTCGACGTTGCGGACGACGCCGTTGCAGCGGAACTCCGGCGGGGAGTGCGGGTCGATGGACAGGCGCCGGATCGCTTCGGCGTCACGAGTTTTGGTACGCCAGATCTGCGCCCAGCTGAAGAACACCCGTTGCACGCCGGTCAGTCCGTCGATCACCGGCGGTGTGTTGCCTTCTGTCGCAACGTCGTAGGCGACGAGTGCGATGGACAGGCCGCCCAGGTCGCCGATGTTCTCGCCGATGGTGAACTCGCCGTTGACCGTATGCTCGGGGTCGAGGCCGGTCGGGGTGAACTCGCTGTACTGGTCGATGAGTTTCTTTGTGCGCTTACCGAATTCGGTGCGGTCCGCCTCGCTCCACCAGTCCACGAGGTTGCCGTCGCCGTCGTACTTGGCGCCCTGATCGTCGAAGCCGTGGCCGATCTCGTGACCGATGACCGCGCCGATGCCGCCGTAGTTGGCGGCGTCGTCGGCGTCGGGATCGAAGAACGGCGGCTGCAGAATGGCTGCGGGGAACACGATCTCGTTCATGCCCGGGTTGTAGTAGGCGTTGACGGTCTGCGGGGTCATGAACCATTCGTCGCGGTCGACGGGTGCGCCGATCTTGGCGAACTCGCGATCCTGCTCGAACGACATCGCCCGCGCGTAGTTGCCCACCAGATCACCGCGGTCGACGACCAGCGCCGAATAGTCCCGCCAATGCGCCGGATAGCCGATTTTGGGGGTGAACTTGCCGAGTTTGGTGAGCGCCTTCTCCCGGGTGGCCGGCGTCATCCAGTCCAGGTCGGAGATGTTGCGCCGGTAGGCCTCCACCAGATTGGCGATCAGCTCGTCCATCCGGGCCTTGGCCTCCGGGCCGAAATGCTGCTCGACGTACAGCTTGCCGACGGCGAAACCCATTGCGTCCTCGACGAACTCGACGCCCCGCTTCCAGCGGTCGCGGATCGTCTCGGCGCCCGTGAGGGTGCGGCCGTAGAAATCGAAGTGGGCGTCGTCGAACGGGGTCGACAGGAAGCGCGACGCGGTGCGCAGCAACCGCCATGCGAGCCACGACTTCCACTCGGCGAGCGGGCGGGCGGAGATCAGCTCGGCCGCACCGGAGACGAATGACGGCTGACCCACGACGACCTCGGAGAAGGTGGCTTCGCCGCTGGTGCCGAGGCCGCCGAACCAGGCGTCGACGTCGTATCCGGTTGCTGCGCCTGAGAACTCGGCCAGCGTCATCAGGTTGTACGACAGGCTCGCGTCGCGGCGGCGCACCACATCCCAGTGGGTGGCGGCGATGGCCGTCTCCAGATCCAGGATGGTGGCGGCCCGGCCGGCGGCGTCGTCGAGACCGGCCAGATCCAGCACCTGCTCGACGTGGGTGAGGTAGGCGGCGCGGGTGTCGGCGTGCTTGTCCTCGCGGTAGTACGACTCGTCGGGCAGTCCGAGACCCGACTGGGTGACGTGCACCAGATACCGGTCGGACTGCTTGGCGTCGGTGTCGACGTAGAAGCCGAACAGGCCGGGGACGCCATGCCTTTGCAGCCGGCCGAGCCGTTTGGTGAGTTGCCCGGTTGTCTCGATGGCCGCGATCGCGTCGAGTTCGCCGGCGATCGGGCCGAGGCCGAGGGCGTCGATGTGGTCGGTGTCCATGAAGGAGGCGTACAGGTCGCCGATCTTCTGGGCGTCACTTCCGCTGGGCGGATCAGCCTCCGCGCAGCCGGTGATGATGTCGCGGACGTTCTCCTCGGCGCGGTCCCGTAGATGGTGGAACGCGCCGTCGACCGAGCGGTCCTCGGGGATGACGTGCGAGTCGAGCCACTTGCCGTTGACGTGGGTGAACAGGTCGTCGCCCACCGTGACCGAGTCATCGACCCACGAGAGGTCGAGACCTGAGGGCAGGACGGCGGCGTTGTGTGAGGTGTCGGTTTGCGAAGTCGTCACCCTGCCCATCCTGTCATCGGTGCGGCGGCCTGTCACCGGAGTTCGCGCCGGGCGAATTACTCGCCGAGTCTCCGGTTCAATTACTCCCCGAGCCTGCGGCTCAATTACTCCCCGAGCCTGCGGCTCAATTACTCCCCGAGCCTGCGGCTCATCGCCCAGACCAGGAGTTCGCAGTCGGTGATCGCGGTGACCGGTTCGCCGCCGATGTCGCCTGTGCGGACCGCATCGCCCGTGCCGAGCGTCTCGTCGGCCAGCCGGAGGCTGCCGGCGGTGACGAACAGGTGGGTGAATCGTGCGGGCGGCAGTGCCACGGATGCGCCCGCGGCCAGGCGTGCGGCGAACATCGTCGATGATCGGTTGGCGATGCGGATGGCCGAATCGTGTGCGGGGTCCCCGGATGCGACCGCGACCAGCCCGCCGCGCCCGAGCTCACCGGTCACGTCGTGCTGGTCGTAGGACGGGGCGTGACCGGACTCGTCGGGTGCGATCCACATCGCCACGAAGCGGGTTTCTGCTGCCTGTACCACGTCGTTCATCTCACTGTGCAGGATCCCGGTCCCCGCGCTCATCCGCTGGGCCAGGCCCGGGTGGATGACACCGCAGTGGCCCTCGGAGTCCTGGTGCACGAGCGATCCCTCGGTGACCCAGGTGACGATCTCGGTTTCGCGGTGTGGGTGGGTGTCGAAACCGTGGCCGGGCGACACGCGCTCGTCGTTATTCACCAGCAGAGTCCCGAAATGGGTGTTGTCTGGGTCATAATGGTCGCCGAAAGAGAAGCTGTGCCGGGACGTGACCGAGTCGGTGGCGGTCGTCGCCCGATCTTGCGCCCTGATGATCGTCAGGGCGCCGGAGTCGGCGATCGCAGCGGACCGATGAGACGGGTGCCGGGACGAGAAGGTGAGGCCGAGCTGGGACGGGACGGGCATAAGCTCAAGTATGTAACGCGGCAGGTCGAAGTACCGAAATTCAGGAAAGGCCGTCGCGGGCTCAGGTGTGACCGGGTCCATGTCAACGTTGGTTGGTGAGGTTCTGGCCCTGAGTTATTATTGTGACGGTTCTGAATTCCGGATGGCAGCTGGCACACCTGCGGCATGCCCGTGACAAGAGTGAAAACTGTGACTATGAGGATCTGGGCAAAACGCGTGCCGGTGGCCGCAGCGTGCATCGCTGTGGCCTGCGGTGGTGCCGTGGTCGGTTGCTCGACTCCCGAACTCGACACAACCGCGGCGGGCGTCGCCAAGCTCTACGCATCCGCCATCGAACGCCAGGACCCGGCCAGGGCGGCCAAGTACACCACCGCGCCCGCACAGGCCGGCGAAGCACTCACCGCGACGATCACGTCGATGAAGGCCGACGACATCGATGTCAAGGTCGACCGCCCCGTCCAGTTCAGCGACGGCACCGCATCGTTCTCCCTCAAGACCACCTGGAAGTGGCAGGGCAAGCGTGCCTTCACCACCGAGACCACCGGGGCGGCCCGGCACCTTTCCAGCGGCTGGCGGGTCACCTGGGCACCGGACCTGATCTATACGGGCATGCCCAGAGGCGGGGCATTGCGCCTGATCCGCACCGAGGCCACCCCCTCGCCCAAGGTGCGCAGCCGCGACGGCAAGGTCTTCATGCTCGAACAGGGCGTCAATGACATTGTCCTCGACCCGGCCAAGACAGCCGATGTGCCGGCGGCCGCGGTATCGCTCGCGCGGGTCCTCGAACCGATCGCACCGCTGATCACCGCGAAGGTCATCGAGGGCAAGATCGCCGACGCGCCCGGCAAGCCGATCGTCGCGGTCACCCTGCGCGACTCAGACATGCTGGTACTCGCCGGCGACCCCAACAAGGTCGCCGGCGTGTCCACGCGCCCCTACGGCAAGCTCGTGATGGCCGATCGCCGGCTGTCGTCGCCGCTGGAGGTGGGGCTCACCAACTACTGGCAGGCCATCCGCGACGCCACCGCCGGCTGGCAGGTGCAGCTGACCGCGCCCGGGGCGCGGCCGCGTGCGCTCAGCGGCGAGCAGGGACCGCCCGGACCCGATGTCAACACCACGGTCGACCAGGGCGTGCAGCTGTCCCTCGGCGACGCGGTCGTCGACGTGGGCCAGCCCGCCACGATGCTCGTCCTCGACGGGTCGACCGGCGGTGTCCTGGGGCTGGCACAGAATTCGTACGCCGCAGCCCGCGGAATCAACGTCGACAACCTCTATCCGGTCGGCAAGACGCTCGATCCCGTATGGGAGGCGATCGACGCCGCGGCGGGCTCGGACGGGCAGTCACGCGGACGGCTCCTCGATCGCAGCGGACTCGGGGTGCGTTTCACCGTGCCCGGTGCCAGCGCGCTCGTCGGTGCCCGGCCGACGGTGACCACCATCGACTACAAGACCGACACCGCCGCGGTGTCGATGATGAATATGGGTGCCTTCGGTGTCGCCCTGGCGCGCAGTCGCGAAGGTGCGCCGCCCGTCGCTCCCTACGTCATCAAGGGCATACCAACCAAGGTGGCCGATGGCGAGTTGGGAGAGATCGGGTCCGCCGTCACCGGACCTGTCTTCGACGCGATGACCAAGACGGTGGTGACCGGCGACGCCAGCGACCTGACCAATGCCCCGGGACTCAAAGCGCTCGTCGGAACCAACGGTCCGCAGGCGCCGGGCTGGTTCCTCGGGTTGCAGGACGGCAAGGTCGTCGTGATCTACACCGAAGGCGAGAAGTCGGGGACCGCGGCGTTGCAGGTGGCCCAGAAGTACTTCCGGATCAAGTAGTAGTACTTCCGGCTCAGGTGGTACTTCGCGATCTGGTGGTTGATCTTCTGATCAACCGGCCGTACGGCGCAGGACGAGCGCGGCAACCGCACGCCAGCCGAGAAGGAACAGCGCGGTCGCGATGCTCGCGACGATCACGAAGCTGACCGCGACCCCCTGGTGCACGACCCAGCGCAGCAACATGCCGATGGCCACCGTACACACCCACACCGTGATCGCGGGCCGCAGACGTTCCGGCCGGAACACCCGGCCGAACTCGCCGGCCGACTCGACGGCCGCGTAGAGATAGATGACGGTCCACCCGACGGCCGCGCCCACGGCGAACGGCCATAGCGTGTCCAGAATGCCGGCCGGGCTCAGCCCGTGGTCGTGATCGGCGCGGCCGATGATCACGAAAACGGTGATCGCGATCAGATCCAGCAGCGCCGTCAGCCATACGGGGAACGCGGCCGCTCGCCTGCCACCCGGATCGGACGGGGATCCGATAGACGACGGGGATCCGATGGGCAGGAACCCGGCAGAAGACGACCCGGAATCAGTGTTCATGGCCTGTACGGTAGCGCCGGTCAGCGAAGCTCGTCCTCGTCCGGTCGTTCCCCGGGTCTGACGTCGCCGGACTTGATGTCGCCGGGTCTGATGTCGCGGGGCTCGATCTGGTCGGTGTTGATGTCGTCGGCGTTGATGTCGTCGCCGAGGTCACCTTCGGACCGGATCGACGACCGGAACATGAAATAGATGATCACCCAGCCGACCACCGCCACGAACACATAGCTGATCAGCCGGTACACCAGCACCGCGGTCAGCGCCTTCTCCACCGGCATACCGGCGCTGGTCAGCGCCGGTACCAGCATCGCGTCGACCACACCGATCCCGCCGGGCAGCAGCGGGATCGCGGTACCCACCGCCTTCGATGCCGCATACGCCACCATCAGGCCCGAATAGCTCGGATGCGAGCCGACCGCCCAGCAGGCGAACATCAGACACGCGACGTCGGTGACCCAGTTGAAGAAGCTCCACCCGAACGCCACTGCCGTGTCGCGCCGGTTCAACTGAACGGCACGCAACTGCTCCAGCGTTTCGAGCAGCTTCTCGACACCGTGATCGAGCGGCTTGTTGCGGAACTGATTGACCCATTCGAGCACCTTGATGCCGGCCGACCGCAATGACTCGGGGTGGGTGGCGAAGTACTGCAGCAACGCAGCCACCGCGACGAAGCCGAGTACCGAGAACAGCACCGAGAACGGGCTCGTCTTGGCGCCCGCGAGCATCGCACCGCCGAACCCGAGCACTGCCAGGCCCACCCCGGCCAGCAACCCGGACATCACCACCTGCCACGACGCGACGACCGGTGTGGCACCCCACTTGCGGGTCTGCCGGTAGGTGAATGCCGGTGCGAGGACCTGCCCGCCCGGCATCGTCTGGCTCACCGAATTGGCGGCCAGAATCACCGACAGCGACTTGAACTGCGAAACCCGGACCCCCGCCGACCGGAACAGGGTCCGCTGGACCTGTGCGAAACTGTCCATGGACAGCATCGCCGCGACGACGCACGCCAGCACCCACGCCCAGTTGAGTTCGCCGATGCTCGCCCACGCGTCCTTCAGTTTCGGCCAGATCAGAACCGCTTCGACGATGAGGGTCACCGCGATGAGTACCAGCACAACCCACCGCACCCACCGCCAGCGACGCCGGGCCGGCGAGCCGGATGAGGTCGATCCGTCCGAAGGCATGGTGCATACCCTAGCGAGCCCCTGGTCATGCGATCGTGAATGAGGGGTTGCGTGGGCCACAATCGGAGGCGGCCGGCGGGGTGCGGCACAGTCGGGGAACACCGGTACCGACCCGGCGGATCGAGGTGTTCCCCGGCATCGTCGACGCCGACCCGGTGGGCCCGCTGTGGCGGGGTGCGCAGCTGTTCCGGATGGTCAGCTACTGCTATGCGCTGGGATTTCACATCGCGATCAACAGCGATCTGCTGCGATCGGGCATCGCCTGGGCACTGTTCGTGGTCTTGACCGCGACCACCGTGGCCTGCGGCGTCGGCTATTACCGGGGATTCGCCCGCAACAGGTACTGGGTGGCCGGCGAGATCACCGTCGTCGTCGCCCTGATGCTCTCGACGATGTGGGTGGCCGACGACCAGTGGGCGCTCGGCAACCAGACCTGGCCGACGACGCTGTGGGCCACCAACTCGATGATCTCCGCGGCCCTGCTGTGGGGCCCGTGGTCGGGGATCGAGACCGCATTGGTGATCGGCGCGTCGAGCACCATCGTCAAAGGAACCTTCGACCCCAACCTGGGCCGCAACGCGACGGTCATCGTCATGGTCGCGGCCGGGCTGGCCGTCGGGATCGCCGGTGCGACCGCCCGCCGACTGCACGAGACGCTCACCGAGGCCGAACGCCGCGCCGCCGCGGCCGAGGAACGCGAACGGCTCGCGCGCCACGTCCACGACGGGGTGCTACAGACGCTGGCCTACATCGCCAAACACGGCCGGGAGATCGGTGGACCGAGCACACGGCTGGCCGAGATGGCCGGCGAGCAGGAACGTGCGCTGCGCAAGATGCTCGCCGACATGAGCGACATCGACGACGCCGACATGAACGAAGCCGGCGGGGGTGGTTCCGACATGACGCCCGCCGCCGACGATGAGGACTCCGGCACCGTCGACCTGGCCGCGGCGTTGCGCGGGCTGGCCGCCGACGACGTGTCGGTGAGCGCCCCCGGCACACCGGTACCCGTCGGCCGCGCGGTGGCCGGTGAACTGCGGGCGGCGCTGGCCAACGCGATCGCCAACACCCGTACGCACGCCGGACCGGGCGCGCGGTCGTACGTGCTGCTCGAGGACCTCGGCGACGAGGTTGTCGTCAGCGTCCGCGACGACGGTGTCGGCATCGCCCCCGGCCGCCTCGAACAAGCCCGGCGGGACGGCCGGATGGGGGTGTCCAAGTCGATCGTCGGCAGGATCGAGGCACTCGGCGGGCGGGCGACGCTGGAATCGGCTCCCGGGGAGGGCACAGAATGGGAATGGACCGTCGGCCGTGGGATCCCGGACCGGGAAACCGCAGGGAAGACACGTGAACGGTGAGGGGTATGTGTGGTGAGCGCTGAGCAGCCGAAGCTACGGGTGATGGTCGTCGACGATCACCCGATGTGGCGGGACGGGGTCGCCCGTGACCTGGCGGACGAGGGGTTCGAGGTGGTGGCGACGGCCGACGGCGTGGCCGCCTGTGCCCGGCGGGCCAAGGCGGTGCTCCCCGACGTGGTGCTGATGGATATGCAGTTGCCCGACGGCAGCGGTGTGCAGGCCACGGCCGCGGTGCTCACGGTGTCACCTCGCACGCGGGTCCTCGTGCTGTCGGCGTCCGACGAACGCGAGGACGTACTCGACGCCGTCAAGGCCGGGGCCAGCGGATATCTGGTGAAGTCGGCGTCGAAGGCCGAACTTGTCGAGGCGGTACGGGCGACCGGCGCCGGGCAGGCGGTGTTCACCCCGGGACTGGCCGGGCTGGTGCTGGGCGAGTACCGGCGGATGTCACGGGAACCGGAATCCCCGGCCAAACCCGCGCTCACCGAACGCGAGACCGAGGTGCTGCGGCATGTGGCCAAAGGTCTGAGTGCCAAGCAGATAGCCACGCGCCTGGGGGTCAGCCACCGGACGGTGGAAAACCATGTGCAGGCCTCGCTGCGCAAGCTGCAGCTCGGTAACCGGGTCGAGCTGACGCGATACGCGATCGAGCACGGCCTCGACTGAGGGCGCCTACTGTTCGTTCCGGCTCCGCGCTTACTGTTCGTTCCGGCTCCGCCGGAGCAGATCCTGGACGCTGATCTGGCTGCCGGTGTCCCGGCTTGCGTGCCGATCGTTGCTCTTGTCCGTGCTATTGCCCTCATCGGGATTACCGCCCTTGTCGGGGTTGCCGCGCTCGGGTGCGGGTGGGGTGATCGCCGCGTCGCGGTCGCGGTTCTCCGGCGACAACCCGCGATCGAGCAGCGGAGAACCGTCCCGTCGTGACGACACCGCCCGTTTGACCGATGACCTGCGCCCGGATTCGGGCTGCAACGACGCGGCGAGCGGCCCCTCGGTGCCCGGCGTCCCGAGGTCGGGTCGCCGGGTCAGGGCCGACTGCGCGGGACGGGCCCGACGCTCGGCCCGGGCCGGCTGATCGGGGCGGACCGGCTGTTCGGGGCGGACCGGCTGTTCGGGGCGGACCGGCTGATCGGGGCGCGGCTGCTGCCGGCGATGTGCGGGAGGCTGACCGGCAACCGGCTCTGCCGGCGTCGGTGCGGGGACGGATTCACCCGTGGTGGTCGGTGGCCGCTGCTGCGCGCGCCGCCGCCCCGTTCGTGGGCCGGTGGTCGTGGGCTCCGGGCTGTGCCGACCGCCGGGCCGAGGTGGGGAACGGTCGGCGGTGATGCGCTGCGGGACATCCACGGAGGCCGGACCACCCGGAGGTTCGATCGGCAGGACCGGTTCGGTGGGCGGGGCCGGATCGGGAGACTTCTGCTTCGGGAACGCCCCCGAACGGATACCGCTGGAACCGAGCGTCCAGCTACCGGTGTCGGGGGTGTTGGAGCGTTCGCGGCCCGCACGGGTCAGCCGGGGGGTGCGGAACGTCTTCCATCCACTGCCGCCGATCGGCTGCGGTATCGGCGCGAACCGGACCGTGGCCAGGGCGGGCTCATCTGCGGGTGTCTCGGCCTGCGCCGATTCGGCCGCCGGGGTGCTCGTGGCGGTGACCTCGGCGTCGGACTCGTGTGAGCGTCGGCGGGTGGACTTCGCCGTGGCCACGGTGGCCCGGACCGGTGCGCGCGGGGTCGGTGTGGGCGCTTCCGGCGGCGTCGTTGCCGGCACAGTCGTCGTTGCCG
>NZ_JAGQTN010000259.1 GCF_020438995.1 Gordonia sp. (in: high G+C Gram-positive bacteria)
ATAAACGGGCATCAGATAAACGGGCATCGGATAAACGGGCATCGGCTGAGCCCGGCGGTCGGTGACCGCGACAATATCAACACCGCACCACGCCCGACTGACCCGTGCCGCGACTCGAACTGCGTCCCGCGTATCGGATATCGCGATAAGCGATTCGCCGGACGAAGTCGGCGACGCGGGAGTGTGTCATCGGAGGAGCGAGGCTTGGCGTTCGCGTAGGTGGTTTTCCAGGTGAGCGGTGGTGCGATCGTCGAAGCCGATCTCGGCGCATCGCTCGATCCAGGGGGTGGCGGCCGAGGTGAGTGAGTCGAGCATCCGGGAGACCGCCCGTGGGCGTAGACCGAGGCGTTCGCCGGATTCGACGATGTGGGTGTGGGTCAACCGGTTGTTGCGGCCGTAGAGCATCATCGCCATCGGATCGCGCCAGCCCGCATACGGCTGCGTACACAGCAGGTCATACGACGGTGTGGGCAGCCAAAAGTCTTCTGGTGCATAGATGGACAGATTCTTTCCGTGCAGATCACCGTTGCCGATGAGCCACGAGAACGACACCGTCTGCAACAGTTCGAGCGTTGCGGCTGCTGCCGAACCTCCGCCGTCCGCGCAGGCGCGGGACAGTTCTTTGATGGCGGTTTCGGTCTTGAGACGGTACTTGCTCGCCGGGTACGCGCCGGCCACCTGACAGGCGTCTTCCTGAGGAATCCGGCGTCCGTCCGGGGTGCGGTCGAAGCGGGCGACCAGCAGTGCACTGACCCCGTTGACATCGTGGACGACCTCGTGGGTCGGGGTGCGCAGACCGCAGCCGCGGGCCATGCGAAGGAAGAAGTCCTCATTCTCGGCGATCCGTGGGTAGCGGGCCGGGCTGAACTTCAAGATCGCGGAGCCTGAGGTTCGGCGAACCGTCGTGGTCAGCCGCTGCGCCGACACCTTCGGCTGCACTCCCGAAAGTGCAATCGGGTCGACGTCGATCGTCTCGCCGAGCGATACCGCGAGCCTGCTGAAATCGGCGACTTCGGGATTGTCGACCGCAGGTTCGACGCCGATCGGTGCCGTGCCTGCGGGTGCGATACGGACGTTGCCGATGGTGTCGGCGCCAACGGAGAGCAGAAGCGTCAAATGGTCGTCGGCGGACGTCTTGGTCGAGGCGATGGCGGCATCGAGCCGCGCCCCCTCAGGTAGGAGTCCGGCGAAGAACGGAGGCACCGCACCACCGTCGGCGGTCGCCTGCCGGAATGTCGGGGTAGACAGCAACGTCCACGCCACGGATCGGTTGCGGACTTCTGTATCACGATGCGCGTCAAGGAATTCGGTGTGGTACCGGAAGGTCACCCGGTCGCGGTCGTCGCGGAGCAGAACAGCTGCTCGCGCGTCGTTGATATAGACGTCCGCCTGCCTCATCTGGCGAAGTTCCGCGGGTGCGGTCATCATCGCGCTTGCCCCGGCCGCAAGACGCCGATGTGGAGGCCGAGTACTTCGGCGACGGCTGTGAGGGCTTCGAGCCGGATCGAGCCGCTGCCGTATTCAAGGGCCTGGACCGTCGACCTGGAAACTCCGCTCAGGTCGGACAGAGTCTGCTGGGTGAGGTTCAGTCCTCGTCGGCGATCGGCGATCGTGGCGCCAATGCTTGTCAAGGCGGGCACAGTTGACCGCTGACGTGGGGTCGTCCGTCGTGGTGCACCCATACAGTCTCCTATGCCTTGTATTTCATGCGTAAGCCTAGATCCATCGTGCCTTCATCGTGCCTCCTGAGTCTATGCTTTGCTTCTCAAGCATAGTAAGTCGCTCGTTGCGCCTTGTGTCACGCTCGCGCTGTAGCTGAGCGGGAACCATCGATGCGGTGCCGTGGGACGTTTGGGGTCGGAATGCGATTGTGCCCAATCAGCTCTTGTTCGGAGGGGAGATCTGCCCATTGATGGAGAGAACTACCCATAGTCGTTCACCGATGGCCGTGAGGGGGACCGAGCCAGAGCGACGGCAGCTACTACATGCAACTCTCGCCAGGAACCCACAAGATCGGTGTGCGTGCCACCGGTATCCGGGGCGGCTGCAACGTCGGCTACCTGTCGGCGTGGGGTGGCAACCTGCGCATCGAGACCGACGCCGACAACGGCATCGGGTAACGGGCATCGGGTAACGGGCATCGGGTAACGGACATCGGGTAACGGGCATCGGGTAACGGGCATCGACTGAGCCCAGCGGTCGGAAGCCGCGACGATACAACACCCCACCGGCGGCGAACGCGAGAAGCATTCGCCGCCGGTCTTGGTGCTGTATGTACTCCGGCACAGTCCGGGAAGACTCGCGTCAGCCGATCCTCACCAGTTCGCTGCAGGCGGTCGAGTTGGGGGAACCGAGCTTGCCCAGCGTCGGTAGACAACACCCGAGTCAGCAGGACCGAGGTTCCCGCTGGAAGGATGTCAGGATGCCCGGGACACGCCGGAGGTTGGACGCGGTCGTCCCCGCCGGTCCGGGTTCGCAGCCACGAGCGCCTGGAAGACTTCGTCCTTGGAGTAGTGGTAGGCGGAGACGATCTACCTGACGTCAATCTCAAGCAGAGGGGCCTCCTCGACTTTCACACTATCGGGACTGCGGTGACGCGACGGCTGTGAGGCCGAGATAGTGCGCGAGGGCCCGCTCCACCTGTGCCAGTTCGTCGCGGGAGAGGTAGTCGACTGGATCGCCGACCAGGTAGTCAGTGTCGATGGAGCGGATCTGATCGATCAGCATCGTTGTCGTTCGCCCCGCGATATCCAGTTCGGGTCGGTGGATCGCCGGTCGGGCGGAAGTGGACGTCGGGATGACCGTGACCACCGACAGGGGTGATTGCGATGGGGAGATCACCAGACCGAGCCGCCTGCCGCACTGCTCGTGACCGCGCGCCTGGCCGAGGTCGATGCGGTACACCGCGCCCCGGATCACCAGGCTTGAGGTTCGACGTTGATATCTTCGCCGGTGAGTTGTTCGGCGTCGGCGCGGAACTGTTCGAGCCACCGTTCGTGGTCCAGCAGCCGTAGCGCCCGACGCAGCGTGTCGGAGGTACTTTCCCCGGTCCGCGCAGCCGTGCGGAGTATGCGCTCGTCCTCGGCAGTGGGCCGGAATCCGATTGTTGACATACCCTCATCGTACTGCTTTGTTCAACATTTGTTCTACAGACTTGGCATGCACATACCCGACCACGATTTCAGCTGGTCGCACAAGCAGAACTCGAACGACGACGACGCGACACGACCACGCACCCACACGCCGGGGCGTACCACCCCGGGCACATCGACACCCCGCACTTCGACACCCCGCACTTCGACACCGGAGCGCACCACCACGCCGCAGGCGGTGACCTCGCCCACGACGGGCGATGTCTACTACGGAAACTGCTCGGAGGCCCGGGCAGCGGGTGCGGCGCCGGTCTACGTCGGGCAGCCGGGCTACCGGCCCGCTCTCGACCGAGACGGCGACGGCGTCGGCTGCGAAAGCTGAGCGCTCCACACAAACGCACTGGACCGAAAGGCCCGAGTTCCAGTTCAGCAGGGAATGGCGGCAGATGTTCCGCGGGTGGTGCCGGGCGCACCGGCTGACCGCAGCCACGCCGCGAACACTTCTCGCGCATGGTCGGCCAGTTGTGGTCCGTACCGCCCGGCGTCGGCACGGATGGCCGCCGGGTCGATGCCGTTGGTGGCCAGTTCGTGGGCGTGTCCGATGAGCCATTGCTCGATGCGGTCGTGGTCGGCTTCGAGATGGAATTGGAGGGCGAGGACGGCCGGACCATAGTCGAATGCCTGATGCGGGAATCCTGGGGTGGATGCCAGTAGCCGGGCGCCGTCGGGGATGGCGAACTGGTCGCCGTGCCAGTGCAGTACGGGCACCTGCCCGAGCATCGCGAGCGGATTGTCCGGGACATCGGCGAAAGTCAAAGGTGCATAGCCGATCTCGATGCGTCCGGTGGGTTCGACCGCCGCACCCAGTGCCGCAGCGATCAGTTGCGCACCCAGACATACCCCCAGCGTCGGCAGGCCGCGGTCGATTCGCTCAGCGATGGCCGCGATCTCGTCGGTCAGGTAGGGGTAGGCGCGCTGGTCGCCGACCCCGATGGGGCCGCCCAGGACCACCAGCAGGTCGGCATCGTACACGGCGTCCGGGTCAATGCGGTCGATGCCGGCGTCGACATAGTCGATCCGGTAGCCGGACTCAGTCAGCACCGGAGCAAAGATGCCGAGATCCTCGAACAGGAGGTGTCGGATCACGAGGACTGTCGGGGTGGCGGACATGGCTTACTGGTGCTCCTTCGTCGAGGGCCGAACGCAATCGGTATACACCAGCCAACTACAAGAACGGTGCACGCGCTGAAGTGGCGGCGGTGTCAGAGCTGGGGGATCACCTTTTCGGAGAGGTCGGTGATGGTGCGCATGGTGATGTCGGCGTCGGCGATGGCCTCGGCGTAGAACGCGAGACGCCTGGCGCCGGTCGTCTCGATGAACCGGCCGAGCCCGTCGACGACCTGCTCGACCGAGCCGACGATCGCGGCGTGCACGGCCATCTTCACCTGATCTTCGGAGGTGAGCGGCTTTCCGTCGGGACCGACGTGAAACTCGGGGGCCTGCGGGACGTGCGGATGGTCGCCGTCCTTGAACGATTGCAGCGCAACCTTTTCGAGCCGATGCCGAATGTCGGGGTCGTCGTCGACGATGACGGTCAGGGTGTGCAGGTGCCGGGGATCACCCACCGGATCGAATGACCGGTAGGCCTGTTCGATCTGTACCCGCGGCTCAGCGGGCATCGCGAAATAGTGTTGCAGCGCAAGACCATTGCGAGCGGCCAGCTCCAGGCCGGCCGCACCGGTGGTGCCGAGTAACAGTTCCGGATGCGGCTGCGTGAGCGGCGCGGGTTGCAGGTCCGACTCCGGCGCCCAGTGGGTGAGGATCTGCCGCGCACTCGACGCCGGCTCGTCGTCCCAGCGGGCGAAGTCGACGCCGAGCACATCGTAGTCCTTCCGATATCCGCCCCGGCCCAGACCGAGGCTGAACCGGCCGCCGCTGAGTTGGTCGAGCAGCGCGGACCGTTCGGCCATCTCCACCGGATGCAGCAGCGGCGACAGCGTGACCGCGGTGCCGACGCGGATCCGTTCGGTGCGGCCGAGCAGGAATCCGGCGGTGGTGAGCGCGCTCGGGTTGATGCCGAATCGGATGAAATGGTGTTCGGTGACCCACAATTCGTCGTAACCGAGTTGTTCGGCGGCATCGGCCTCGCGCAGCGTCAGGTCGAACACCCCGGCCGTGGTGGGCGCGAGGTTGGCGCCCATGTTCAGGAACAGTCCGAAGGTCCGGTCGCTCACACCTGTGATAGCGGTCATGGTTCGAGGTTAGCCAACCCTAACTAACCTGTCGATAGTCAGCATTCGACGATATTGAGCGGCACGTGCACGGCAAGTCCGCCCGTTGCGGTCTCCTTGTACTTACTGTGCATGTCGCGGCCGGTATCCCGCATGGTCGCGATCACCTGGTCGAGACTGACCCGATGGGTGCCGTCGCCGCGCAACGCCATGCGGGCGGCATTGATGGCCCTACCCGCCGAGATCGCATTGCGTTCGATGCACGGAATCTGGACCAGTCCGCCGATCGGGTCACAGGTGAGACCGAGGCTGTGTTCCATCGCGATCTCGGCGGCATTCTCGACCTGTGCCGGTGAGCCGCCGAGGACCTCGGCCAATCCCGCGGCGGCCATCGCGGCAGCCGACCCCACCTCGCCCTGGCAGCCGACGTCGGCACCCGAGATCGACGCGTGCTCCTTGATCAGCGCGCCGACGGCACCCGCGGTGAGCAGGAACCGCACGGTCGCATCGTCGTGGTCGGCGCGTCCCGCGGACGTGTAGCGACGCGCGTAGTACAGCACGGCGGGCACGATGCCGGCGGCGCCGTTGGTGGGAGCGGTGACCACCCGCCCACCTGCGGCGTTCTCCTCGTTGACGGCCAGCGCCACCAGGTTCACCCAGTCCTCGGCGAACTCCGGCGCCCGGTCGGGGTCCTCGTACACCAGCCGCTGCCACCACACCTTCGCCCGGCGCTTGACGTTCAGACCGCCCGGCAGGACACCATCGGTTCTCATACCGCGACGCGCACATTCGTGCATCACGTCGGCGATCTCCAGCAGATACTTGGCGACGTCGTCGCGCGAGCGGTGCACCGCCTCGTTCGCGAGGGTGATGTCGGCGATCGAGCACCCCGACGATGCACACAGCTCAAGCAGTTCCCGGGCATCCGAATAGGGACATGGGACAGTGTCGGCGGCGGGTCCACGCGACGACGCGGCGGCCCACTCCGATGCCGTGACGACGAAACCACCGCCCACCGAGAGATAGGTTTCCTCCGCACTGGGTGCAGGGTCAATTCCAAAGGCACGCAATGTCATCGCATTCGGATGCTCGGGCAGGTACGTATTCGCCCGGCAGACGATGTCGTCGGTGGTGAACGGGATCTCGATCAGGCCGCCGATCCGGATCCGGCGGTGCACCGCCATCCAGGCGAGCCGCTGCTGTTTGGTGTCGGTGGAGATCGTCTCCGGCCGTAGTCCCTCCAGCCCGAGGAGGACGGCGTCGAGGGTGCCGTGACCGGCGCCGGTGGCGGCGAGGGAGCCGAACAGTTCGGCCTCCACCCGGATCGGCTCGACGAGCAGACCGCGGTCGGCGAGGTCGGCGACGAAGCGCTGTGCGGCGCGCATCGGTCCGACGGTATGGGAACTCGACGGTCCGATACCGATGCTGAAAAGCTCGAAAACACTGACAGTCATGGCTTTGACCTCGATGGATAGTGTACTGCGGATTCTTCTCCCCGATGGCTGCAAGTTCTGGAGTCCGATTGACAACGCAACGGACAGGCTACACCATTGTTGCATGACACGCGCTTAGTTGCGCTGGTCGCAACAACTGTTAGGTCCGAACACTCACCTCTTCGTGATCGACTTCTGATCTCACACACCAACCGACATGCAAGGACAGCCCAGATGACAGCCCCCGGAGCAGATCTGCCACAGCATCCGGACTTCTTGTGGCACAACCCCGATCCCCGGCCGAACTACGACGTGGTGATCGTCGGCGGTGGTGGACACGGCCTGGCCACCGCGCACTACCTGGCCCGCAATCACGGGATCACCAACGTGGCTGTGCTCGAACGCGGTTGGCTCGGTGGCGGCAACATGGCGCGCAACACCACCCTGATCCGCTCCAACTACCTGTGGGACGAGAGCGCTCGCATCTACGAACACTCGCTGAAGCTATGGGAGGGCCTCGAGGACGAACTCGGCTATCAGATCCTGTTCAGCCAGCGCGGCGTGCTCAACCTCGCACACACCGAACAGGACGTGCGTGACAGCATCCGCCGCGTGGAAGCCAACCGGCTCAACGGAATCGACGCCGAATGGCTCGACCCCCAGCAGGTGGCCGACGTCTGTCCCATCGTCAACGTGTCCCCGAACATCCGTTATCCGGTGCTCGGCGCCACCTTTCAGCCACGTGGCGGCATCGCCAAACATGACTATGTGGCATGGGGTTTCGCCCGCAGCGCGGTCAACGCCGGCATCGACATAATCCAGAACTGCGAAGTTACCGGCTTTGCCACCGACGGCGGCCGGGTCACGGCGGTCGAAACCTCCCGCGGACGCATCGGAGCGGGCCGGGTGGCGTTGTGCGCGGCCGGACACACCTCCACGCTCACCGACCGGCTCGGGGTTCCGGTGCCGGTGCAGTCCCATCCGCTGCAGGCGCTCGTCTCGGAGTTGCTTGAGCCGATCCACCCGACGGTGGTCATGTCGAATGCGGTGCACGTGTACGTCTCCCAGGCGCACAAGGGTGAACTGGTGATGGGTGCGGGCGTGGACTCGTACAACGGGTACGGGCAGCGGGGCGCGTTCCACATCATCGAAAGGCAGATGGCGGCGGCCGTCGAACTGTTCCCGGTGTTCGCGCGCGCCCGGTTGCTGCGCACGTGGGGCGGCATCGTCGACGTCACGCCCGACGCCTCTCCGATCGTCGGTACCACCCCGTACGACAATGTCTACCTCAACTGTGGCTGGGGCACAGGCGGATTCAAGGCGACACCGGGGGTGGGCTGGTGTCTGGCGCATACCGTCGCAACCGGTATGCCGCACGAGATCAACGCCCCGTTCACGCTGGAACGCTTCTACACCGGTGCGCTCATCGACGAACACGGCGCGGCCGCCGTAGCTCACTGACCTACAGCTCACTGACCTGAGAGACATTGCGATGCAACTGATTCCATGCCCGCACTGCGGGCCCCGCGAGGAAACCGAGTTCCACTACGGCGCCGCGGCCGGTATCGACTACCCGGAGAACCCGGCCGGACTCGACGACACCGAGTGGGGCCGGTACCTGTTCTTCCGACCCAACCCGAAAGGTGTTCTGGCCGAACGCTGGTGCCACGTCGCCGGCTGTCGGCAGTGGTTCACCGCCGAACGCGATACCGTGACCTACACATTCCGTGCCTCGGCAGCCAAGGATGATGAATCATGAGCCAGTCCAACCGCATTGCAGCGGGAGGCCGGGTCGATCGCGATCGGCCCGTCGACTTCGTCTTCGACGGTGTGACCTACACCGGATACGCCGGGGACACTCTCGCCTCGGCGCTGCTGGCCAACGGGGTGCGCACGGTCACGACCAGCGTCAATCTAGGCCGCCCACGCGGTATCAGCGGATCATGGGCCGAGGATGCCACCGCCCAGGTCGGTATCGACGCACCCTTCATCGAGCCGATGGTACCGGCGACCACCGTCGAACTGTGTCCTGGTCTTGTGGCGCACGGGGTTCCGGGTTGGGGAAGGCTCAGTACCGAACCCGACACCGCACGTTACGACAGGCTCCACCACCACCCCGACGTGCTGGTCGTCGGGGCCGGTGCGGCCGGCCTCATGGCGGCGTTGATCTGCGCCCGCGCCGGGGTGTCCGTCCTGCTCGTCGACGAACGCAACGAACCGGGTGGGTCGACACCGGGTGCCTCGTGGGTTGCCGCTGCCGTCGCCGAGTTCGACGCATTCGAACGCACCACCAGACTGATCCGCACCACCGCATTCGGCGGCTACGACGACGGTTTCGTGCTGGCCGTCGAGCACCGTACCGACCATCTCGGGGATCAAGCACCCGCACATGTATCGCGGCAGCGTTTGCACCGCATCCGGGCCCGGCACATCATCATCGCGGCCGGTGCACATGAACGTCCGATCGTGTTCGCCGACAACGACCTTCCCGGGGTGATGCTCGCCGGATCCGCCGCCGACTACGTTTGCCGGTACGGGGTGCGCCCCGGGTCCACTGCCGTCGTCTACACCGCCTGCGACTCCGCCTATGAGGCCGCGTTCGCGCTCTCCGGTGCCGGCACAACGATTTCCGCCATCGTCGACACCCGGGACGAGGTCGCGTCGGACCTGCTCGACGAGGCTCGTAAGCTGCGGATTCCCGTCCACCCGGGCGGCTATGTGGTTCGCGCGTTGGGAGCCTCCACTCACCAGACCCTTCGTGACGCCTCGCCTAACGGCTCGGCTCCTCAGGGATCAAGAGGCACCACCACGACCGACAAACCACACAAAACAAGAAACACCACCACAACCAACGAACCACACGAATCAAGAAACACCACCACAACCGACAAACCACACAAAACAAGAAACACCACCACAACCAACGAACCACACGAATCAAGAAACACCACCACAACCGACGAACCACACAAAACAAGAAACACCACCACAACCAACGAACCACACGAATCATGGGTAACCACAGACGAATACGCGGCGACCTTCTTGATCCCTGAGGCCGAAGCGACGAAGGAGCGAGGGTCTCGAAGGGTCCGGCGACCAGAGGCACATGAGGTGATCGGGGCGGAGATCAGTGCACCGGGACTGGACACCGGGACCGTGATCGATTGCGACACCATTCTGGTGAGTGGGGGATGGAATCCGGCGGCGCACCTGTGGAGTCAGCTACGGGGCACGATTGCATTCGACGAGACTGCGGCGGCGTTCCTTCCGGTGGGTTCACTGACGAACGTCGAGATCGTCGGCGCGGCAGCGGGTTTGCTCACCGAGAGCGGCTGTCTCACCGACGGCCGCCGAGGTGCGCTGACGGCGCTGCGCAAGATGGGCATACCGCTCCCCGAATTCCGGGACGTACCGAAGACACCCGAACGCACCCCGGCGGCGACGGCGATCTGCTGGCGCAGTCCCGGCGACCCATCCACGGCGACAACCTCATTCGTTGATCTGCAGCGTGATGCGACGGTCGCCGACATCGCCCGAGCCATAGGCGCAGGCATGCGGTCGGTGGAGCACGTGAAGCGGTACACCACCATCGGCACCGCCCACGATCAGGGCAAGACCTCGGGGATCGTGTCGTCGGGCATCGTCGCCGAGTTGCTCGGGGTTCCGGTCGCCGACACGGGCACCACCACGTTCCGCCCGCCGTACACGCCGGTGTCGTTCGCTGTGCTCGCCGGACGTGATCGGGGTGATCTTTATGATCCCGTGCGGCGCACCCCCATTCACGACTGGCACGTCGAATCGGGGGCCGTGTTCGAGGACGTCGGGCAGTGGAAACGGCCGCGCTTCTATCCGCGCGTCGGCGAGGACATGGACGCGGCGGTCCTCCGCGAATGTGCCGCGGTCCGTTCAGGTGTCGGCATTCTCGACGGGTCGACGCTCGGTCTGATCGAGGTGGCCGGACTGGATGCCCCCGCGTTCATGGACATGCTTTACACCAACCTGATGAGCACGCTGAAGCCCGGCAAGATCCGCTACGGGGTGATGTGCGGCGCGGACGGGATGGTGATCGACGACGGCACGGTGATGCGGCTCGCAGACGATCGCTATTGGGTGTACACGACCACCGGCAACGCGGCGTCGATCCTGGACTGGATGCAGGAGTGGCAGCAGACCGAGTGGCCGCAGCTGCGGGTGTTCAGCACCTCGCTGACCGATCACATGGCCACGTTCCCGGTGGTCGGGCCTCGCTCCCGCGAGGTGATCGGTGCCGTGTTCGGCGAGCTCGACGTGGCCAATGACGCGTTCGCGTTCATGGATTGGCGGGACACCACCTTCCGCGGCGTGCCGGTGCGGGTGGGACGGGTCAGCTTCTCCGGCGAACTCGCGTTCGAGGTGAACGTTCCCGCCGGGTACGCACGCGCTGTGTGGGACGCCCTCATCAAGGCCGGTACGTCGTACGGGATCACTCCGTACGGCACCGAGGCGATGCACGTCCTGCGAGCGGAGAAGGGCTATCCGATCATCGGGCAGGACACCGACGGCACCGTCACACCGCACGATCTCGGCCTGGGCTGGGCGGTGTCCAAACGCAAACCCGACTTCATCGGAAAGCGTTCCTATGCAAGGCAGTCCAATCTGGACCCGAACCGCAAACAACTCGTCGGACTGCTGCCGGTGGACGCGACCACCCGGTTGCCGGAGGGGTCACAGGTGATCGACCACAACCCCGATCGGGTCGTGCCGCCGGCCCCCGTGCCGATGCTCGGGCACGTCACCTCCAGCTACGACAGCGCCGAGCTCGGCCGCCCGTTCGCGCTGGCCCTTGTCGGCGGCGGCACCGGACGCATCGGCACCCGGCTCGACGTGCCCGTCGGCGATCGGCTCGTCGAGGTCGAGGTCACCTCCCCCGTGTTCGTCGATCCCGAAGGAGCCCGCCGCGATGGCTGAGATACCGATGATCACGCCGCTGGCAAGCTGGTCGCGGCGCTTCGCGGCGCTCGCACCGGCCGTGCTGGTCTCCGAAACACCGGTCGCGGCAATCAGTGTGCGCACCACCGACCCCGGCGTGATCGACGCACTCACCCTGCCCGGTGCGTGCGCGATCAGCTCCGCCGACGGCACCGACGCGATCTGGCTGGGACCCGACGAGTGGCTGCTCACCCGCCCGGGAATCGCCGCGCACGACTGGCTCCCCGTCCTGCAGACATCGGTGGACGCCGGCAAATCCGCGCCGGGCGGAACCTATCTCGCCGACACCACCGGCCAACGTACCCGCATCACCCTCGATGGACCTTATGCCGCAACGGTTCTGGCGCACGGATGCGCGATCGACCTGTCGCCGGGCCGATTCGGGGACACCGCCGCGGTGCAGACCTTCCTCGCTCAGGCCGGCGTGATCGTGCACCGCGAGAACAGTGGTTTCGCCTTGTACGTACGCTCCTCGTTCGCCGACTATCTCGCCGCGTGGATCGTCGACGCCGCAACCGAATACACCGCCACAACCGAGTCCCCCACCGCCCAGCGCAGCGGAATGTCCGCAAGGATGCTCTGATGACCAGCCCGAAAGAGACGGACAAGACCGATGCCACGGGAGGTGACCGGCAGACCGGGAGCACCGTCCAATCCGTCGACCGGGCACTGCAGATCCTCGAACTCATCGGCCGGGCCGGGTCGGCCGGCGTCAGCGACCTGGCGGGGCAACTGGGCGTCCACAAGTCGACGGTGTCGCGGCTCGTCGCATCGCTGGAAGCACGCGGATTCGTCGAACAGGTGCCGGGCGGGCGCGACTACCGGATCGGTTTCACAGTGGTGCGCCTGGCCGGAACCACCGCCGCCAAACTCGACCTCGCCACGTACGGCCAGGACGTGTGCAACCGGGTCGCCGCCGCCACCGGCGAAACCACCAACCTTGCGGTGCTCGACGGCACGCAGGCCATCAACGTCGTCGAAGCACTGGGCACCGCGAGCGTCGCGATGCACACCTGGATCGGACAGGCGACCCCCGCACACGCCACATCGTCGGGCAAGGTGCTGCTCAGCGCGCTCACCACCGCGCAGCTCCGCGACCTCCTCCCGGCGCGGCCGGCGGCGTACACCGACAACACCGTCACCGACCGCACGCGACTCATAGACGAACTCGGCGTTGTCGCCGAACGCGGCTGGGCGGTCGCCGACGAGGAACTCGAGGTGGGAATGGTGGCCGTCGCGGTCCCCGTGCGCGACCACACCGGCGGCATCATCGCCGCGCTGACCATCACCGGACCTCGCTACCGGATCGATCCCGCCGACGCCCCCACGATCGCCGCCGGCCTGGCCGCGTCGGTGGCCGAACTGAGCGCGAAGTTCGGCCACACCGGCACCTGACCCGACCGCTCCGCCGACCCAGGCCATTCGATCCGTGGCGCAATTCTGTGATTGCCGTCACAATACCTACATGACTGACACCGGTGTTCTCGCGAAGATCGAGGCAGAGGCGGCCCAGTACCTGTCCGCCGGCGAATGGACGCACGCACTCGCCGAGTATTCGGTGCTGCGGGAGATCCGATCCCGCCGCGAAGGCCCCTACTCGGTCACCTACCTGTCCAACCTGCACGATTGCGTGCGGTGCATGTCGCAGCTGGCGCTGTGGTCCGACAGCGACCAAGCGTGCCGCGAACTGCACAGTAAGTACGTCCGGACGCACGGCCGCGGGCAGGCGTCGACCGTCGACGTCGCCAA
>NZ_JAGQTN010000260.1 GCF_020438995.1 Gordonia sp. (in: high G+C Gram-positive bacteria)
GCCGATCGCGACGAAAGTGCTTATCTCGTCGCACATCCCGGCATCGACAAGGTCGCGTTCACCGGATCGACCGGGGCGGGCCGGGCCATCGGTGAGGTGTGCGGGCGGCTGCTGCGGCCGGTGACACTGGAACTCGGCGGCAAGTCGGCGTCGATCGTGCTGCCCGACGCCGACCTGGACGTCTTCGCGCGGGCGCTGCCGGAGGTGTCGCTGGCCAACAACGGCCAGACCTGCCACGCCAGTACCCGGATCCTCGCGCCCTGCACCCGGCTGCGTGAGGTCGTGGCGGCGGTGACCGATACGGTGTCCGCACTCACCATCGGTGACCCGCTCGACAAGGCGACGGCCGTGGGCCCGTTGGTCAGTGCCGCACAGCGGGATCGGGTGCTCGGCTTCATCGAGGCGGGGCGCGCCGACGGATTTGCGATCACCACCGGCGGCGGCGTGCCCGCTTCCCGGGACCAGGGCTGGTTCGTCGAACCCACCGTCTTCACCGACGTCGACAACTCCTCGCGCATCGCGCAGGAGGAGATCTTCGGGCCGGTCCTCACCGTCATCGGCTACGACGACGAGGACGAGGCGGTGCGCATCGCCAACGACTCGCCGTACGGGCTCGGCGGTACCATCTGGACCTCCGACGAGGAGCACGGGCTGGCGCTGGCCGCGCGGATCGAGACCGGCACCATCGGTGTCAACCACTACGCCCTCGACTTCGCCGCACCGTTCGGCGGTGTCAAGGCATCGGGCCTCGGTCGCGAACTGGGACCGGAAGGGCTCGCCCCCTATCTGACGGCCAAGTCGGTGTACTTTGCCACCCGTTGACGGTAGTTCCGGGACTACTAACACCGTTGTGGGGGAAACTGATTCGGATTCGGCCGGCGCGGATTCGGCCAGCAAGGAGAATGCTGTGGCGACGCTGCCCCTGTCCGGTGTCCGGGTAATCGACCTGACGGACGGTCTGGCCGAATCCGCCGGGCGATTCCTCGCCGACCTCGGCGCCGACGTCGTCCGCGTCGAGCCGCCGGCCGGCACGCGTTCGCGGGCGACCGGCCCGTTCCACGACGGCATCAGCATCCCGTTCGCGCTGCGCAACGCCAACAAGCGCGGCGTCACCGCCGACCTCGGAACACCCGAGGGCCGAGAGCGATTCGCCGGGCTCGTGCGCAGCGCCGACATCCTGATCGACTCGCCGCGGCCCGGGGGGCCGGCGGACCAAGGCCCGCCGGACCTGCTCGCGATCAATCCGGCGCTGGTGGCCGTGTCGGTGTCCGGCTTCGGTGGGACCGGACCGTACCGTGATTGGGCCGCAACCGAATCGGTGATCTACGCGCTCAGCGGTGTACTGTCCCGCTCGGGTGAACCCGGACGTGAGCCGCTGCTACCGCCGACAGGACTGGTCGAGCACGCGGTAGGGGTGCACGTGGCGTGGTCGGCACTGCTCGCCTACTACCACCGATTACACACGGGCACAGGGCAACTCGTCGAGATATCCGCGCTCGAGGTCATCGTGCACGGCTTCGATCCCGGCTTCGGTGTCCAGGGCTCGGCCGCTGCCGGCCGTAAGGTCGACTACCCGCGTGGGCGCC
>NZ_JAGQTN010000261.1 GCF_020438995.1 Gordonia sp. (in: high G+C Gram-positive bacteria)
GGTGGAGTCATGCGCGATGACAAGTTGCTGACGCGGATCGCGGCGCTGCTGCGGCAGGCCGAGAACACCGACAACGAGCATGAGGCGGAGACGTTCATGCAGGCCGCACAGCGGCTGGCGACGGCGTCGTCGATCGATCTGGCTGTGGCACGCTCGCACGATCCGACGGCGCGTAGGCGGACCTCCCCGATCACCCGGCAGATCGCGATCGGGGAGGCAGGTAAACGGGGTCTGAAGACGTATGTGCAGTTGTTCGTGGCCATTGCCCGTGCCAACGATGTGACCGTGGACGTCGCCGGCAACTCGACGTTCGTCGTCGCCTACGGATTCGAACCCGACATCGACACCTGTGAGGCGCTGTACACGTCGCTGGTCATACAGATGGTGGCAGCCTCCGACGCTTACCTGAGGTCGGGTCGTCACCGGGGGGAGGTGTCGGCTCGGGTGGTCGCGCGTGGCGGCGGGCGGCAGGTGGTCGAACAGAAACCGTTGTCGGGCATCACGGCCCGGCTCAACTTCCAGTCCGCGTTCGCCGGACGCATCGGGACTCGGCTCACCGAGGCCCGTGACGCCGCCAAGGCCGAGGCGATCTCGGCTGAGAGTGCCGATGATCGGGCGGCATCGACGGCGATTGCGTTGCGCAACAAGGAAGTCGAGGTCAGCGGCTTCTACCGCAGGGAGTCGCGGGCACGGGGGGCGTGGCGTCCGACGTCGGCCTCCGCCGGATATTCGGAGGCCGCCCGCCAGGCCGGGGATCGGGCGGGACGGCGCGCGAAGATCGGTCCGGATCGTGAATTCGGTGCCCCGCGAGGCGCTTTGGAATGACCGGACGGGATTCCCGGCGTGCGCAGGTATACGCGGCCGAGCGGCTGGTGCACGGCATGTTCGACCGGGCGGGCTCCTCGCGGCTCGTGCAGATCGCCGGGACGTCGCTGACGCTGCCGCCCGAGGTACGGTTCGCGTCGGTCGGCTCGGTACGGGAGTATGTCGACCGGGTTCTGGGAATGGGCTCCGTCACAAGCAGTTTCGGGAGCGCGTCGCTTCCCGTCGACGTGATCGAGCGCGGGGGTCACCGCTCGGCGGAGTATCGACGCCGCCCGGACGGCAGCCGCGAGATCGCCATCCCGGCCTCCCGTGAGGGCCGTTGGGCGCTGCGCGAACTCGTCGTCCTGCATGAGATCGCCCACCACCTCGACGACTCGGACGGTCCCGCGCATGGACCGGGTTTCGTCCGGACGCTGATCGCGCTGGTGGGTCTGGTGTTGGGGCCGGAGGCCGAGTTCGTCTACCGGGTGGTGTTCACCGACTCCGGAGTTCTGTAGGTGGGTCACTGCCGCTGAAGCGGACCACTCCGCGGGTTGAGGTGCTCGTCGCCGGCGCTCCTCACGCCTCAACCGGCTGGAGATCTGCGGGCGGGCCGAATTCGCCGATCCGGGCGCCTGAGTGGGCAATAATCGGTACATGGCATTCAACGATTCACGTCCGCCCGCCGACCGGCAACGGCTCAAGAAACTGGCGCAGGCGGCGTTGAACGCCGATGAGACGGTTGACCAGGTCAACGAGATCCTGGGCGGTCTCGGTACGACGCTGGCCGGCATGGACAACACGGTCGCCAAACTCGACGCCGCTATCGATGACCTGAACCCGACGCTGGTCAAGTTCGCCGAGACTATCGACAACGTCAACGAGGCGGTGGCCGGTCTGGGGGAGATCACCGCACGGCTGGAGCGGATCGTCACCCGGGTCGAGGTGATCGTCGGGATCGCGGAGGTGGCGCTCAAACCGGTCGGTGCGCTGGAATCGGCGGCCCGCGGTATAGGTTCGCGGCTGGGACTGGGCTGACTTCTACCAACACAGACGACAATGCCCGCTCCGGAACGGCTAAGAACCGCCCTCCACAGGGCCGCCGCTGGAATAGTGCATCAGCGGCCCTGTGGAGGGCGGTTCTTGTCTCTCGGGGCGGGCATCGCCGGTGGTCGGGTCAGATGATCGGGAGGTCGGCCTCGAAGGTGAGGTAGCTCGGATGCTTCGGGTCGAGCACCAGCCGCTGATGGTGGCCGCGGAGCCTGATCAGGTCGGGGACCACGTTCAGGTAACGCGGGAAGCTGGCGGCATAGATGTCCACCCGCAGCCGGTGGCCCGGTTCGAGGACCGCGTCGGTGGGGGTGAGGGACACATCGATCCGGACCGGCTCATCGGCTGGGACGGGCAGCTTACGGTCGCGGGTGAGCACGTGGTAGGCCTTGGCCACCGCACCCTCGGCGGTGTACCGCGTCTTGGCGTGATCGAGTGCCCGGTTGGCGGTGGACAGCGCACCGCTGGTGAGTACTGTCGAACGGCCGTCGGGGGCGACATCATTGATGGTGATCGCCCACACGGCCTCGTGTCCGGTGGTGGCCACGTTCAGTCGCAGGTTGAGTCCGCCGCTGATCCGGACCCGCTCGATCACCGCATCGGTGGTGAACGACAGGCCGCCCTTCTCCTGGAAACGGGCGTCGGTGTTGAAGTGCGGGCCGAGCAGCATCGTGCCGCCGGCGGTGACCTGGGTCATATCCCGGGAGACCAGGCCGCGCAGGTCGCGCTTGACCTTCAGCGACGACGTGTGCAGCCCCGGCACCGAACTGAGGCTGCCGTCGTGAACGGTGTGGGCGGCGCTACCCGACGGGAGGTCGGACAGATACAGCCGCTGGTGCTCCATGCCCGGCCGCGGGAAACTCGGGCCCGATGTCCACGCGCCACCCTGCTGCAGCATGGTCACCGGACCGTAGTACTCGACGCCGTTGCGGTGACCCTTGAGCCAGCGGTCGAACCAGGCACGTTCGAGGACGTCGAGCCGCGGCGGGGAGGCGTCGCCGCCATAGCCCGATCCGGCGTCGAAGTGGTAGCCGTCGCCCACCACCATCTGCTTGCGGCCCGGTTCCATGTCGAGGCGCTCGTAGATGCCGGTGGCGCTGTGGCTGAACAGGTCGTGCCAGGCGCCGATGGTGAACGTGGGTACCTCGATGCGATCGATCTCGGGGTCGCGTTCGTCGAAGTAGGGGTCGTCGTGGATGCGCGGGTCGCGTGCGGTCAGGAAGCCCCAGCCGATCGAACCCATCTCGGTGGCCGGTGACTTGACCCGTGACGACGCCCAGCGAAGGGCGTCGCCGCGCACCATGTCGCGCATCAGCGTCGACGGATTGGGCAGCCACTTGAGCAGATTGACCACCGACAGCCAGGCCGGGATGAACGCCGACGGCATACCGCCGGTGATGTAGATGTCGCGGA
>NZ_JAGQTN010000262.1 GCF_020438995.1 Gordonia sp. (in: high G+C Gram-positive bacteria)
CGGTTATCAGCGATCACGATGTGTGATCGTTGTGTGAGAAGGAACTGCAGAACCGTTGCGACGGTGTCGGTGTCGGGGATGCGGTGGCGGGCGATGGTGGGGCCGTCGCCTACCTTGATGGAGACATCGCCGGCGCCGAGGTGGGCGAAGGCCTTTTCGTCGGTGACGTCGTCGCCGAGGTAGATCACCGCGTCGGCACCGGAGCGGACCCGAAGTGCGTCCAGCGCATGGCCTTTGGAGGTCTTGATGACGGCGAGCTCGATGACGGCCTTGCCTTCGGTGGCCTCGACACCGTCCCAGCCGGCGGCGCCGTCGCGGGCTCGGCGCAGGGCGGCGTCGGCGTCGGCGGGGGCGGCGTTGCGCACGTGCAGGGCGACGCTGATGGGTTTGGGTTCGACCCGCACACCCGGGTAATCAGCTGCGAGAGTGTCGAATTCGGCGATGATTCGGGCCAGGCGGGCGCGGTCTCCATCGGTGACCTCGGTGACGAAGCCGGTGCTCGACTCGGTGCCGTGACTGCCGATGAGGGTGACCGGGCCGCCGACCGGCAGTCCGGAAAGCAGCGACAGATCGGCCAGCGCCCGGCCGGACACCACCGCCGCCGATGTATTGGGCAGTGCGGCAGCCGATTCGATGGCGGCCACGGATGCCGGATTCGGTACCGCGTCCTCCGGCTGCGACACGATGGGGGAGAGCACACCGTCGTAGTCGGAGGCGACCAGCAGGTGCCGGGTCGCCGCCGCGGTGGTCAGGGCGGACCGCAGCGCATCGCTGATGCTGTTGTTGCTCAAGACTTTTCGCCCGGAGGTGCGGAGACGAGTTCGACGCCGCGATCACCCGACGGGGTGGTGTTGGCTTGCTCGGCGAGGGCGCCGAGGAAACTGCGGGCCCACTTGTCGACGTCGTGGGCGAGGACCTGCCTGCGCAGGGCGCGCATCCGTCGGCGGCCCTCCTGCTCGGTCTGGGCGACCGCAGCCTCGATGGCGTCCTTGACTCCGTCCAGGTCGTACGGGTTGGCCTGGTAGGCGGACTTGAGTTCGGCTGCGGCGCCGGTGAATTCGCTGAGCACAAGTGCTCCGCCGAGATCGTTGCGGCAGGCGACGTACTCCTTGGCGACCAGATTCATACCGTCACGCAGCGGAGTCACCAGCATGACGTCGGCGGCGACGAAGAACGCGATCAGATCGTCGCGGGGGACGGGGCGATGCAGATACTGCACGACGGGCTGGCCGACCTCGGCGAAATTGCCGTTGATATTGCCGACGAGTTGCTCGATGCCGGCGCGCATCTTGATGTAGCTGTCGACGCGTTCGCGGCTGGGGGTGGCCAGCTGCACCATCACCGTGTCGTGCGGGTCGAGACGCTTCTCGGCCAGCAGTTCCGACAGCGCCGTGAGGCGGACGTCGATACCTTTGGTGTAGTCGAGACGGTCGACGCCCAACATGACCGTCTTCGGGTTGCCGAGTTCGGCACGGATCTCGGCGGCCCGGGCGCGGATCGCCTTGGACCGGGCCTTGGCGTCGAGCTCGCCGGAGTCGATGGAGATGGGGAACGCGCCGACGCGCACGGTGCGGAAACCCACCTGCACCACACCGAACCGGGAACGCACCCCGACGGTGCCCTTGCTGGTGGCCTGACCGGCCAACCGCCGAGCGAGGTACAGGAAGTTCTGCGCACCGCCCGGCAGGTGGAATCCGATCAGGTCGGCGCCGAGCAGACCTTCGACGATCTCGGTGCGCCACGGGTTCTGCAGGAACAGCTCGATCGGGGGGAACGGGATATGCAGGAAGAAGCCGATCCGCAGGTCCGGACGCAGCATCCGCAGCATCTTGGGCACGAGCTGAAGTTGATAGTCCTGCACCCAGACCAGCGCACCGTGCGCGGCGGCCTTGGAGGCGGCCTCGGCGAACCGGCGGTTCACCTCGACATAGGTGTTCCACCACTCGCGGTGATATTCGGGTTTGACGATGACGTCGTGATACAGCGGCCACAGCGTCGCGTTGGAGAAGCCCTCGTAGTACTCGGCGATCTCGCGTGTCGACAGCGGCACCGCGTGGATGTCGATGCCCTCGATGTCGGGGTTGTCGTCGGAGTCGGCGATGCCGGACCAGCCGACCCAGGCGCCGGTGTGCTGACGCAGGATCGGTTCGAGTGCGGTGACCAGCCCGCCGGGGCTGCGCCGCCAGCTGACGCTGCCGTCGTCGGCGACCACCTTGTCGACGGGCAGCCGGTTGGCCACCACGACGAAATCCGCACCCGACGTCTCGGCCGGGGTAGTACTGCCGTCAACCGCGTTGTCGGGGGCCACGATCGTCAGGCGTTTTCACCAGGGGCGATACCCAGCATCGACAACAGCATCCGGCACTCGTCGGCGTCGGTGGCGTAGGCAGCGACGACGCGACGGGCGGAATTGGCGGTCTCGTCGGCTACCGGCTCCAGGTCTTCGTCTGCGAGGTCGGCGGTGGTCTTGGGAGGCATGACGTCCTTATCGTGTCTCGGGTTGCAGATGCACGACGCTCCCCACCGGGGTGGGCCGTCGGCATTGCGCCCGATTCTACCCGTCCGATCGGCGTCCGTTCGCGCCGCTTCCCCAGGTGGGGCGGTGGCCCGCGGGGAGGAACGACGGGCGGCGCAGAGTGCGTGCGATGAACTCGCCGAGGGTGACGCCGGCGGCGAGCGCGCAGCCGATGCCCAGCGCGCTCGCCATCCACGTGATGCCGCTGAGCGTCTGCTCGCTGAGCAGCCCGTACAGACCGCGGTAGACGGCCAGACCCGGCAGCAGCGGGGTGATCCCGGCGACCGCGACGACCAGCGGCGGGGTCAGCGCCCGGCGGGCGAGCAGACCGCCGACGAGTCCGACGATGACCGCGGCGACCCCGTCGGCGATCACCGGCCCGACCGGCTGCCACAGCAGCGCGCCCAGCGCGATCGCCGAACCGATAGCCCCGCTGAGGAATGCGACCGGGACTGCCCTGAGCTCTGCGTAACAGGCCAGCGCGTATGCCGCCGACGCGAGCGCGCCGCCGGCGACCTGGATCGGCAGGTCGACCGCGTCGAACCGGGTGAGCGTAGTGAGGGTGGGCAGGTAGATCCCGACGGCTTCCATCAGCCGGATCGCGGTGCCGACACCGGCGATGATGCCCGCAGTCATCAGCAGCAGTTCGAAGAACCGGGCCACGCCGGTGATCGGCGCGCCGGTGATCGCGTCCTGCAGGGAGCCGACCAGCGGCAGCCCGGACAGCAGGACCACGATGCCGGCCGCGATCACCTGCGACGGTGTGAGCTGGAAACCGAGGCGGTCGGACACCTCGGCGATGACGGCAGCGGGCACCACGGCGATGAAACCGCCGATGACCTGCTGGAAGAACACCGGGGTGCCGAGGCGGTTGATCCGCCGGTTGACGCTCACGATGACGACGGTGGTCAGGAAGGTCACCACCGCCACGAGCAGGCCGCCCCCGAGCAGCAGCGACACTCCCGCGGACATCACCCCCCACGCGACGGTCGACACCCGATGCGGGTAGGGATGCGGGGCGGCGATGATCTTGTCGACGATCCGGTGCGCCGTCGACGGGGTGATCCCGGAGTTGCGGATGTGCCGGATCAGCCGGTCGACGTCGGCGAGCCGCGTGAAGTCGAGGGAACGGTACTTGACCTGCGCCATCGTGGTGATCGGCGGCAGGGTTGCGCCGCGCCGGGCGCTGGCCATGATCTTGTTGTAGGTCACGTCGACGTCGACGTCGTCGAGACCGTAGGCACCGGCGATGAACTCCACCTGGGCCTGCGTGTCGCTGGCCGCGGTCCCGGAGTCGAGCAGTACCGCGCCGATCTTGGTCGCCAGGTCGAGGACCTCGGTGATGGCGGCGACGTCGAATCTGTCGATCGGGCGGCGGGGGGAGACGGCGATCGCGCCGGGTTCGATGGTGTCGATCGTCGCCTGGCGGGTGCCGGTGATCCGGCGCAGGGAACGCTGGATATACTCGGGCAGCACGTATGCCTCCTTAGCTCAGTGGTAGAGCACTCGCCTTGTAAGCGAAAGGTCGTCGGTTCAATCCCGACAGGGGGCTCGCAGCGCCCCGGTCCAGTTGGTGTTATCGATACCGACCAGGCCGGGGTTTCGGTGTTTTCGGTCACTGGCAGGAGTATCCGAACCGGTCGATGACCGGAGTTTGCTGATTGAAAATAAGTTTGCTTTCAAGAACTGAAGAAACTTCAGGTTCGCCGTACCATTGTTAACTCGGAATTGGTAGAGTACGGCGTACTCAAAATGTGGCCCAGATTACTTTCGGGGCCGGATTGTGTAAGAACCGGATCGCGTGCAGAGGAAGTGGCGAGTGATCAATGATCGGGTGGGGCCGCGTTTATCGCCGATACGCCTCCGGGGACCTGCCGAAGCCCCACCGTACCGCTACGTACCGGGCAGCGCGGCGGGCGCGGGAGTCCGTGGCCGGGGCGTGGTGCACGTGAACGACGACGGGCCCGACATCTTCGAGAGCACGCTGCGCGAACTGCCGATCAGCTTGCCCAGGCACATGTCGACGGACGACGAGACACCGAGGGAGTCCGCATCGCCTCCGGTGCCGACGCCGCGCGTCTGCTCGACGGCGGAGATCCCCGTGATAGGAACACACAGTATGACAAGACTCGATGATTCGATCGCCGACCTGCTCGCCGTCGACGGCGCGCTGGGGGTCGCGGTCGTCGACCTCGACAGCGGGATGGTGCTCGCCGCGGGCGGAAATCCGGGTTTCGATCTCGAGATCGCGGCCGCGGGCAACTCGAACATGCTCCGGGCCAAGCTGCGCACCATGAACGAGCTGGGTATCGGCGGCGGGCTCGAGGACATGATGATCACCCTCGACTACCAGTATCACCTGATCAACGTGCTGCGCGACGGCGGCACCGCCGGACTGTTCATCTACTTCGTGCTCGACCGTGCCGCCGCGAACCTGGCCCTCGCGCGGCACAAACTCCGCATCGTCGCTGGTCAGGTACGGGTCTGATCCTGCGAATGGCACCCATGGCACGAGTCCGGCACAGCACACCCGGCGGCCTGTTCGACGGCGGATTCCCCTACAGCGCAGTGGTATCGGCGGGACCACTGGTCTTCACCGCCGGGATAGCGCCGCTCGGTCCCGACGGAGAGGTCGTCGCTCCCCGCGATGTCGTCGGGCAGACCAGGCAGTGTCTGGCCAACCTGGAAAAGGTGCTGGCCGGACACGGGGCCGGATTGTCCGACATCGCCAAGCTGACCGTGTACGTCGCCGAACACCTGCAGGCCGACCTGTATGTGTCCTGGGAGGCAGTGCGTGAGTCGTTTGTCGACGCTCCACCACCGGCGATCGTCGTCGGTGTCACGGTGCTGCCCTACGACGATCAGGTCGTGGAGATCGAGGCCGTCGCCGCGCCGCCGGCGTAGTTGGCGCTGCCGCGCCGCCGGCGTAGTTGGCGCTGCCGCGCCGCCGGCGTAGTTGGCGCTGCCGCGCCGCCGGCATGACCGAAGACCACCCGCGCGGGTTCACAGGATGCTGACAGGAAGTATCCAGCCGAACACAGGGATCACCGAGCATTCTCATGGGTATGACGAAGGCGGGTGGACTGATGGAAACAGCGGAACGGAATGGTGTGACCGGCATGGCGGAGCAGATCGGCGCGGATCATCGTAAAGCCGGGGCCGAGAAGGCGCGGGTGCTGGTCGTCGACGACGAGGACAATATCCGTGAATTGCTGCAGGTATCGCTGAAGTTCCAGGGGTACGACGTGGTGACGGCGGCCAACGGGCCCTCGGCGATCGACGCCTGCCGAACCTTCGCGCCCGACGTACTGATCCTGGACGTGATGATGCCCGGGATGGACGGATTCGGGTTGCTGCGCCGGCTGCGCGCCGACGGTGTCGAGGCGCCCGCGCTGTTCCTGTCGGCGCGGGACACGGTGGAGGACAAGATCAACGGCCTCACCATCGGCGGCGACGACTACGTCACCAAACCGTTCAGCCTCGAAGAGGTCGTCGCGCGAATCCAAGTGCTGCTGCGCCGTTCCGGAGTCACCGAGCAGAGCAAGAAGCCATCTCGCATCACCTTCGCCGACATCGTCCTCGACGACGAGACGCATGAGGTGTGGAAGGCCGGCGAACTCGTCTCGCTCTCGCCGACCGAGTTCACGCTGCTGCGCTACTTCATGGTCAACGCCGGGACGGTGCTGTCCAAGCCGCGCATCCTCGACCACGTGTGGAACTACGACTTCGGTGGCGAGGTGAACGTCGTCGAATCGTATGTGTCGTATCTGCGGCGCAAGCTCGACAACGGCGACAAGCGCCTCATCCACACTCTGCGCGGTGTCGGGTATGTGATGCGGGAGCCGAGAGACTGATGGCCGCATCGGCGACCGACAGTCCCGAGATCACCCGGCTTACGCCGATTCATCATGTACCACTGCGTGTTTCGCTTGTCGCGTTAACGCTGGTGCTGGTGATGGCGGGGCTGGTGGTGTCGGGATTCGCGGTCACCGGGGCGATGCGCTCGGACCTGATCTCCCGCACCGACACCGGCCTGCGCAACGCGATCGAGACGTGGGCACGGCCCATCCGCGACGACGGCTTCGGCGCGCCGCCGGGCCCGCGGCGCCCGCCGTCGCGGTACTACTCGCGACTGATCACCTCCGACGGCACCGTTTACGGCGACGACGCGGGCTACACGCACAGCCCCGACCTGTCCGGGCTCGGTGACGGCGATGCCGGACCGATCACTGTGCCGTCCGAAGGTGGCGGTGGTCCGCGTTGGCGGGTGGTCAGGAGCGTTGTCGGCACTGCCGAATCGGTGGTGGCCACACCGCTGTCCGACGTCGAGTCGACGGTGTCGAGGCTGATCTGGCTGCAGGTCGGGATCGGCGGCGGCGTTGTTGTGGTGATCGGGGTGCTCAGCTACCTGCTGGTGCGCGCGAGTCTGCGTCCCCTGCGCCGGGTCGAGGAGACCGCCCACGCCATCGCCGACGGCAACCTCACCATGCGGGTGCCGCAGGTCCCGACGAACACGGAAGTGGGCAGCTTGTCTGCGTCGCTGAACACGATGCTCGGGCACATCCAGCGCGCGTTCGCGGCCACCGAGGCCTCCGAGCGGCAGGCCCGCGAGTCGGAGGAGACGATGCGCCGGTTCATCGCCGACGCCAGCCACGAACTGCGCACCCCGCTCACCTCGATCAAGGGTTTCGGCGAACTGTACAAGCAGGGTGCGGTGCCCTCCTCGGAGGCGATGGGCCGCATCGATACCGAGGCGCAGCGGATGAAACTGCTGGTCGAGGACTTGCTGATGCTGGCGAGGCTCGATGCGCACCGGCCGCTGCAATCCCGGCCGGTCGACCTGCTCTCGCTGGCGTCCGACGCCGTGCATTCGGCGCGGGCCGCCGCCCCCGATCGCGACATCGGTGTGCATCTGGACCCGATGGACGATCCGCCGGTGGTGTCCGGGGACGTGAACCGGCTCATGCAGGTGCTGCGCAATCTCATCAACAACGCGATCGCGCACACCCCTGCCGACGCGGCGATCACTGTCGGTATCGAGGCCGACGACAGCACACACCTGGTGCTGTCGGTGACCGACACCGGCAACGGACTCACCGAGGAGGAGGTGGCGCACGTCTTCGAGCGGTTCTATCGCGGGGACGCCTCGCGTCATCGTGGTGAGGGCGGTGGCAGTGGGCTCGGGTTGTCGATCGTCGCGGCCCTGGTCGCGGCGCACGGGGGCACCGTCGGGGTGGACTCCGCCCCGGGGCAGGGCGCCCGGTTCTGGGTGCGATTGCCGCGCGAGGCGGTCTGAGCGCCGGCCGGCCGAACAGGGAACGGATGGACGTTGGTCCCGTTCGTCCGGCAACCCGGGGGCGAGGCGGGTCCGGAGCAATAGACTGCTGTCATGGCATCGGTATTCACGCACATCATCAACGGCGATCTCCCCGGCAAGTTCGTGTGGAAGGACGGCCAGGCCGTCGCATTCCTCACCATCGAACCCGTCACCCCGGGGCATGTGCTGGTGATCCCGCGCAAGGAGATCGACCACTGGGAACAGATCGACACTGCCACCTTCACCCACCTGTCCGATGTCGCGCAGAAGGTCGGCCGGGCCGTCAAGGACGCCTTCGACGCCCCGCGGATGGGCATGCTGATCGCCGGACTGGAGGTGCCGCACGTGCATCTGCATGTGTTCCCGGCGCTGTCGATGGAGACGTTCGACCTCAGCAAGGCCGCCAAGGACGTCACGCAGGAAACCCTCGAGGAGCATGCGGTGAAGATCCGGCAGAGCCTCGTCGACCACGGTTACCGGGAGAACGTGCCGGACTGAACGAGTTTCGGGGACCGTCAGCCGACAGTTCGCCCGGCGTCAGCCGACAGTTCTATGGATGAGCAGTGGTAGGACCGCGGTGGCACCCGCCTCGCGTAATGCCGCGGCGGCTATCGTGATCGGCCAGCCGGACGTGGTGGCGTCGACGACGAGGAGCACCGTCTGACCTGCCGCGGCAGGCGGATCGGTGAGTCGGCCGCGCCAGTATGCGGCCTCGACGGCGCCGGTCGCGTCGGACGGTGGCTCACCGGGGCCGACGGGATAGGCGCCACCGTCGCGGCGGCCGACTTTGCGCAGTCGGGCCGCGAGGGTTTCGGCGATGCCGGTTCCGGTCAGCCGCAACGACACGATGACGTCGGGCCGGATGCCGGACTCGCGGCCCCATCGGGCGAGAGTGGCGACCGCGGCGTCGGCGAGTTCGGTGACCGCGCCGTCGTCACCATTGCGGGCGCCGGCGAGGACGTCGGTCCATTCGGGTGCGTCGGCATGGGCGAGGACCCGGCCGGGCTCGGCCATCAGCTGTGCGGGGATTCTGCCGCGGGGCGCGCGTAGCGACGGGGCTGTTGACGGAGCGCCGAGTATGCTGCCGGGCCACATCTTTCGGGGTTCGAGGATCAGTGTCGAGCGGCGCAGCGTCGCGGTGATGGAACGCACGTCCTCGTCGTCGGTGCCGGCGGGCAGTCCGTCGGTGAGGCCGCCGCGGCATACCGAACACCGGCCGCACGGTGCGCTCTGCGGGTCGTCGAGCGACTCGGTGAGCAGCGTCATCAGGCAGGCGTTACCGTGCACGTAGGCGCGCATGATGTCGGCCTCACGGCGGCGCACCGCGATCACTCCGTCGTAGTGTTCGGCGTCGAAATACCATTCCCGGCCGGTGCTCACCCAGCCGTCGGGGGTGCGTTCGGTGGCGCCGTCGACGGCGAGTTGTTTGAGCATGAGGTCGACCTTGTTGCGGCGCAGTCCCGTTGACGATTCGAGTGCGGGGACCGATTGTGGTTGCGCTGATGTGTTGAGTGCGTCGAGCAACTTGGTCATCTGTTCGGGGTCGGGGATGGTGGAGGTGGCGAAGTACTCCCAGATCCGGTCGTCGGCGGCAGAGGACAGCAGCACCACCACGGCGCTGTCGAGGGCGCGGCCGGCACGGCCCACCTGCTGGTAGTACGACACCGGTGACGCGGGTGCGCCCACATGCACCACGAACCCGAGATCCGGCTTGTCGTAACCCATTCCGAGTGCCGACGTGGCCACCAGTGCCTTGACTTCGTTGCGCAGGAGCGCGTCCTCGAGGGCGTGGCGGCGGTCGGCGTCGAGTTGCCCGGTGTACGCGGCGACCGGATAGTCCGGGCCCTGCACGGCCCGGATGGCCTCGACGAGCCTGTCGGCGTCGGCGACGGTGAGCACGTAGACGATGCCCGAGCCCGGCAGTGCGGACAGGTTGCGGGCCGTCCAGGCGTACCGCTGCATCGGCGACAATCCGTCGATGACGTTCAGGTGCAATGAGTTTCGTGCCAACGGTCCGCGCAGAACGAGGGTGTCGGGGCCGAGTTGGCCGGCCACGTCGGCAGTGACACGGGCATTGGCGGTGGCGGTCGTGGCCAGCACCGGAGTGTCCGCGTCGGCGGTGCGCAGGACGTCGGCGACGCGGCGGTAGTCGGGCCGGAAATCGTGACCCCAGTCCGAGATGGCGTGCGCCTCGTCGATCACCAGCAGGCCGAGTCTTCCGCTCAGATTGTCGAGCACGCGCCTGCCGAAACCGGGATTGGCCAGGCGCTCCGGGGACACCAGGAGAACATCGAGATCGCCTGTGCGTAAGTTATTTTCGATGATCTCCCAGTCGCTGAAGTTCGACGAGTTGAGGGTGGCCGCGCGTAGTCCCGCACGTTCGGCCGCCGCTACCTGATCACGCATCAGCGACAGCAGTGGCGACACGATCAGCGTCGGTCCGCGTCCGCTCGCCCCGACATCCCCCGTCGCTTCGCTCGCCCCGACATCCCCCGTCGCTTCGCTCGCCCGGACATCCCCCGTCGCTTCGCTCGCCCCGACATCCCCCCTCGCTCCGCTCGCCCGGACATTCCCCCTCGCTTCGCTCGCCCGGCCGATGGCCGTCGCCGTCCAGTACACCGCCGACTTGCCCCAGCCGGTGGCCTGCACGACGAGGACCCGAGCACCGGGGCGGGTCAGCGCCGCGACCGCCCGCAACTGATCTGGGCGCAGGTGGGCACCGTCGCCGGCCAGGCTTGCGATGACCCGGTCGGCGATCCGCAGCTGGTCGGCCTGCAACTGGTCTGGTGGGGACATACGTCCACGCTATCGGGACCATATGGGGCTATCGGGACCATATGGGGCTATCGGGACCATATGGGGCTATCGGGAACCTCTGGGTTCACGTTGACAGGAACCTGACAGGTAGAAGCCGGAGGCGTCCCAGTTTCGGCCCGCAATCTGTACGACATGACGACAGACACCCTCGGTCGCCCCGCCTCGACGGTGCACACTCTGGCCGACACCTCGCAACCCCATCCGACGCTCGACATCGTCATCCCGGTGTACAACGAGCAGGACGACATCGTCGACGCGGTGCGCCGCCTCGATGCCCACCTGCGCGCCAACGTGCCGTATCCGGCGCGGATCACCGTCGCCGACAACGCGAGCACCGACGGCACCGTGCGCCGCGCGGTCTCGCTGACCGAGAGCGTCGACGGTCTGCGGGTGGTGCACCTCGACGAGAAGGGCCGCGGCCGGGCACTGAACGCGGTGTGGCGCGACAGCGATGCTGACATCGTCGCCTACTGCGACGTCGACCTGTCGACCGACCTGAACGCGCTGATGCCGCTCATCGCGCCGCTGATCTCCGGCCACTCGGACATCGCGATCGGCAGCAGGCTGTCCAACGGATCACGCGTCGAACGCGGTATGAAACGCGAATTCATCTCGCGCTCTTACAATCTCATCCTGCGCACCGCGATGCGCGCCCGCTTCTCCGACGCCCAGTGCGGATTCAAGGCGATGCGCACCGACATTGCCCGCGAACTGCTGCCGTACGTCGAGGACACCGGCTGGTTCTTCGACACCGAACTGCTGGTCGTGGCCGAGCGGATCGGACTGCGTATCGCGGAGGTCCCGGTTGACTGGATCGACGACCCGAACAGCAGCGTCGACATCGTCGCCACCGCCGTGGCCGACCTCAAGGGCTGCGCCCGCGTCGGCCGGGCCCTGGTCGACGGCACGCTGCCCGTCGCCGAACTGCGTGCCAGCATGGGCCGGTCGCGCCATCCCGGCCCGCGCGTCGCGGGCGTCCCGTTCGGATTGTCCGGTCAGTTGGCGCGGTTCTGTGTGGTGGGTGTGGCGTCGACGATCGTGTACGCGGTGCTGTACCTGATGCTGCACTCGCTGTTCGGTGCGCAGGTGTCCAACTTTGTGGCACTGGGTATTTCGGCGGTGTTCAACACCGCGGCCAACCGGGGGTTCAGCTTCGGGGTGCGCGGCACGGAGAACGTCGTCAAGCACCAGGTATTCGGGCTCGGCATCTTCATGTTCGGCTGGGTGGTGACCGCCGGGTCGTTGTTCGTGCTGCACGCCTGGGTGCCGGGGGCGTCCAAACATCTTGAGCTGCTGGTCCTGCTGGTGGCCAACCTGGTGGCGACGGCGATCCGGTTCGTGGGACTGCGCTGGGTGTTCCGGTCGCACACCGCGACCGCCGCTACCGACACCGCGGACCTGGTCGTGCCCCGGGAATCCGGCCGCTGATGGCCGAGGTGGTCCCGGAGAATTCCGATATCGTACAGGCGGGCGAGGGGACTCGTCCGCCTGTATGGCGTGCTATAACCGCTCCCGTGATACGGGAGCGGTTTTCGCTGTTGCTTCTGCTGGTGGGCACCGCGGTGGCCTATCTGTGGAATCTGTCGATCAACGGGTGGGCCAATTCATTCTATTCGGCGGCGATTCAGGCCGGTTCGCAGTCGTGGAAGGCGTGGTTCTTCGGCTCCTCGGACATGGCCAATTCGATCACCGTGGACAAACCACCTGCATCGCTGTGGATTCCGTCGTTGTCGGTGCGGGTATTCGGATTGAATTCCTGGTCGATTCTCGTGCCCGAGGCGCTCATGGGAGTGGCTTCGGTGGCGTTGGTCTACGTGATCACGCGCCGGTATTTCGGGCATTGGGCGGGCATTCTCGCCGGCCTGGTGCTGGCGGTGACCCCGGTGGCGGCGATGATGTTCCGGTTCAACAACCCCGAGGCGCTGCTGATTCTGCTGATGGTCGCCTCGGTGTGGGCGCTGCTGCGCGGGGTGGAGGACGGCCGGTGGCGATGGCTGATCCTCACCGGTGCCCTGGTCGGATTCGGTTTTCTCACAAAGCAATTGCAGGTGATGCTGGTGGTTCCGCCGCTGGCCATCACGTACTTGGCGTTCGGGCCCGGGACCGTGCTGCGGCGGCTGGGTCAGTTGGTGGTGGCACTCGGTGCGTTGATCGTGAGTGCGGGCTGGTGGATTCTCGCCGTCGAATTGTGGCCGGCCTCGTCGCGTCCGTATATCGGTGGCTCGCAGAACAATTCGATCCTCGAACTGACGTTGGGCTACAACGGGATCGGCCGGCTCAACGGTGAGGAACACGGAAGTGTGCACCCCGGTGGTGGCTACGGTTCCGGTAGCGGGTTCGGTGGTGGATTCGGCCCCGGTGGGGCATATGGGGGACCGGGCGGGCCCGGTGGGCGCGGCGGTGTGTGGGGCGAGACCGGGTGGGACCGGATGTTCACTCCCGCGCAGGGCGGCCAGATCGCCTGGCTGATCCCCACCGCGATCATCCTCGGGGTGGTGGCGCTGGTGATCGTGGCCCGAGTTGGCCGGGGCGAAAACGGACGGGATGAGGACGACAACCGCAAACCCCGACTAGCGTTTCTCACGGTGTGGGGTCTGTGGCTGATCGTCACGGTGGGCGTCTTCAGCTACATGGCCGGCATCTTCCACAGCTACTACACGGCCGCACTCGCACCCGCGGTCGCGGCGCTCGTCGGTGGCGGGGCCGCGGTCTGTTGGCGTGCCCGCGAGCAGTTCTGGGTGCGGGCGGTTCTTGCCGTCGCGGTGGGCACGGCCGCGATCTGGGGATTCGTGCTGCTGGGCCGGACCCCCGATTTCGTGAGCTGGCTGCGGTGGGTGGTGCTGGTCGTCGGGCTGGTCGCCGGGCTGGTACTGCTCCTCCCGGACTCCTCGCGACGGCTGCGCATGATCGTGGCCGGTGCCGGGGTGGCGGCCGTCGTCGCCGGGATGGCCGGTCCCGCGGCGTACGCGATCGACACCATCGGCTCACCCGTCTCCGGTGGCGTCCCATCGGCGGGGCCGCGGGTGGAAGGCGGATTCGGTCCGCCCGGCGGTCCGGGGCGCAGACTGGGATTCGGGCACCGGCCGGGGTTCGGGAATGGGCAGGGACACATGCAGGGATTCGGGCACGGGCGGGGGCCGATGGGTAGCCCGGCCGACGGGCCGCCGAGTCCGGCACCTGACCCGGGAGTCCGGCATCGCCGGGGTGACTCGGCCGGTCCGGGCGCGTTGCCGGGTCCTGGAGGCCGGTCCGGACCCGCCGGTCCGGGCGGTGGCTTCGGCGGCTACCGCGGCTTCGGCGGCTACCGCGGCTTCGGTGGTCCGGGCGGACTCCTCGACGGATCGCGGCCGGGCCCGCAGATCCTGGCGCTCCTGCGGGCCGACGCGAACCGCTACACCTGGGTCGCCGCTGCGATCGGCTCCAACTCGGCGTCGGGGTATCAGCTCGAATCCGGCCACTCGGTGATGCCGATCGGCGGCTTCAACGGCACCGACCCGTCGCCGACACCGGAGCAGTTCCAGAAAATGGTCGCCGACGGCAAGATCCACTACTTCATTGCCGGCGGCCGCTTCGGTGGTGGATTCTTCGGCGGTGGACCCGGCGGGGGGCAGGGCGAGCGCACGAGCGAGAAGATCAGCACCTGGGTCACCGAACACTTCACATCGCAGACCGTCGACGGTGTCACCCTCTACGACCTGACCGCGCCTGTGGCATCTGCGGGAGGTACATAGCGAACGACTCCCGTCCGCAACCGGACATCGGCGGCGGACGGGAGCCTTTCCGGTTCGTGCGGCTGTGCTCCTTGATCGGCGTTCCGGGTTCAGCGTTCCCGGTTCAGCAACTCGGTGAGCATTTCGGTGATGCGATTCATTCCTGTATGCAGGACGCCGAAACCCCTTCGCAAGTCAGCGAGATCGCCATCTACGCGATCGAATCGCGCTTGATGTTCCAATTGAGTCTCTCGAAGTGCGTTCAGGACCCTGGTGTGTCCTTGTAGTTCCGAACGCATCTCGGAGACGTCCCTGTCCGCCGCGCCCGCGAGAACCCGGGCCGCTGCCGAATCCTCCCGTGCCCGGCGTGACTGCCCGTCCACGTCGTCCAGTCTGTTCTCGACCGCGGTCAGTCGCGCGTCGAGATCGTCGATATCTGCCATCAGTGCCCCCGCCCTGCCTGTGCTTCGCGTCTGTCGACTGTACTGCCGACCCGGCCGCGACGACCCTCGATGTACAGAGTTATCCACAGGGAGCCTGAGCTGTGCGGACTGTAGAGTCGTCCCCGTGCGCGTACTCGTGATCGGCTCGGGCGGCCGCGAACATGCCCTGCTCCTCGGACTCCGACGTGACCCGTCGGTCACCGACCTGCACGTGGCCCCCGGTAACGCGGGCACCGCGGCCGTCGCCACCAACCACGCCGTCGACGTCGCCTCCGGCGAGGCGGTCGTGGCGCTGGCCAGGCAGGTCGAGGCCGATCTCGTCGTCATCGGGCCGGAGGTGCCGCTGGTCCTCGGTGTCGCCGATGCCCTGCGCAAATCGGGTATCGCCACTTTCGGACCGAGCGCCGAGGCGGCCCGGATCGAAGGATCCAAGGCATTCGCCAAGGACGTCATGGCGGCGGCCGGTGTGCGCACCGCACACGCCGAGGTCGTCGACAACCCGGCCAAACTCGACGCCGCACTCGACCGGTTCGGTCCCACCTGGGTGGTCAAGGACGACGGCCTGGCCGCAGGAAAGGGCGTGGTGGTCACCGCCGACCGCGCCGTGGCCCGCGACCACGCCGCCGAATGCCTCGAATCCGGACATCCCGTGCTCCTGGAAAGCTTCCTCGACGGACCCGAGGTCTCGCTGTTCTGCCTCGTCGACGGGGAGAACGTGGTGCCGCTGCTCCCGGCGCAGGACCACAAACGGGTCGGTGACAACGACACCGGACCCAACACCGGTGGCATGGGTGCCTACACCCCGCTGCCGTGGCTGCCCGACGAAATGGTGACCCGGATCGTCGACGAGGTGGTCAAACCCGTTGCCGCGGAAATGGTTCGGCGCGAAGTTCCGTTCTCCGGCCTGCTGTACGCGGGCCTGGCGATCGGTGCCGACGGGCCGGCCGTCGTCGAATTCAACTGCCGCTTCGGCGATCCCGAAACCCAGGCGGTGCTCGCCCTGCTGGAATCACCCCTCGGCGAGGCGCTGAACGCCGTCGCCACCGGGACCCTCGATCAACTGCCGCCGCTGCACTGGTCCGACGGCGCCGCCGTCACCGTCGTCGTGGCCGCCCAGAACTATCCCGGCACTCCACGCACCGGCGACGTCATCACCGGGGCAGGCGCCGACGGCGTCCTGCACGCCGGAACCAAACGCAACGACGACGGCGACATCGTCTCCTCCGGCGGACGGGTACTGGCCGTCATCGGCACGGGCGCCGACCTCGAACAGGCACGCGCCCAGGCCTACGAGCGCATCGCGGCCATCAAACTCCCCGGCAGCCACCACCGCACCGACATAGGCAAAGCCGCCCTCGAAGGACGCATCGCACTGTAGATCCTGACGCCGTTGCTTCGGCAGACGAAACACGGCCGGACCTGTGTGGTTTTCGTGGAAACCGGCGCGCTGCCCACATCGGTTTGGGACGATGAAACCCATGACGTCAGCGGCGACCCCTAAGGGAGTGCGCAGGCGTTCCAGGCTCATCGAGGCGGCCGGAGCGCTCCTTCTCGAAGGCGGGTTCGATGCTGTCCGCCACCGAGCCGTCGCCGATCGGGCCGAGCTGCCGCTCGCGTCCACCACCTACTACTTCGGGTCTCTCGAAGACCTCATGGCGCAGGCCGCCGACTATGTGTGCCGCTGTGACGAGGCGGCCATCACCGCACGCGGGGCCGCACTGCGTCGTCGGCGGCGTGGGGCCCGCGCCATGGCCGACGCCCTCGCCGAGGTGTTCGTCGGGCCGGATGCGAGCGTCCACGACCTCGCCGTCCGCTACGAGATGTTCGCGCTCGCCCCCCGCTACGCCCTGCTCAACGCCGTCATCGCCGATCACCACGCGCTCCTGGCCGGCGTGCATACCGACGTCCTGCAGAAATCCGGTCGGCTCGCCGACCCCGTCCACGTGCGCTGTCTCATCGCTGTCGAAGACGGGGCCGTCATGGGTGCGCTCGGCCAACATCCCACCGAACCCATCAACGCCGCCCGCGAGGCGCTGGTCTCGGTGGTGGACGTGTTGGCTCCGCCGAATTGATACTGAGGGCTTTGCCTATGCCGGCTGGATGAGAAACCAGCAGGTGGGGGCGGTGAGAGGCCAAGCTGGGGATGTAGTCGCCACGACGACCGGAAATGTCGTGGTGGCCGATAGGGTGGGGGGATGCCGCCGAGTGTTTCCGATCCGTATGCGGACGTGCCGTTTTTTGATGACGTGCCGCCGGACGAGTACGACGACGTGCCACCATCCGACGAGGGATGGGGGCAGCCGGGGGAACTGCCGCAAGCGACTGCGCCCGCGAGGTTCGGGTCGGCGATCGAGGCGTTGCGGACCGTATTCGGATACGACGCGTTCCGGGGCGACCAGGCGGCGATCGTCGAGCAGGTGATCGGCGGGGGCGACGCGATCGTGCTCATGCCGACCGGTGGCGGTAAGTCCATCACCTACCAGGTGCCGGCGCTGGTCCGGGAGGGCACGGGGCTGGTGATCAGTCCGCTCATCGCGCTCATGCACGACCAGGTCGATGCGCTGCGGGCCAGTGGTGTGCGCGCGGCCTACCTCAATTCGACCCAGTCGGCGCAGGAACGTGGCGAGGTCGAGAATGCTTATCTGACAGGGCAACTCGATCTTCTGTACGTGGCTCCCGAACGATTGTCGGGGGCGCAGACCACGCAGTTGCTCCAGCGCGGCACGCTCAGTGTCATCGCGATCGACGAGGCGCATTGCGTGTCGCAGTGGGGTCATGACTTCCGGCCCGACTACCTCGCGCTCGGGGATCTGGCCGAGCGTTTCCCCGGTGTACCGCGAATGGCGTTGACCGCCACCGCAACCCGTGAAACGCACCGGGAGATCACCGAACGGCTCAGGCTCGGCGATGCCAAGCATTTCGTCGCGAGTTTCGACCGGCCCAACATCCAATACCGGATCGACGCCAAAGCCGACCCGCGCAGGCAACTGGTCTCGTTTATCCGGTCGGTCCCCGAACTCGTCGGCGTGGACGGCCCGGTCGTCGGCATCGTGTACGCGCTCAGCCGCAAGAGCGTCGAGCAGACGGCAGAGTTCCTGTGCAAGCAGGGATTTGACGCGCTACCCTATCACGCCGGACTCGACGCCCGGGTGCGTGCGTACAATCAGGCCCGATTCCTGCGCGAGGACGGCGTGATCGTCGTGGCGACCATCGCGTTCGGGATGGGCATCGACAAACCGGATGTGCGTTTCGTCGCCCACATCGACCTGCCCAAATCGGTCGAAGGCTACTACCAGGAGACCGGCCGCGCCGGCCGCGACGGGCAGGCGTCGGTGGCGTGGATGGCATACGGCCTGGCCGACGTGGTTCAGCAACGCAGGCTCATCGACTCCAGCCCCGGTGACCTGGCGTTCAAGATTCGGCTCGGTCAGCACCTCGACGCCATGCTTGCCCTGTGCGAGACGGTGTCGTGCCGCAGACAGAACCTGCTCGGCTACTTCGGTCAGGAATCGGCGCCGTGCGGCAACTGCGACACCTGCCTGCAACCACCCGAGACGTTCGATGGCCTCATCCCGGCGCAAAAGCTGCTGTCGACGATCTGGCGGCTCGACCGCGAACGCGGCCAGAAGTTCGGCGCCGGGCACCTCATCGACATCCTGCGCGGCAAGGACACCGAACGCATCCGCACCCAGCGACACGACGGACTGAGCACCTACGGCATCGGCACCGACCTGTCCGACCAGGACTGGCGCAGCGTCGTCCGGCAGTTGCTGGCCCGCGGAATCCTCACCGCCCAAGGCGAATACGGCACGCTGATCCTCGGGGACGACGCCGGCGGGGTGCTCCGTGGCCAGACTCCGGTACCGTTGCGCCGTGACGTCATCGGCCGGGTGACGGGTTCGGGATCGGGACCGAAAGCGCGAAAGGCCACCGCCGCCGACGACCTCGACCCCGCCGACCAGGACCTGTTCGAGGCATTGCGCACCTGGCGCACCGCCACCGCCAAGGAGCAGGACGTGCCCGCGTACGTCGTGTTCAGCAACGCCACCCTGCAGGCCCTGGCCGCCCACCGTCCGGTCACCCTCGACCAACTCGGTGCCATCAGCGGCATCGGCGAGAAGAAGCGTGAGACATACGGCGAGGCCGTGCTCGCGGTCATTGCCGAACACGGCTGAGTCCCCGGAGTTATCCACAGCCAGGAAATCGCAGGCCCGGAGCATCCGGATCCACGGTTGAATAGATGGCTATGGGAGGGGAGGAATTTACTATGACAGCTATGACCTCGGATGTGCTCGGGCTGCCGCGCGGCAGGGCACTGACCCGCGACGATCTCGACGCGATGCCCGATGATGGGCACCGATACGAACTCATCGACGGGATTCTCATCGTGAGCCCGGCACCGCGGCGGGTGCATCAGCGGGCGGTGATGCGGCTGGGTGTGCTGTTGTTCGAGGCGTGCCCGGACGATGCAGAACTGCTGCCGGCACCCTTTGACGTCGTACTCGCCGACGATACGGTCATCCAGCCGGACCTGCTCGTCGCCCCGGACGCCGACTACACCGACCGCGACCTGCCGGTCGCACCGATGCTGGCGATCGAGGTGCTCTCGCCGTCGACGCGGGGTATCGACCTGTTGCTGAAGAAGGACAGGCTGCTGCGGGCCGGGTGCGCGCACTACTGGGTCGTCGATCCCGACGAACCGTCGATCGTTGCGTGGACCCTGGTCGACGGAGCCTACCAGGAGTCGGCGCGGGCATCCGGGGACGACGCGTTCACCGTTACCGAACCGTTCGCGTTCTCGGCGACGCCCGACGATTTGGTGCACTGATCGGGTCCGCTCAGTCGCGGTTGCCGGACTCCATGTCGTCGGGGTTCATCAGGCCGTCGCGGGCACGTTGCTCCTGATAGACCAGGCGGCCGATGCGGTGGGCCACCACCGGGGCGGTGATCAGCGCGAACATCGCGGCCAGCACCAGCATGCCGACGTCGATGTGGTCGCTGCCGAGGCGGATTGCCGAACCGGTGAGGATCAGCAACAGGCCGAACGTCTGCGGTTTGGTGGCCGCGTGCATCCGGGACAGGGTGTCGGGGAAACGGATCAGACCGATCGCGGTGGTCAGCGCCAGCACCGACCCGGTCACCAGCAGCACCGACGAGACGACGTCCCAGATCATGACTGATCGTCCCGCACCCGGAATCGGGCGATCGAGATCGACCCGATGAAACTGAGCAGGCTCAGCGCGACGATCGCCGGGATCACCGTCGAATCACCGCTGTAGGCGGCCCACGCCGCGAGCCCGCACATACACAACGCCACCAGCACATCGAGGGCGACGACCCGGTCCAGCGACGTCGGGCCCATCAGGATGCGGGCGCTCGTCAGCACCGCCGAGATGAGCAGCAGGACGGTCACGACCGTCCACACGATCGTCATGACTGTCCCTCCTGCTTGTCGTGTCCCTGCTTGTCGTGTCCCTGCTTGTCGTGTCCCCGCTTGTCCAGGCGCCGCCGAGCCTGCTGCGAGACGTGATGGAACTCGTCATCGATGCCGTGGTAGGGGCTCGGATGCCATTCGCTGTCACGCTCGAACGCCCGGATGAAGGCCCGCTCCACCCACGCCACCGATTTGTAGAACGCCTTGACCCGGGCCTCGCTGCGGACGTCGAAGATGTGCACGTACAGCATGCGGCGGCGATGGTCGATCTCCAGAACCATCGTGCCCGGCACCAGGTTCATGTAGTCGACGGCCAGGGTGAGCACCATGTCGGACTTGATGGCCACGCGCACCCGCACCACCGCGCCCAGCGGAGGTTTGCCCGGGCGGATCGCGGCCCATGCGACCTGTGCGCTCGACACGCAGAAATCGACCATGAGCCGGGCGACGATCTGCAGCAGCACGAACGGGTGCAGCCGGCCCTCGACCGGCACGCGGGGCAGCGGCAGCAGGATCATGATCGCCAGCGCCACCCCGATACCGCCGAGCACGTTCGCCCACGAGATGGTGCCCCACAGCAACACCCACACCGACGTCAGCCAGGTGATCGTCCACAACCGGACCGCGACCTCGCGGGCGTCGCCGCCGAGCCATTTGGGCAGCCGGATCTTGCCGTGCAGCCACACCCAGAACCCGAGGACGGCCCACGCGACCACCAGGAACGACAGCCGCCACACATTGATCAGCGCCGACCGGATCGGTCCCTTCTTGGCCACCGGATACCGTTCTGCCAGCGCCGAACGCAACTCCTCCCGCTTCGACGTCCTGCCCGGATCGGCCGGCATCTGCCCGCTCACTGACCGTCACCTCCGAGAACTGCTTCGACATACACGCCCCGGTCGACGACGTTTTCTGCTGCGCGGTCGGTGAAGTCGAAGATCGGGCCGGCCCAGATCGTCAGCACCAGACCGGCCGCGACCATCGCCGCCGTCGGCAGCACCATGCCCAGCGGCATCCGGCCCACGTCCTCACGTTCGTCGAAGGCAATGTCGTCGGCGCTCTCGTCGATGAGGGCCGACGGGGTGACGTCGGCGAGGTCGCCTTCGGGGGCGTCGGCGCGGGGCCGCCAGAAGCCTTTGGTCCAGATGCGGGCCATCACGTACAGCGTGAGCAGGCTCGTCACCACACCGCCGCCGATGAGCACCCATGCGAGCACCGAGCCGTCCTCGCCGCCGGCCTCCAGCAGCGCGACTTTGCCGATGAACCCGGAGAACGGGGGGATACCGCCCAGGTTGAGCGCGGGGATCAGGAACAGCACGGCCAGCACCGGGCTGGCGATGAGACCGCCGAGCCTGCGCAGCGACGCAGACCCGGCCTGCCGCTCGATGAGTCCGACCACCAGGAACAGCGTCGTCTGCACCAGAATGTGGTGCGCCACGTAGTAGATGGCCGCCGACATGCCGATCTTCGACGACAACGCGATTCCGAACACCATGTAACCGATGTGGCTGACCAGGGTGAACGACAGCAGACGTTTGATGTCGGCCTGCGCGATCGCGCCCATGATACCGATCAGCATCGTCGCCAGGGCCGCGATGAGCAGCACGTTGTCCATCGAGCCGCCCGGGAAGAGCAGCGAATGGGTGCGCATGATCGCGTACACGCCGACCTTGGTGAGCAGGCCCGCGAACACAGCGGTCACCGGGGCGGGGGCGGTCGGATACGAGTCTGGCAGCCACGTCGACAGTGGGAACACCGCGGCCTTGATGCCGAAGGCCACCAGCAGGACCGCGAACAGCGCGTTGCGGGTGCCGTCGGGGACGTCGTCGAGGCGCACCGCCATCTCGGCGAGGTTGAGGGTGCCGGTGGTGGCGTAGGCGAACGCGATGCCCGCCAGGAAGATCAGCGACGACACCATCGACACCATCACGTACGACGCCCCGGCGCGCACCCGCTCGGAACTCGCTCCCAGCGTGAGCAGCACGAAGCTCGCCGCCAGCAGCACCTCGAACGAGACGAACAGGTTGAACAGGTCACCGGCGAGGAACGAGTTGCACACGCCCGCGGTGAGGATCAGATACGACGGCAGGAAGATCGACACCGGCTGTCGGGTGCTGGTGCCGTCGCGGATACCCTGGCCGATCGCGTACAGCACCACGCATAGCAGCACGATCGTCGACACCACCAGCATCAGCGCCGACAACTGGTCGACGACCAGCGTGATGCCGAGCGGGCCGTTCGGGTAACCCTTGTCGCCCCAGCCGCCGATCATCACCGCGAACGTGCCGTGTTCGCCGGTCAGATACAGCATCAGGCACGATGCGACGAACACCGTGGCCAGCGCGACGACGGTGACGGCGCGCTGGAAACGGGGACTGCGCCCGCGCAGCAGGGTCAGGGCGGCGGCGATCAGCGGGACCAGTGCCGGCAGCGTGACCAGCACCGGTATCCATGAACTCTGCGGAGTCACGAGGCACCCCCCGCCGGGTTGTCGCGACCGGGTACCTCACCGGCGGATTCGGAGCCGGTGCGCCGCGGATCCTCGTCGGACATCTCGTCGCGGAAGTCGCCGGAGCTGGCCGGGATCAGGTCGGTCTCTATCTGGTCCTGGTGCAGGGCCTCGAACTCCTCGGGGGTCAGCGGGTTGCCGTCGTCGTCGTACAGGTCGCCGGCCGCGGTGTCGGCGAGAGTCACCGGGTCGTCGGTACGGTCGCGGTCGGGGGCGTCCGACAGCGAACCCTTCACGATCTTGACGTCCTCGGTGTCGTCGGACACCTCGTCGTCGTCGCGGTTGAGCACGAACAATCGGTAGACCATGGCCAGCACGAATGCCGCCACGCCCATGGTGATGACGATCGAGGTCAGCACCATCGCCTGGGCGAGCGGGTCGGCGTCACCGCCCTGCCCGGTCGAGGTGCGGCCTTTGATCGGTGGGTCGCCGGGCCCGCCGGAGACGACGACGATCATCAGGTTGATCGCGTTGCCGCACAGCAGCAGGCCCAGCAGCATCCGAACGAGGCTGCGTTCGGTCAGCAGGTAGGCACCGCATGCCGCCAGCACGCCGACGACGATGAGAAGTCCGAGGTTGATGCTCACCGGCTCACCCCGCCCGCAGGTGCCGTCCCGGTGTCGGCCGGGTTCACGCCCGGGCCGGTCTCCGTCGCGAATCGGGGTGCCGCGGGACTGTTCGGTTCGGCGACGTTCTCCACGTCCAGACGTGCGCCGAGGCTACGCAGTACGTCGAGGACCAGCCCCACGACGATCATGTATATGCCGAGGTCGAAGAACAGGGCCGTCACGAGCTTGACGTCGCCGAGCAGCGGCAGTGTGACCTTGAACACCGCCGACGAGAGCGCGGGCGCACCCAGCAGCAGCGATATCGTCGCGGTGGCCGCCGAGATGGCCAGCCCGGCACCGAGGATGCGTCCGGGTTCCAGCGGCAGTGCTTCACCGAGTTCGTAGCGGCCACCGGCCAGGTAGCGCAGCACCAGCCCCAGCCCCATCGTCAGGCCGGCGGCGAAACCACCGCCCGGCGAGTTGTGACCGGCCCAGAAGAAGTACACCGACAGCACCACGATGGTGGGGAAGATGAGCCGGGTGGTCGCCTCCAGCACCATCGACCGGTGTCGCGGGTCGCGCAGGTCGCTGCCGAGCAGCCAGGTGGTGCGGTCCGGGGGAACGTCGTCATCGTCCGGTGCCCCGGCCGGTCCGCTGCGGGCGGCCGTGCCGTCGCGAGTGGCGTCGGCGACCCGGGGTGCGGCACCGAAGCGGCGGTTGCGGAACACCAGCGACGCCACGCCCGTCGCGGCGACGATCAGCACCGAGATCTCGCCGAGGGTGTCCCAGGCGCGGATGTCCACCAGCAGCACGTTGACCGCGTTCGCGCCGTGGCCGAACTCGTAGGCGGCCGCGGGGAGGTCGATGTGCAGCGGCTGATCCGAGCGGGCGGCCGCCGCGAACAGGCCGATCACCACCAGGGCGGCGCCGAACGCCACACCGAGCAGGGCACGGGCCGTCTTGAAGCCGGTCGCGTGCCGCGGTTCGGGTTCGGCGGGAAGTTTGCGCAGCACCAGCACGAAGATCACCAGGGTCAGCGTCTCGACGAGGAACTGGGTCAGTGCCAGGTCGGGGGCGCCGTAGAGGGCGAACAGGGTGCCGCAGCCGTAACCGGTGACACCGACTACGAGCGTCGCTGCCAGCCGGTTGCGCAGCACGGTCGCGGCGAGCGCGGCGGCCACCATGATGCCGCCGACGACCACCTGTGAGGCGGCGTCGAAGCCCGCGATCTCGAGTGAGGTGCGCGCACCGGTGAACAGCACCACCAGCGGCAGGATGATCATCGTCGACAGGATCACGCCCTGGGTGATGGGCAGCGAACCGCGCTGGGTGTTCCGGGTCAGCAGCAGCGACAGGGTGTCGGCGCCGCGCAGCGTCGCATCGTACATGCGGTCGGCGTTGAGCAGCGGCCGGAACCCGAACACCCGCTCGCGCAGGCGTCGGACCAGCAGGAACAGTGCGGCGCCGGCCACGATCACGATGATCGAGAACACCACCGGAAGCCCGAATCCGTGCCACATCGCCAGGTGTTCGAGTTCGTGACCGTATGACGGCAGGGTCTGCGCGTGCGGTTCGAGCAGTGAGCCGATCGGTCCGGCGGCGAATCCGGCGGCGACACCGGCGACCGCGAGGACCGTCGGGGCCAGATAGAACAGCGGACCGGGCGGATGCATCTTGACGACGGCGGCGCTCGGCTCGGTGCGTACCTTGCGGCCGAACGCGCCCCACAGGAACCGGGTGGTGTAGGCGAAGGTGATCACCGAGCCGATCAGTATCACGATGTCGACGGTGTGGGTCTGCCAGGTCGCGAGGGCACCCGAACCCCACACGGCCGCGAACGCGGTCTCCTTGCCGACGAAACCCATCGTGAACGGCAGCCCGGCCATGCTCGCTCCGGCGACGGCCGAGATACCCATCAGGACGGGCAGCCGCTCACCGAGGCGCGCCAGCTTGCGCACGTCGCGGGTGCCGGTGGAGTGGTCGATGATGCCGACGACCATGAACAGCGCCGCCTTGAACATGGCGTGCGCGACGATCATCGCCAGCCCGGCCATCATCACGTTGGCGTCGCCGAAACCGACCAGCACCGTCAGGAAACCGAGCTGGCTGACCGTGCCGAACGCCAGGATCAGTTTGAGATCGAGTTCGCGCAGCGACCGCCAGCCGCCGACGACCATCGTGAGCAGACCCAGGGAGATGACGGCGATCTGCCAGCCGGTGAACGACCCGAATCCGGGTGCCAGCCGCGCCACCAGATACACGCCGGCCTTCACCATCGCCGCGGCATGCAGGTAGGCGCTGACCGGGGTGGGTGCGGCCATCGCACCGGGCAGCCAGAAGTGGAACGGCACGATCGCCGACTTGCTGAGCGCGCCCACCAGCACCAGGACCACCGCGACCTGCAGGTACCCGCTGGATGCGGGCGGGTCGGCGAGTAGATCCGACAGCAGATAACTGCCGGTCCGTTCGCCGAGCATGATGATGCCGACGAGCATCGCCAGACCGCCCAGAGTGGTCACCAGCAGCGCCTGCGTGGCGGCGCGCCGGGAGGTGGCGCGCACGGCGTAGAAGCCGACCAGCATGAACGACAAGATGGTGGTCAGTTCCCAGAACACGTACAGGACCAGCATGTTGTCGCTGACGACGAGACCGAACATCGCGGCGGCGAAGGCGACCATCTCGCCGCCGAAGACGGCCACCCGCGGGCGCACCGAGTCGAAGTAGTGCGCGCAGTAGCAGAGCACAAGTGACCCGACACCGAGGATGAGCACCGACATCACCGCGGCGAGCGTGTCGAAGCGCAGCACGATGTTCATGTCGAGGGAATCGACCCACCTGATCGTCTCCACCCGGGGCGGATCGTGTGCCCGCGGCCAGTTGACGATGACCCAGATGAGCGCACAGGCTGGTGCGAGCGCGAGCAGGTAGAAGCCCCGGGTGCCCATCCGATGGATCACCGGCGGCGCGAGCAGGGCGCACAGGCCGAGCGCGACCAACACAGCAATCAAATGGGCACCCTGTCTGTTCTCGTTCGTCCGTCTGTTCTCGAAGTTCCGTGTGTTCCCGGGGGCAGGTCTGTTCCGAAGTGCGGGCCGAGCCGATCGGCACGATGAACCGCCAGGTCTGCGGTCGGCGGTGTCAGGAAGTGGACGCGCCGGATGGACATCGTGCGGGACCGGGCCGTTGTGGGACCGTTGTGCGTATCTTACCGTTGCATCCATGAACCGCTGTGGCAGGTCGCTCGTGCTCATCTTGTCGTTCCTGATCGTCGGCGGTCTGTTCGCGGGATGTTCATCGGACTCCGACGACGGTCCGGGCGGGGCGTCGTTGCCCGCGAACTTCCCGCGGAAGGAGGTTCCGCTGCTGACCGACGGAACCGTTCTCAGCGTTTCCGGCGACGAGGACGACGGGTGGAGCGTCACCATGCAGGGGCTCGGAGCCGAGGGCAACGCGCTCGACGCCGCGGTGAAGAAGCTGACCACCGCCGGATACACGGTGTCCCAGCGAACCACCGACGCCGGCCGCCGGGTGGTGCTGCTCACGAAGAAGTCCGGCGACGACGCGTACTGGGTGCAGGTCGGCACCATCGCAGGCGCCGCGGGCGGACCCAACGCGCTGTTCTACCAGGTGACGAGAGTCAAGCCCTGAGTTTCGCGGGGGATCCGGCACACAGCTGATTCGCAACGTCCCGGCAGCCGGGCCGCAGGGACGGTCGCCACTGTGGAGCTCACAGCACGGGCGAGCGCCCATGTGAGCGAAAGGGAAGATCGATGTCGTTTACCCACGAGCCGGCCACACATCCGCAGCAGCGGCCCGCCGCAGGCCGCACCGCAACCTCGGGCCACACCGATGAACTGCCGGTGGTCGACGGACCGCAGCCGCAGGCGGGGCAGTATCCGCAGGCCCCGGTCGTCGGGCAGCCCGTAACCGGCAAGTCCGAGGGGAAGGTGCTGACGACCCGCAACACCCTGATCGCCGGCGGGATCGGGGTGGCCGCGGCGTTCGCGCTCCTCGGTTTCGGCGCCGGATACGTCGCCGGTGACGGTGGGTCGTCGGGCGGTGGTCCGGGAATGTCGCAGAACGGTGGTGGGCCGGGCGGGAATATGCAGGGCGGAAACATGCAGGGCGGCAATATGCAGGGCGGCGGTCAGACCGGTTCGCAGAACGGCATGCAGGGTGGGATGAACGGTATGCCCGGCCAGAACGGGATGGGTGGCGGTCCCGGTGGAATGCAGGGTGGCATTCCCGGCCAGAATCAGACGGGCCAGAACCAGACGGGCCAAAGTCAGACCGGCCAGAATCAGACCGGCCAGAATCAGACCGGCCAGAATCAGACCGGCCAGAACCAGACGGGCCAGACCGGGCAGGACGCTACCGGTTCGGGCGCCTAGTCCCGCTCCGACCAGCCCGGGCGGTGTTCTAATCCAGGCGGCGCTCGGCGTAGGCCCGCAGGCTCTCCACCTGCGCCGCGTCGAGCGACGGCCGGACCCGCTGCCGGGCGGCCGCGATGTCGTCGGCGGTCACCGTCGCGGCGTCGATGTCGCGGCGCATCGCCGACAGCGCGGCCTCGCGCAGCAGGGCCGAACAGTCGGCCGCCGAATAGCCGTCGAGGTCGGCGGCCAGGTCATCGAGGGCGATGTCACCGGCCAGCGGGACGTTCTTGCCCGAGGCGCGGAGGATCTCGCCGCGCGCTGCGGCGTCGGGCGGTGGCACGAACACCAGCCGTTCCAGGCGACCCGGCCGCAGCAGCGCCGGGTCGATGAGGTCGGGCCGGTTGGTGGCGCCGAGCACCACCACGTCACTGAGTGGTTCGACACCGTCGAGTTCGGTGAGCAGCGAAGCCACCACGCGATCGGTGACGCCGGAATCGGTGGACTGTCCGCGGCGCGGGGCGAGGGCGTCGACTTCGTCGAGGAAGATCAGCGACGGCGCCGACTCACGGGCCCGGGCGAACAGGTCGCGCACCGCCTTCTCCGACGCGCCCACCCATTTGTCCATCAGCTCGGCGCCCTTGACGGTGTGCACCGACAACCGGCCCGATGCGGCCAGGGCCCGCACTACGAACGTCTTGCCGCAGCCGGGCGGTCCGAACAGCAGCACCCCGCGCGGCGGTTCGACGCCCAGGCGGGTGAACGTGTCGGGATGCTGCAGCGGCCACAGGACGGTCTCGGTGAGCGCCTGCTTGGTCTCCACCATGTCGCCGACGTCGTCGAGGGTGATCGAACCGAGCGCGACGTCGGGCGAGTCACCCCGCGACACCGGCCGGATCACTTCCAGCGCCCCCTGCAGATCGGCCAGCCGCAGCATCGGAGCGTCGCCGGTGCTGTCGTCTCCGTTGCGCGATGCCGTCACCCGGGCCGCGGCACGGATCGCGGCCTCCCGGGCCAGCGCGGCCAGGTCGGCGGCCACGAAACCGGGGGTGCGGGCGGCGATAGTGCTCAGGTCCAGGCCCGGTTCGGTAGGTACCCCCGACAGGATCGCCGACAGCAGCCGGGCGCGCAGCGCGGCGTCGGGCAGGCCGATGATCAGTTCGCGGTCGCACAACTCGGGGTCGCGCAGGCGGCCGTCGACGGCGGCGGAGCCGGAGGTGGTGCACACCAGCACCACCGAACCGTCGCCGATCGCGGTCCGCAGCTCGTCGAGGATCAGCGTCGACACGGGTTCGGCCGCAGCGGGCAGCAACGCCTCCACGTCGGCGATGAGGAGCACTCCCGACCCGTGGCCGCGGCGTAGCGCGGCGATCGCCGACGACACCGCCGACAGCCGCGACGACGCCTCCAGCGCACCCACCGACGGACCGTCGACCACGGCCAGCACCCGGCCCGCGCACACCGACCGCACCATGGTGGCCTTGCCGACGCCGGGCGGGCCGGACACGATCACCCCGAGGCGGGGGGTGGCGCCGAGGGCCCGCAGCACCTGCGGTTCGTCGAGGGTGATGGCGACCCACTCGGTGAGGCGGGCGACCTGGGTGTCGACGCCGACCAACTGCGACACCGGCCGCGGGTGTCCGGCCGCGGGCTCTGCTGTGTCGGTGTCGGCTTGGCCGCCCGGTTCGGGTCGTGGTTCGACGAGATGCCAGCCGCGGGTCACCCCGGACGTCGGCATCGCGGTACCCGCGACCGGCGATGCGACTGCCGAGCGCAGCGGTCCCGTTGCGTCCGGCGCGGGTTGGGCCGCGGTTCCTGATCCGTGATTGTCGGCCACGTCGTCGCCGGCCCACAGCACCGCGGTGTTGGTCTGCACGCTCACCGGCCCGGCCGGGTCGACGGCACTCACCGTCAGCAACTCGTTGGTCCAGGTGATACCCACCGACCGGGCCAGCGCCCGCACTGCGGTGCTCGCCGTCAGGTCCGGTCCGAGGTCGCGCGGCAGCAACGACACCGCGTCACCCACCGACAGCACCTTGCCCAGCAGCGCCCGTCGCAGTGTCGCTTGATCGACCGACCGGCTCGCCAGCACCGATCCGGACACTACGACCTGCGCCGCCCCGTGCACGGTGACCGGCTGCAACACCACCGCCGAGTCCTCCCGGATCCCGGCGTTGGAGAAGGTGATGTCGTCGAGCAGGACGGTGCCGGTCGCGATGTCGGGGGCCCCGGCCACCACCGCGGCGGTGCGCCGGGCCCCGACGATCGACACCGCGTCCCATTCCCGCAGCGACAACGCGGCCAGTACCTCCGGATGCACGCGGACGATGCCGCGGCGGGCGTCGGCGGCCGACGGGTTGACGCGCGCGGTCAGGGTCAGTTGCGGAACGCTCATTGCGGGCGGCTCTTTCGTCTCCTCGTAGGAGCTCTATCGGGAGTAGGAGCTCTATCGGGAGGTGGTTCTAGTGGGAATCGGTCGGGTCGTTCGGGGACGTGTGCCCGGGCCGGCGCAGCCCGAGCCGGGCATGCGAGCGGGACACCGACGGCCGCCTCCGGCGCCGGCCACCGCTCACGGCGCGGTCGGCGCGGCGTTCGGCACGCCGCTCGGACGGGCGGGCATCCCACTGTTCGGGCCGGGCGGCCACCCAGCGCTGATTGCGCCACGCGAACGGGATGTGCGCCAGGTAGGCGACGATGAGGACCAGCATCAGCACGTACGGGTAGGTCAACAGCAGCGCCGCGGTCACCGCGACCCCGACCAGCAGCAGCGCCAGCGCACTCGGCGGCACCTTGGTGGCCTTGGTCGACGCGGTGGGCACCCGGCTCACGGCCAGCGCCGCCACCACCACCATCCAGATGCCCACCGCGGTACCCGACGTCCACCAGCCGCTGCCGAACTGTTCGTGCAGGCCCACCGGCAGCAGTACCAGGATGGCCGCGGCGGGTGCGGGCACCCCGACGAAGAACTCCTTGGTGTAGGCGGGCGCGTCCTCGTCGTCGAGCAGGGTGTTGAACCGGGCCAGCCGAAGCACGATCGCGCACACGTACACGAGCACGAATATCCACGCGACGTCGGTGCTGCCGAGATCGCCCGTCAGTGCCAGGTAGACGATGCCGCCGGGAACCACTCCGAAGTTGATGACGTCGGCCAGTGAGTCGATCTCGGCACCCATCCGGGTGGCCGCGTTCATCATGCGTGCGACCCGGCCGTCGAGGGCGTCGAGGACGGCCGCCGCGACCACCAGCGCGAGCGCGAGGTCGATGTGGCCGTTCAGTGTGGACCGCAGTGCGGTCAGGCCTGCGCAGATCGCGAGGATGGTGACCGCCGACGGCACGAAGATCCGGCCGGCCGCAGCCTGCCTGCGCAGCCTGCCCGCCTCGTGTTCGGTGTGACGCGAGTAGGTGTCGAGGCGCTGTGATGCCAGATCCGAGGCGTCGGCGCCGCGTGTGTGCCCGGGGTCGCGCGGATGGCCGGGGTCGGCCGTGGGGGGTGCGTGCCCGCGCCGCGAACGTCGCAGCAGGCCACGTGAGTTGCGCTTGGCCGACGCGGCCGGTGTGGTGCGCCGGCCGGGCCGCTGTGGGGTGTCGTTCATGGCAGTGTCGCCAACACGGTTTCGGCGCCCACTGTGCGCTGGCCGACGCGTACCGCGGGCACGGTCCCGGCCGGGAAATAGACGTCGACGCGGGAGCCGAACCGGATCAGTCCGTAGGTGTCGCCGACCCGCAGCGTGTCGCCGGGTTTCGGTTCGCACACGATGCGCCGGGCGATGAGTCCGGCGATCTGGACGACCGCGAGTTCGGCACCCGTGGTGGTCCGTAACCCGAGGACGGTGCGTTCATTGTCGGAGCTGGCCTCGGGCAGATCGGCCGACAGGAATTTACCGGGCGTGTGCGTCACGGAGGTGACCGTGCCGGCGATGGGCACGTGCTGCACGTGGACGTCGAACACCGACAGGAACGTCGACACCCGCGGCAGCGGCTGAGCACCGAGACCGGCTTCGGGCGGCGGCACGGCCTCGTCGACCAGGGCGACGGTGCCGTCGGCGGCGGCCACAACGATCGCCGGGTCGGTGGGAGGCACCCGTTTGGGATGCCGGAAGAACGCGGCGCACGCCCCGGCGGTCAGCATGGCGGGCCGCGCGACCCACGGATGCCTGCGCCCGATCAGGGCCACGGCTGCGGGCACTGCCACGAACGGGACGCCCGCGGGGTGGATCGGTGGGATGGTCTCGCGGGCCAACTGCACCAGGTGTTCGGCTGCTGTGGGGGACGTGCCGTCGGGGCGTGGGCGCCTGGCCACATCCACCTCCTGAGATCGTGGGATCGGATGTCGTGCGATTCGTGAACAGCTTAGGACACGCCCCTGGTCGGCCGACCCACTCGGACTCGGCGCACCCGGTCTCGGTGGCCGTCAGTCTGGTGTCTTGGTGGACCTCAGTCTGTGTCTTGGTGACCTCAGTCTGTGTCTTGGTGGACCTCAGTCCAGGCGCATGGCCCGCACGATCCAGCCGTCGGGGAGGGACGTCACGTCGGCTGCGATGTCGATCAGAGTGTTGGCTCCTGCGAGGTAGCGCAGGTGGTGACTCGACGGCGGGCCGATCGGTTCGACTATCCACCCGCCCAACGACTGACCGAGGACACCCCGCAGGAACTGCCGTTTGCCGTCCGGGGAGTTGATCGGGTCCAGCAACCGGGCATGGACCTCCTCGCGGTTCGGTGCCAGCCCCATCGCCTTGCGCAGCGGGGGCCGGATGAACACCTCGAAGCTGACCAGCGAGCTCACCGGATTGCCGGGCAGGGTGATAATCGGGACTGCCCGCCCCGACGGGTCGATGACATGCCCGCAACCCTGCGGCATGCCAGGCTGCATCGCCACCTTCACGAACTCCACGCCACCGGTGGCCGTGAGTGCGTCCTTGACCACCTCGAAGGCGCCGGCGCTGACCCCGCCGGAGGTGATGATGAGGTCGGCATCCCCGGCGATCTCGGCGATCCGGGCCAGAAAGCCGTCGACGTCGTCGGGGACGAAGTGCACCGACTGGGCCGATGCCCCGGCCTCGGTCGCGGCGGCCGCCAGCATCGGGGAGTTGGATTCGTAGATCTGCCCGTGCCGCAGCGATTGCCCGGGCGTAACCAGTTCCGAACCGGTCGAGAGCACGACGACGCGTTGTCGTCGCCACACATCGACCATGGTCACGCCGATGGCCGCGAGCAGCCCGAGCTGTGGTGCGCGCAACCGGGTGCCCGCTCGAATAGCCACTTCACCTGCGACGATGTCCGAACCTGCGGCGCGGATATTCTTGCCGACGGGGATGGGTGCGGTGAACCGGATCTCGGGCGTGGCGAGCAGGCGCGCGGTGGCGAAGCGACCCTCGCCCGAATCGCTCGCGGTCAGCTCGACCGGCACCACCGCGTCGGCACCGTCGGGCAGTGGGGCGCCGGTCATGATCCGGTGTACGGAGCCCGGTTCGAGGGTGAGCCGGTCGGTGCGTCCGGCGGGGATGTCGGCGGCCATCGGCAGCACGATCGGGTGGTCGCCGGTGGCGTCGGCGAGGTCGGCGGCGAGCACCGCATAGCCGTCCATCGCCGAGTTGTCGAACCCCGGCAGCGACACCCGCGTCCGCACATCGACCGCCGCGACCAGGCCCAGCGCGTCGGCGACCGCGACCTTCACGGCCTCGGGCGGCGCGAACAGAGCGGCCACTGCTTGCTGGTGGTCCTCGACTGATCGCAGTGCGGGCATCGGTTCTCCTCGATGGTTCGTCCCAAACCCCACCGATAGCCCCCGGCATCGCAATAATCTCCTCGCCGGGGCGTATAGGTGGGGTTTGTGCCCGGCGTGCAGGCCACCGGCGGCGGCATTACCGTTTCCACTATGAGTTATGGGCTGCTGTTCGACATCGACGGGGTGATGGTCACCTCGTGGCAAGCGCTGCCCGGGGCCGCCGATGCCGTCGCCGAACTCGCCCGCCGGGAAATCCCCAGGATGTTCCTGACCAACACCACTTCACGCTCGCGCGCGGAGATCGCCGCGGCACTGGGCGAGGCCGGATTCGACGTCGGGCCCAAGGAGATCCTGACCGCGGCCAAACTGACGGCCGAATACCTGGCCGCACAGCATCCGGGAAAAAAGGTGTGGGTACTCAACCAGGGTCCCATCGCCGACGACATGACCCGCGTGGACCTCGTCGACGATCCGCGGCAGGCCGATCTGATCGTGTTGGGCGGTGCCGGCGCGGTGTTCACGCATGAGGCGTTGTCCGCGGTGTTCGAACGGATGGTCACAGGTACGCCGGTGGTGGCTATGCACAGGTCGATGACCTGGTCGACCAGCAGGGGACTTTCCATCGACACCGGTGTCTACCTCGAGGGACTGGAGAAGGCGACGGGCCGCAAGATCAAGGCCGTCGGCAAGCCGTCGCCGCGGGGTTTCCGCATCGCCTGCGACCTGATGGACCTCGATCCGGCGCAGGTGGTGATGGTCGGCGACGACATGCATAACGATGTCCTCGGCGCGCAGGCCGCCGCCCTCACCGGGGTGCTGGTGCGGACCTGGAAGTTCCGCGAGGACGCGCTGCGGCAGTTGCAGCGCGACGAGTTCGGGCCGGTCCCCGACCACATCATCGACTCGCTCGCCGACCTCCCGGCCCTGCTCACCGAGCTATACGGCTGACCTATGCCGCTTCGGCGGCGCGCTTGATTTTCGTCAGCGTGGCGGCCATGCCCTGCTTGAGTTCGGTCTCGAACGAATCGTTGCCGCCGAACACCTTGTCGACGAGGAACGCGCTGACCTTGCTGGTGCCGTTCGCGGCGTCGCGGCGTTCGGTGACCGTGACCCCGTTCGCCGACTCGTCGAGGGTGTACGACCACACCGTCCGATTCTCGGCGATCTTGAAGGCCAGTTCCTTGTTGGGGACGAAGCGGACGATCTTGGCGGTGGTCGGCCACACCAGCGGGCCGCGCCGGTTGATGTTGATGGTGCGGGTGCCCACGCCGATCGGTTGACCGCGCACGATCATCTTCTTGCACTGGGGACTCCACTCACCCATCCGCTTGAGGTCGGAGATCACGGCCCACACCTTGTCGGCGGACGTGTTGATCTCGATGCTCTCTTCGAGCAGGGGAGTGGCCATGGGATATCCCTTCGGTTGTGCGCGCACGGGTGCCTGCGGCGGATGGTGCATCACTGTAGAACTCTTATTGTCTGAAAGTCAATAAGCGGACGGTGGCGCGCACCCGCACACCATCGCCCCCGTCGTCGACAAGCGGTGCCGGGGGCGATGGTGGGTGTCGAAACAGCTGGTCAGCCGACGGTGACCATTTCCCAGTCGCCGATGCCCCGTGCCAGGGAGGCCAGGTGGTCGTCGGGATGACCGAGGGTGTGGCCGATGGCGGTCAGCCGGCTGACGTAGTGGCCGACCGGGTATTCGGCCGTCATACCGATACCGCCGTGCATCTGGATCGACTCCTGGCCGATGATGCGCGCGGACTTGCCGACCTGCAGCTTGACCCGCGAGGCGATGGTGGCATCGGCCTTGCCCTCGGACAGGGCGGTCACCGCGTACAGGTTCACGCTGCGCGCCAGTTCCAGCCACATGTACAGGTCGGCGGCGCGCTGGGTCAGCGTCTGGAACGTCGAGAGGGTGACACCGAACTGCTTGCGGGTCTTGAGGTATTCGGTGGTCAGCTCCAGGCAGCGTTCGAGGGCGCCGATGGCCTCGGCGCACTGCGCGATCTGGGTGGTGACCTCGACGTCGGCGATGATCGACGACGCGTCCCCGGACCCGAGCCGGACGGCCGGTGCGCCGTCGAAGACGATCTGCGCGCCGCGTCGACGATCGTGTGTGCGGTAGGCGGTGCGGGTCACCCCGGCCGCCGAGGCATCCACCAGATACAGTCCGATCTCGTCGCCCTCGCGTGCCGAAACGACCAGCTGGTCCGCACAATCACCATGCGGCACAAGGGTTTTGGTTCCGATGAGCGTACCGTCGGCAAAGCTTGTGGCCACTGCCGACACCGGCCAGCGATCACCGGCCTCGTGATGCGCGAACGCACCCAGGGTCTCGCCCGAGGCGAGCGCGCCCAGCAGTTCGTGGCCCGGGGAGGCCGCCGAGATCAGCGCGCCCGGCACCACCACCGAATCCAGGTACGGCTCAGGAGCGAGCGCGCGGCCCAGCTCGGTCAGCACGGTGGCCACCTCGACGGGTCCGGCGCCGGCGCCGCCGTCCTCCTCGGAGAACGACAACCCGAGGATGCCGATCTCGGCGAGCGAGTTCCACACATCCCGGTTCCAGCCGAGTTCGCTGTCGGTGACCTTGCGGACGGTCTCGACGTCGTAGGTCTTGGTGAGCACGTCGCGCGTGGTGTCGCGCAGCATCACCTGTTCTTCGGAAAGCTCAAAATCCATGATTCACCTATAGTTTCGAAAGTCTGGGAAGTCGGTCGGCGGTGCCCTACAGGCCCAGCACGGCCTTCTCGATGATCTGGCGCTGCACCTCGTTGGAACCGCCGTAGATGCTCACCTTGCGGTAGTTGAGGTACTGCGGAACGCTGAGCTGTGCCCAGTCGGCGGCGTCGATGTCGGCGGGGCCGTCGCCGTCGATCCCGAGCGCGGGCAGCGAGTCGGGGCCGGCGATGTCGGCGAGCAGTTCGGTGGCCTCCTGCTGCAGCTGCGAGCCGCGCAGCTTGAGCAGCGACGACGCCGGGTTCGGCTTGCCGTCGGCCGACGACGCGACCACGCGCAGCTGGGTCACCTCCAGGGCGAGCAGGTCGTTCTCCAGCCCGGCGATGCGGGCGGAGAACTGCGGATCGTCGAGCAGGGTGCCGGTGGCGGTCTTGACCTCGCCGGCCAGTTTCTTGGCCTTGGCCAGCTTGACCTTGGTCTCGGCGACGCGGGCGATGCCGACGCGCTCGTTGCCGAGCAGGAACTTGGCCTGCGTCCAGCCGGAGTTCTCCTCGCCGACCATCAGCTCGGCGGGTACACGCACATCCTCGAAGAACACCTCGTTGACCTCGACGCCGCCGTCGATCAGCTGGATCGGGCGCATCTGGATGCCGGGGGTGTTCAGGTCGACCAGGAACATGCTGATGCCGGCCTGCTTCTTGACGTCCGGATTGGTGCGGGCGAGCACGAAGATCCAGTCGGCGAACTGGCCGAGTGTGGTCCACGTCTTCTGGCCGTTGATGACGTAGTGATCGCCGTCGCGCACGGCTTTGGTCTTGAGCGAGGCCAGGTCGGAGCCGGCTTCGGGCTCGGAGAAGCCCTGGCACCACCAGATGTCGACGTTGGCGGTCTTGGCGAGGAAGCGTTCCTTGAGTTCCTGCGACCCGAAGTGCGCGATGACCGGGCCGATCATCGAGTGGTTGAACGCGAGCGTCTCGGGAATGTGCGCGAGCGCCATCTCCTCCTTGAGGATGTGGTGCTGGATGGGGGTCCAGTCCTTGCCGCCCCATTCGAGGGGCCAGTGCGGGACGGCCAGGCCGTGCTCGTTGAGCACGCGGCACGCGGTGACGATGTCTTCGGGGTAATTCATCTTGCCCGCGGCGTGGCGGTCGCGGAGATCCTGGGGAACTTTGGCGAGGATCGTCTGGATCTCCGCGCGAAACGCTTGCTCTTCCGGGCTGAACTCGAGTTGCATGCCTATTTTCTTACCACCGAGTCGGGTGTATAGGACCGCGACCGCCGGAGTTTATTCGTGCGTAAAACCTAAGGATGTGTTAGGCAACAGCCCGCCCCGGCCGGTGTGGACCGTTCGGTGTAGGACGTATCGGTGGGGTCCGGTGCCGGACCGCCGGGTACCGGTTCACTACTCTGCACCTATGAAGAAGGTGCATGCATTCGGCGACGACTGTCTCGGCGAGCTCGACGCGGTGGGAATCGCCGCCGAGATCGCCGCGGGCACGTTCTCGGCGCTCGAAGCGACCGAGGCCGCGTTGGCCCGCATCGACGCGGTCAATCCGCATTTGAATGCCGTCGCCATCGACGATCGGGAGCGCGCCCGCAAGCGTGCCGCCGACGATGTGTTGCCGCCCGGCCTGTTGCGGGGGGTGCCCTCGATCATCAAGAACAACACCGACTTCGCCGGTATCGCCACCCTGCACGGTTCGGCGGCGGTGGCCGATCGGCCCGCGGCGAAGAACGAGGAGTTCACCAACCAGTTCGTCGGCACCGGTCTGAATGTGCTCGGCGCGTCGATGATGCCGGCGTTCGGGCTCACCGCGACAACCGAATTCGTCGACCGCCCGCCCACGCTCAACCCCTGGGACACCGAGTATTCGTGCGGTGCGTCCTCGGGTGGTTCGGCGGCGCTGGTGGCGGCGGGGGCGTTGCCGATCGCCCACGCCAACGACGGCGGCGGTTCGATCCGCATCCCGGCCGCGGCCTGCGGTCTGGTCGGCCTCAAACCCAGCCGGGGCCGTGTCGCCCAGGCGCACGAATCACGTTCGGCCCCCATCGATCTCATCTCCAACGGCGTGGTCACCCGGACGGTCCGCGACAGCGCGCATTTCTACGCCGACATCGAACGGCGTTTCGCGGGCCTGGGGATGCCGCCCATCGGTCTGGTCGAGGGCCCGTCCGACAAGCGGCTGCGGGTGGCGGTGCTCGTCGAACCTCTGACCGGGCAACTGCTCGACGACGACACCCAGGCGGCACTCACCGCGGTGGGCGAGAAGCTCACCTCGCTGGGCCACCACGCCGAGCTGATCCCGATGCCGATCGACCGTTCCTACGTCGACGACTTCATCCAGTACTGGGGTCTGATGGCGTTCTCGCTGGAACGGTTCGGTGGCCGAATCATCGGAAAGGGCTTCGACCGCAAGAAGATCGACCCGTTCACCCACGGCCTGGCCAAGATGTTCGTCAAACAGATCTGGCGCACACCGTCGTCGATCCGCGGTCTGAAGAAGGTCGACGCCGTGCTGGCTTCCACCTACGACAGGTTCGACGTGGTGCTCTCGCCGACACTGGCCCACACGGTCCCGAAGATCGGCTACCTCGATCCGGCCGGCGATTTCCAGGAGGTCTTCGACCGTCTGATGCGCTACGTCGCGTTCACCCCGATCAACAACACCACCGGCACCCCCGCGATCAGCCTTCCCCTGGCCACCGACAGCAACGGTCTGCCGATCGGCATCCACTTCATGGCCGACATGGGTAACGAACGCATGCTCCTGGAACTGGCCTACGAACTGGAAGCCGCGCTCCCGTTCGCCCGCATCAACGCTTGATCGGCCGTCCGAAACCCCACCGATAGTCCTCGGCATCGCAATTATTGTCATGCCGGGCGCTATAGGTGGGGTTTCGGACGACGACCGCCAGATATGAATCCACCCCGACCGGTTGGCCGGGGTGGATTCATATGGTTGGGCCTTGCTGTGAAATCTAGTGCTGCACAGCCTGTTCGGCGCCGACACCGGTGAGGGAGCGAACCTCCATCTCGGCGTTGCGGGCCGGGTCGCCCTTGTCCTGCGGGCTCGTCAGGGTACCGACGACACCGAGCAGGAAAGCGAGCGGGATCGAGACGATGCCCGGGTTCTCCAGCGGGAACCAGTGGAAGTCGACGCTCGTGACCATCGAGGTCGCCTTACCGGAAACCGCGGGGGAGAAGATGATCAGGAAGATGCACGAGCCGAGACCGCCGTAGATCGACCACAGCGCGCCGCGGGTATTGAACCGCTTCCAGTACAGCGAATACACGATGGTCGGCAGGTTGGCCGACGCCGCGACCGCGAACGCCAGGGCGACGAGGAAGGCGATGTTCTGGCCGTTGGCCAGAATGCCGAGCACGATGCCCAGGACACCGAGCACGACAATGGTGTAGCGGGACACGCGCACCTGATCGTCCTCGCTGACCTTGTTGCGCTTGATCACGCTGGCGTAGATGTCGTGGGCGAACGACGCCGACGCAGTGATCGCCAGACCGGCGACAACGGCGAGGATGGTGGCGAACGCGACCGCCGAGATGATGCCGAGCAGCACGACACCGCCGAGTTCGAACGCCAGCAGCGGGGCCGCCGAGTTCTCCTTGCCGGCAGCCGACAGGATCTTCTCCGGTCCCACCAGTGCGGCCGCACCGTAACCCAACACCAGGGTGAACAGGTAGAAGGCGCCGATGAGACCGATGGCCCACACCACGGACCTGCGGGCTTCCTTGGCGGTGGGCACGGTGTAGAAGCGCATCAGCACGTGCGGCAGACCGGCGGTGCCCAGCACCAGCGCGATCGCCAGTGACAGGAAGTTGATCTGGGAGGTCAGCGTGCCGCCGTACTTGGCGCCGGGGGCGAGGACGTCGCGCGAGGCCGTGGCCTCGTTGCCGGAGATGGCCGACTGGGCGTCGGTGAGAATGGACGAGAAGTTCGCGCCGAACTTCCACAGCACCATGATCGTCATCAGACCGGCGCCGGCGATGAGCAGGACTGCCTTGATGATCTGCACCCAGGTGGTGCCCTTCATACCGCCGACGAGCACGTACACGATCATCAGCGCACCGACGACCGCGATCACCACGGCCTGTCCGCCCTTGCCTTCGATGTCGAGCAGCAGCGCGACCAGGCCGCCGGCACCGGCCATCTGGGCCAGCATGTAGAACAGGGTGACCGTGAGGGTGGAGATGGCCGCGGCCAGCCGCACCGGACGCTGCTTGAGCCGGAAGCTCAGCACGTCGGCCATCGTGAATTTGCCTGTGTTGCGCAGCAATTCGGCCACCAGCAGCAGGGCGACGAGCCAGGCGACGAGGAAGCCGATGGAGTAGAGGAAGCCGTCGTAGCCGTAGACGGCGATGGCGCCGGCGATACCGAGGAAGCTGGCCGCCGACAGGTAGTCGCCGGCGATGGCGATACCGTTCTGCGGGCCGGAGAAGCCACGGCCGCCGGTGAAGAAGTCGGCGGCGGAGTTGTTGTTCTTGGACGCCCGGATCACCACGAACATGGTGACGGCGACGAAGCCTGCGAAGATCGCGATGTTGACTGCGGGTTCGCCGACGGCCTCCGCCAGGTACCTGGTGTTGAGGTTGACGGTGTTGAGGTTAACGGTGTTCATGCTTTGGGTGCCTCGGCTTCCATCTTGTTGCGGATGGCCTCGGCCCGCGGATCGAGTTCACGGTTGGCGAACTTCACGTACGCGCCGGTGATCACGAAGGTGGTGACGAACTGGAGTAGGCCGAGGATCACGCCGAGGTTGATCTCGCCGATCACCTTGGTGGCCATGAAATCGTGGGCGAACGCGCCGAGCAGCACGTAGACGGCGTACCAGATCAGGAAGAACGCGCTGATCGGCAGAACGAAGCGGAGCAGTCTCGAACGCAGTTCCTGGAACTCGGGGCTCCGCTGCATCTCGATGAACTGGTCGCCGGAGGGCGTCGGCGGGTGGGCCGGCGCATGGGCGGTGGACAACGTCGTACCTCCTGGTTGTGGTGGCCTCTGAAGTTGATGTGTTCGGGCGTGGAGGACCGGGGGGTAACGGACTATCCGGCGGTCGTCACAAAAGGAGGATATTGCGGTTCGGGTCACAAAAATGCCGGTGTCGCAGATCACACGCCAAGAGTTGCCGGCTCTGCGCCGGGCGGTCAGTGAGCCACGACGAGCGGCAGCCGTTCGCGGCCTGTCCGGATCATTCTTTCGGGAGTCGTTCGATGCCCATGCCGAGCCGTTCGGGCACGTGCATCCGGGCGAACGTCCGCGACAGTCCCGTCGGCAACGCGTGCCGCGTGGCCAGGCTGACCACGATCATCGTCACGAATCCGAGGGGGACGGTGACCGCCGCCGGATAGCCGACGATGATCGCCGGCCAGCCGCCGAGCGCATCGCCGGGCACCGCACGTGCGATCGCCAGACTCGTAGCCAACCCCGACGACACCCCGCCGACCAGCAGCCCGGCGATCGCGCCGGGGGCGGTGAGCCCACGCCACCAGATGCCCAGGACCAGCAGCGGGCACAGCGTCGACGCCGACACCGCGAACACGAGCCCGACGGTCCGCGACAGTTCCAGCGATGCCGCCGCCAGCGACAACGCGATCGGAACGGCCCCGCCGATGACCGCGGCCAGCCGGAAGTCGCGGACCCGGCCGCGCAGGACGTCCGTCGACAACGCCCCGGCCACACTCACCAGCAGCCCCGACGACGTGGCCAGGAATGCTGCGACCGCCCCGGCCGCCACCAGCGCCGCGAGCAACTGTCCGCCGATGCCGCCGATCGCCGCCGCCGGCATCAGCAGCACCGCGGCGTCGGCGTTTCCGGTGATGAGCAGTTCGGGTACGTATAGCCGGGCGAACACCCCGAGGACCAGCGGAAACAGATAGAACAACGACAGCAGCGCGATGACGGTGAGCGCGGTGCGCCGGGCCGAGCGGCCGTCGGGGTTGGTGTAGAAACGCACCAGCACATGCGGCAGGCCCATGGTGCCGAGGAAGGTCGCCACGATCAGCGACAGCACCTGATACAGCGGATGGCCGCCACCCAGGCCGCGGCCGGAGGTGAGCCATTCGGTGCCGGTGGCCGGTGCCCCCGTGACCACCGGCGTGGCCGCCCCCGCGTCGAGGGTCAGGGTGGTTCCCGCGCCGAGGGTGTGCGTTCCCGCGCCGAGCACCTGTCCGCGTACGTCGTCTTCGTCGACCCGGCCGTCGACGGTGACACCCTGTGGGTCGGTGACCTCGACCGCCACGTCGACGGTGATGTCGACGGTGGTGGCGGTCGACACCCGTGGCGGCGCGGGACCGCCCAGGTCGGAGCGGTCGCCGGCGAACACGGCCAGCAGCACCAGCGCCGGGATGGCGATGGCGGTGAGTTTGAGCCAGTACTGGATGGCCTGCACAAAGGTGATGGACCGCATGCCGCCGCTGACTACATTGATGATGACGATGGTCCCGACGCCGACCGCGCCCACCCAGGGCGGGATGTCGAGCAGGATGTGCAGAGCCTGCCCGGCACCCTGGAATTGCGGGATCAGGTACAGCACGCAGATCAGCACCACCACCAGCATCGCGGCGGTCCGGGCGCGGTGCGACGACAGCCGGAATTCGGCGAAGTCGGGCACCGTGTAGGCGCCCGACCGGCGCAGTGGCGCGGCCACGAACATCAGCAGCCCGAGGTATCCGGCGGTGAAGCCGACCGGATACCACAGGGCGTCGGCGCCGTACTTGGCGACATATCCGGCGACACCCAGAAACGATGCGGCCGAAAGGTATTCACCGGTGATGGCGGTGGCGTTGGCACGTGATCCGACCGAGCGGGAGGCCACCAGGAAGTCGGAGGTGGTGCGCGATCTCCGGCCGCCGTAGATTCCGACGGCGATGGTGATGACCGCCGCGAGGAGCACCGCGACGGCGTTGAGAATGCCCGATCCGTTCACGAACCACGGTCCTAAGCGGTGTCGCCACCGGCTGGGTCAGCCGAGTTGTCACCGGCTGGGTCAGCCGAGTCGTCATCTACGACACTCATGAATTCGCGTTCGGACTGTTCGGCGAGCCGCACGTAGATCCAGCCGGTGAGGTAGAGGACCGGGTACAGGGCGACGCCCAGGACGATCCAGTTGAGCCGGATACCCCACACCGTGGCCTCGCCGAGTGCAGGAAATGCACTGCCCAGCAACGGGATCGACACGCACAGCGCGGTCAGAGTCACCCCGAGCCGAAGCGCGAGGCCGAGCTGTGCGCGCATCAGGCCGCGGACCAGGGTGTCGCCCACCTCGGTCTGCTCCTGCACCTCGACACGGGTGCGCACCATCCGGGCGCCGCGACGTTCGGCGAGCACCACGCGTTCGCGGCGGGGTCGCTGCTGGTCGGTGGTCACTGGCCGGAACCCGGTTCGGATTGTCCTGGATTCTGTTGTGCCGAACGGTAATTGCGCATCGGGTCGCGGATCAGCCGGTCCTTGAGATCACGCAACTGCCGCCTGCTGACCGGCAGGTCGGTGGCGGGGGACTGGCCGTTGGCCTTCATGCACACCACCGTCGACGTCCCGCGCGATCGCAGTCCGGTGACCATCGGCAACGACACCAGATACGACCGATGCACCCGCAGAAATCCGGCGTCGGACCAGCGGGACTCCAAGGTGGACAACGGTATTCGAACCAGATGGGAACCCGTCGACGAATGCAGCCGGGCGTAGTCGCCGACGGCCTCGACCCAGCCGATCGAATCGCGGCGCACCAGCGAGGTGACCCCGCCCAGTTCCACCGGGACCGCCTCGTCGGGGTCCGGTCCGGAAGGTGGTGTCGCCGGTGCGGCCGGTGCCGGACCGGTCCGCGCGCTCTTGACTTTCGCCGCTGCGGCGACCCGGTCGATCGCCTCGGCCAGCCGGGCATCGCGGATGGGTTTGAGCAGGTAGTCGAGCGCGCCCACGGCGAACGCGTCGACCGCCTTGTCGTCGTGCGCGGTCACGAACACCACCGGCGGCGGGTCGGCGTAATTGCGCAGCACCTCGGCCAGTTCGAGTCCGGACAGGCCGGGCATGTTGATGTCGAGGAAGATGGCGTCGACGCTGTGCCGACCGAGTTCGCGCAGTGCGGCGGTGGCATCGGAGGCGGTGATCACCGCGGTGACGCCGGGCGAACCGGACAGCAGATACTCGAGTTCGTCGAGCGCCGGTCGTTCGTCGTCAACGGCCAGGATCGTCAGCGACACCGTCGATCCCTCCTCCCCGCTCAGGTGTTCAGGCGCGGATTCCCGCCCGGAATTTGGGCACCCGCATGCCGACCTTGGTCCCCGCGCCGATGCCGGTGTCGACCACTAGACCGTAGTCGTTCCCGAACGCGGCGCGCAGCCGATGGTCCACATTCGTCAGCCCCACATGCGCCCCCTGCGACTCGTGCCGCGTCCCGCCATCGGGTTCACCACCGGCGAGCGCATCGATATCCCCACTACGCAGCAACTCCGGATCCATCCCCACCCCGTCGTCCTCGACGGTGATGACGCAGTCGGTGCCTTCGTCGCGCGCGATGACGGTGATGGTCCCACCGCCATTGGCTGCCACCCCGTGCCGAACCGCGTTCTCCACCAACGGTTGCAGAGCCAGGAACGGCAGCACCACGTTCAGCACCTCGGGGGCCGCCTGCACCTTGACGGTCAGTTTCGGCCCGAACCGCGCCCGCTCCAGCGTCAGATATCGGTCGACGTTGCGCAGTTCGTCGGCCAGCACGGTGTACTCGCCGGCGGCCCGGAACGAGTAGCGGGTGAAGTCGGCGAAGTCGAGGATCA
>NZ_JAGQTN010000263.1 GCF_020438995.1 Gordonia sp. (in: high G+C Gram-positive bacteria)
CACAGTGGTTCACGGAGGTGTCCTGCCCCACATGTCACAGCTCACAGATTCCCTCGACGAGGCGTACCGGAAGTGGTCCTCGTCCGCGGCTGCCGTCCTGGCCAAGTCGCGTCGTGTCGAGGTCGACGAACTTCCGGGAGATGCCGAGTCGTTGCTCGCGACGACCATGGCCGACGGGTTGACGATCCGTCCCCTCTATACGCGGAAGGACGAGACCGCCGAGCCCGGGCTTCCGGGTGAGTACCCGTTCGTCCGGGGCGCCGACCCGCATCGCGACGTCAATGTCGGATGGCGGGTGACCGAACGGTTCGGCGACGGCGAAACCCGTTCCGCCGCAGAGGTCAACGAGGCGATTCTCGACGCGTTCGTCAACGGTGCGAGTGGTCTGTGGCTGGCCGTCGGCGACGGCGTGTCGGCCGGTGATCTGGCCGAGGTCTTCACCGGCGTCTACCTCGATCTGATCCCGGTGACCCTGGATGCCGGTACCGACGCCGTCGCCGCCTCACGCGCCTATCTCGAGTTGCGCCGTACGGCACAGGAAGCGCCGGTCGCGGCCCGTCCCACCGCGGCCACCACCGGCTCGCTCGGCCTGTCCCCGCTGACGGCCGCGTTCTCCGGACGTCCCACGATCACCGACGCAGAGGCCACCGGACTTGCCGGCGAGCTCGTCGATTCGGGGCAGGCGGTTCGGGCCTTCAGGGTCGACGGTGCCGACTTCGCCACCGCCGGTGCCGACGACAGTCTGCAGCTGGCGCTCACCGTCGCCGCAGCCGTGGCACACCTGCGTGACCTCACCTCGGCGGGCATCTCGGCGTCGAAGGCGCTGACGCAGTTGACGTTCGCGGTGTCGGCCGACGACAACCAGTTCGCCACGATCGCCAAATTCCGTGCACTGCGCAAGATCTGGGCGCGAGTGGCCGACGTGGTCGGTAAGCGGGAGGCGGGTGCGGCCATCACGCATGGTGTCACCGATCTGTCGATGCTGACACAGCGCGATCCGTGGGTGAACATGCTGCGCACCACCATCGCCGCGTTCGGTGCCGGTGTCGGCGGCGCCGACCAGGTGACCGTCCTCGGTTTCGACGCCGCGATCCCCGCCGACCTGCGGACTTCGGGCGCCCAGTTCTCGCGCCGCATCGCCCGCAACACGCAGTTGCTGCTGCTGGAGGAGTCGAATATCGGCCGCGTCATCGACCCGGCGGGCGGTTCCTGGTTCGTCGAATCGCTGACCGATGATCTCGCGGCATCGGCGTGGAACATCTTCACCGAGATCGAAGGTCTCGGCGGATACCGGACCGCGCTGGACTCCGGCTGGATCACCGACAAGGTCGGTGCCGCCCTGACAGCCCGCGACGACTCGGTGGCCCACCGCAAGACCTCGGTCACCGGTGTCAACGAGTTCCCGAACCTCGGTGAGAAACCGATCGAGCGTGCGCTCGCCGACGACAGCGCGGTGGCCACCGGAACCCCGAAGCTCGCTCGCGTGGGACGGGCCTTCGAAGGTC
>NZ_JAGQTN010000264.1 GCF_020438995.1 Gordonia sp. (in: high G+C Gram-positive bacteria)
CCCAACGGAACCGAGGTGGACTCCGGTATCAGAGCCGACGACAAGGCCGTGTACAGCGGCTGGGTCGACGATTTCGCTGAAACAGAAAGTGATCAATGAGTAGAGCGGTACTGGTTCTGGAAAACGGCCAGGTGTTCACCGGGCAGTCTTTCGGTGCCGTCGGACAAACCCTCGGGGAGGCGGTGTTCTGCACCGCGATGACGGGCTATCAGGAAACCCTCACCGATCCGAGCTACCACCGGCAGATCGTGGTCGCCACCGCGCCGCAGATCGGCAACACCGGCTGGAACACCGAGGACGACGAGTCGCACGGCGGCAAGATCTGGGTAGCCGGATACGCGGTGCGCAATCCCACCCGCCGAGTGTCCAACTGGCGCGCCACCACCAGCCTGGAGGACAAGCTCGTCGAGCAGGGTGTGGTCGGCATCGCCGGCATCGACACCCGGACGCTGGTGCGGGTGCTGCGCGACCACGGCTCGATGCGCGCCGGTGTGTTCTCCGGCGACGCCCTCGCCGACACCGACGATCTGCTGAGCCGGGTCAAGGCGCAGCCCACGATGGCGGGCGCCGACCTGGCCGGTGAGGTGTCCACCGACACCGGCTACGTCATCGAACCCGATGGCCCGGCGCGCTTCACCGTCGCCGCGCTCGATCTGGGTATCAAGACCAACACCCCGCGCATGTTCGCCGAACGCGGCATCCGCGCGCACGTGCTGCCGTCGTCGACCTCGCTCGAGGTGATCAAGGACCTCAAGGTGGACGGGGTCTTCCTGTCCAACGGCCCGGGCGACCCGGCCACCGCCGACGCCACCGTCGAGTTGACCAAACAGGTTCTGGGGGAGGGGATTCCGTTGTTCGGGATCTGCTTCGGCAACCAGATCCTGGGGCGGGCGCTCGGGCGGGGCACCTACAAGATGAAGTTCGGGCACCGCGGCATCAACATCCCGGTCATCGACTCGGCCACCGGCAAGGTGTCCATCACCGCCCAGAATCACGGTTTCGCCCTCGAAGGCGAGGCCGGCGAGGAATTCGACACCGACTTCGGCCGCGCCCGCGTCAGCCACGTGTGCGCCAACGACGGCGTCGTCGAAGGCGTGGAACTGGTATCCGGACAAGCCTTTTCGGTGCAGTATCACCCGGAGGCCGCGGCCGGTCCGCACGATGCCGCCTACCTCTTCGACAAGTTCGCGACCCTGCTGGAAGGAACGAGGGCCTGATGCCACGCCGTACCGACATCTCCCACGTCCTGGTCATCGGGTCGGGCCCGATCGTCATCGGCCAGGCCTGTGAATTCGACTACTCCGGCACCCAGGCGTGCCGCGTCCTCAAGTCCGAGGGCCTGCGGGTGTCGCTGGTCAACTCCAACCCGGCCACCATCATGACCGACCCGGAGTTCGCCGACGCCACCTACATCGAACCGATCACCCCCGAATACGTCGAGAAGGTGATCGAGGCCGAGCGCGACGCCGGTCACCCCATCGACGCGGTGCTGGCCACCCTCGGCGGGCAGACTGCCCTCAATGCTGCTGTGGCGCTGCATGATCGGGGCTCGCTGGAGAAGTACGACATCGAACTCATCGGCGCGGACTTCGACGCCATCCAGCGTGGCGAGGACCGGCAGATGTTCAAGGACATCGTCGAGAAGGTGGGCGGCGAAAGCGCCCGCTCCCGCGTGTGCCACACCATGGACGAGGTCCGCGAGACCGTCGCCGAACTGGGCTTTCCCGTGGTGGTGCGGCCGTCGTTCACGATGGGCGGTCTCGGCTCGGGCATGGCCTACGACGACGCCGACCTCGAACGCATCGCCGGCGGCGGCTTGGCGGCATCGCCCACCGCGAACGTGCTCATCGAGGAGTCGATCCTCGGCTGGAAGGAGTACGAACTCGAGCTGATGCGCGACAACCGCGACAACGTGGTGGTCATCTGCTCCATCGAGAACGTCGACCCGGTGGGCGTGCACACCGGCGACTCGGTGACCGTCGCCCCCGCGATGACGTTGACCGACGTCGAGTACCAGAAGATGCGCGACCTCTCGATCGCGATCCTGCGCGAGGTGGGCGTCGACACCGGCGGCTGCAACATCCAGTTCGCGCAGGACCCGCGCGACGGTCGCCTCGTGGTGATCGAGATGAACCCGCGGGTATCGCGGTCATCTGCGCTGGCGTCGAAGGCCACCGGTTTCCCGATCGCCAAGATCGCCGCGAAGCTGGCCATCGGGTACAGCCTCGACGAGATCGTCAACGACATCACCAAGGAAACCCCGGCCTGCTTCGAGCCGACGCTGGACTACGTGGTGGTCAAGGCGCCTCGGTTCGCGTTCGAGAAGTTCCCCGGCGCCGACGACACCCTCACCACCACCATGAAGTCGGTGGGTGAGGCGATGAGCCTGGGCCGAAGCTTTGCCGAGGCGCTCGGCAAGGTTATGCGCTCGCTGGAGACCAAGGCCGCCGGATTCTGGACCGAGGCCGGCCGGCAGGATCCGTCGTCGGTGGACCTGCCCGCGCTGCTGGACTCGCTCAGAACACCCAAGGACGGGCGCCTCTACGGCATCATGCTGGCCTTCGATGCCGGCGCCACCGTCGAACAGCTCTACGATGCCACCGCCATAGACCCGTGGTTCCTGGCCGAGATCGAGGCCATCGGAGCGCTGGGCTCCCGGATCCGCGACGCTGCCGAGCTTGACGCCGAGTTGCTGCGCGAGGCCAAGAGCACCGGCTTCTCCGACCGCCAGATTGCCGCGTTGCGTAGCGATTTCGCGGATGAGGCCGCGGTGCGCGAGTTCCGTATCGAGGCGGGAGTGCGGCCGGTGTACAAGACCGTCGACACCTGCGCCGCCGAGTTCGAGGCCAAGACGCCGTACCACTATTCGTCGTACGAGCTCGATCCCGCGGCCACCAGTGAGGTGGCCCCGCAGACCGAACGCGACAAGGTGCTGATCCTCGGCTCGGGACCCAACCGCATCGGGCAGGGCATCGAATTCGACTACTCGTGCGTGCACGCGGCGCTGACGCTGTCGGAGGCCGGGTTCGAGACGGTGATGGTCAACTGCAACCCGGAGACCGTCTCCACCGACTACGACACCGCCGACCGCCTCTATTTCGAGCCGCTGACCTTCGAGGACGTGCTGGAGGTGTACCACGCCGAGGCTCAGTCGGGAACGGTCGCCGGGGTGATCGTGCAGCTCGGCGGACAGACCCCGCTCGGCCTGGCGCACCGGCTGCAGACGGCGGGCGTGCCGATCGTCGGCACCTCACCCGAGGCCATCGACCTGGCCGAGGACCGCGGCGAGTTCGGCAGGGTGCTCACCGACGCCGGGCTGCCCGCACCGGCCTTCGGCACCGCCACCAGCTTCGACGAGGCGCGTGAGACCGCGGGACGGATCGGCTACCCGGTGCTGGTGCGGCCGTCGTATGTGCTCGGCGGCCGCGGCATGGAGATCGTGTACGACGAGAAGTCGTTGCAGGACTACATCTCCCGCGCAACCGAGCTGACCCCCGATCATCCGGTGCTGGTCGACCGGTTCCTGGAGGACGCCGTCGAGATCGACGTCGACGCCCTCTGCGACGGCGACGAGGTATTCATCGGCGGCGTGATGGAACACATCGAGGAGGCCGGTATTCACTCCGGTGACTCGGCCTGTGCGCTGCCGCCGGTCACGCTGGGTCGCGCCGATCTGCAGATGGTGCGCGAGTCCACGGAGGCTCTGGCCAAGGGTATCGGCGTCAAGGGGCTGCTCAACGTGCAGTACGCGCTCAAGGACGACATTCTCTACGTGCTCGAAGCCAACCCGCGCGCGAGCCGGACCGTGCCGTTCGTATCCAAGGCCACGGCGGTGCCGCTGGCCAAGGCATGCGCCCGGGTCATGCTCGGGTCGAGCATCGCGCAGTTGCGTGAGCAGGGGATTCTGCCGCCCACCGGAGACGGCGGTGAGGCGCCCGCCGGCGTGCCGATCGCGGTGAAGGAGGCGGTACTGCCGTTCAACCGGTTCCGCCGCGAGGACGGCACCGGCGTCGACACCCTGCTGAGCCCGGAGATGAAGTCGACCGGTGAGGTCATGGGGATCGACTCCGACTTCGGTAAGGCGTTCGCCAAGTCGCAGTCCGCAGCCTACGGTTCGCTGCCCACCTCGGGCGCGATCTTCGTGTCGGTGGCCAACAAGGACAAGCGGGCGCTGATCTTTCCGGTCAAGCATCTCGCCGACCTCGGATTCACCATCCTGGCCACCGAGGGCACCGCGGATGTGTTGCGCCGCAACGGAATCACCTGCACCACCGTCCGCAAGCATTTCGAGGCGGTCGAGGGTGAGCAGGACATCGTCGAGAAGATCAAGGCCGGCGAGGTCGCGATGGTGATCAACACCCCTTACGGCAACTCGGGACCGCGCGTCGACGGATACGAGATCCGCAGCGCCGCAGTCTCAAAGAGCATTCCGTGCATCACCACGGTGCAAGGTGCCAGCGCGGCGGTCCAGGGCATCGAGGCAGCCATCAACGGTGCGATGGGTGTCGAATCGATCCAGAGCAGACACGGAGCGCTTATCGATGCACGGTGAGACAGATTCGGCACCAATCGGTTTCGGCGCGAGATATCTCGATGCGGTCGCCCGGCGCGGACGGTTCTGCGCCGGGATCGACCCGCACGCCGCGCTGCTGACCGAGTGGGGACTGACCGTCGACGCCGACGGTCTGTCCCGCTTCGCCGACATCTGCATCGAGGCGCTCGGTCCGGTGGCGGCGGTGATCAAACCGCAGGTCGCGTTCTTCGAGCCGTTCGGTGCGGCTGGTTTCGCCGTACTCGAACGGGTCATCGCGGGTTGTCGTGAGCGGGGGGCCCTGGTGCTCGCCGACGCCAAGCGCGGCGACATCGGCTCCACGATGGCCGCGTACAGCACCGCCTGGCTCGACGACTCGTCGCAGCTGTGCGCCGACGCAGTGACCATCTCGCCGTACCTCGGATTCGAATCGTTGCGGCCGGCCGTCGACCTCGCACACGTCTCTGGCAGGGGAGTGTTCGTCCTGGCCCGCACCTCCAACCCCGAGGGTGGTCAGGTGCAGACGGCGCACGTGCCCGACGGCCGGACCGTCGCCCAGGCGATCGTCGACGACGCCGCCGCCGAGAACGCGAACGGCGCCGCGACCGTCGGCCTGGTGGTCGGCGCTACCCGCTCACACGGTCTCGACCTGTCCGCGCTGAACGGGCCGATCCTGTCCCCGGGTCTCGGAGCCCAGGGCGCGACCGCCGCCGACATCCCGGAGGTGTTCTCCGGAGCCGACACCTGCTGGTTGCTGCCCGCCAGCTCGCGCGGGCTTCTCGGCAAGGGGCCCGATGTCGCGGCGCTGCGCGCGGCCTGCGAGTCCGTCCGCGACGATATCGAGGCGGCTCTGCGACCCGCTGACTGACC
>NZ_JAGQTN010000029.1 GCF_020438995.1 Gordonia sp. (in: high G+C Gram-positive bacteria)
CGGACTCGCCCTGTACGGCGGATTCATGCTCTTCGGCAAGTCCGGTCAGTAGCATCGGGACAACCGACTCTTGGAGGTAGGCACGTATGTTGGCACTGGGATTCTTCGGCTGGATCATCATCGGCGGCCTCGCCGGGTGGATCGCGGGCAAGGTCATGGACGACAAGAAGGGATTCATCCTCAACATCGTCCTGGGCATCGTCGGCGGAGTCCTCGGTGGCTGGCTGCTCAACCTCCTCGGCGTCGACGTCGAGGGTAGGGGACTGATCTTCAGCTTCGTCACCTGCCTGGGCGGTGCCTGCCTGGTGCTCTGGCTTGCCAAACTCCTCAACGCACGATCGCGGAGATAGCGGGTCCGTACGTGACCCGCGATACCGCCCCGTGATCGGACAGGGCGAGTGACGCCGACCATTCTGCGACGGCTCGCCGACGTCGTCGGTGCTGCGCACGTCATCACCGACGACGACACCCTTGCCGGATATCTCGCCGACTGGACCGGCCGGTGGACCGGTGTCGCCGACGCCGTCGTCCGGCCCCGCACCACCGAGGAGGTGGCCGCGGTGATCACCCTGTGTGCCGCCGACGGGGTGTCGGTGTGCGTGCAGGGTGGCAACACGGGCCTCGTCGGCGGTTCGGTCCCACCCGCGGCCGGCGACTCACCGACGCTCGTCACCATCGTGCTCAGTACCGCCCGCATGACCGATCTCGGCGACGTTGATGCGACCGGCCGCTGCGTCGGCGCCCAGGCGGGTGCGACCGTCGCCGCCATCGACCGGCACGCCGCCTCGCATGGCCTGCGCTTCGGTATCGACCTGGCCGCGCGCGAGTCGGCGACCGCCGGCGGGGTGGTGGCCACCAACGCGGGCGGTATCCGGATGATCCGGCACGGCAACACCCGCGGCCAGGTGCTGGGTATCGAGGCGGTGCTCGCCGACGGCTGCATCCTGCGCCGCTGGTCGCCACTGATCAAGGACAACGTCGGCTACGACCTGCCCGGCCTGCTCGCCGGCAGCGAAGGCACGCTCGCGGTCATCACCGAGGTCCTGTTCGCGCTGGTCACCCCGCCCGCGGCGACGACCGTCGCGGTGCTGGCCATCGACCGGGTGGCCGCAACCACCGAACTGATCGCCGCCGCCTCGCGACGCGGGCTGATCGTCGAGGCCGCCGAGATCATGACTGCCGCCGGGATCGACCTGGTCCACGAGTACGGCGCACGCCGACCCGTCGCCGAGCCCGCCCCGTTCACGTTCCTCATCGAGGTGTCCGGTTCCGGGACCGTCGACGAGGAACTGTTCGCCGCGATCGAAGGCATCGACGGTGTGCGTGGCGCCGTCGCCGAACCCGGTCCCGCGACCGCCCTGTGGGCCGCCCGCGAAACGCACACGGAATCGATCGCCCGGTCCACCACCACCCCGGTGGTGAAACTCGATGTGTCGGTACCGATCCGGGCACTACCCGAGGCCTTCGACAGATTCACCGTGGTCCCGGCCGACCTCGGCGTGCAAGGCCGTCCGATCCTGTTCGGCCACGTCGGCGACGGCAATATCCACGTCAACTACCTCGACGTCCCCTGCGCCGACGAACACCGTGTCACCGAGGCCGTGTTCGCCGTCGTCGCCGACCTCGGCGGCAGTATCTCCGCCGAACACGGCATCGGCCGCGCGAAAGCCGCATGGATCGGGCTGGGCCGCACCGACGTCGACATCGTTGCGATGCGCACCGTCAAAACCGCCCTCGACCCACAGAACCTGCTCAACCCCGGCGTCCTCTTCGGCTGACCAAGATGGAATCGAGGTGTCATCGCGGCCAACACTTGTGTTCCACCCACCGGTGCGACGGTTGATCGCCCGACACGACGGGCAGATTCCTGCGACGATAGTCGGGTGAACACCGTTGACCGTGCGCGGCTGGTGGAACTGGCCGGCCGACTGGGCGTCGCCGACAGCTATGTGGGCTGGGACAAACTCGACCATGAGGTGGCCACCGACACCCTGATCAAAGTTCTTGCCGCGCTGGGCGTCGACACCGAATGCCCGGATTGGGTGGATGCCGCGCTCGACGATGCCGACGCTGACGGCTGGCGGGCCTTCTTGCCCGCGGTGACTGTCGCCATCGAAGGTTCCGGACACTGGTTCTACGTGCATGTGCCACACGGGGATCCGGTGAGCGTGTGGATCACCACCGAGGATGGCGAGTCGGTGCCGGCGGCGCAGGCCGAGCACTGGGTGGACCCACGTGAGGTCGACGGTGTGCTCACCGGACGGGCCACTTTCATCGTTCCCGCCGGCCTCGGTGTCGGCTACCACACGCTGCACGCGCAGAACCCGGCCCGCGACGAGACCGTTGAGGCGCCGCTGATCGTCACACCCGCCCGGCTGACCACCGCCGATGCGCTCGGCGACCGACAGCGCTGGGGGCTGGCGATCCAGCTGTACTCGACCCGTTCCGAACAGTCCTGGGGTGTGGGCGATCTCGGTGATCTGGCCCGAATCTGTGAGATCGCGGGCACCGGATACGGCGCCGACTTCGTCCAGATCAACCCGCTGCATGCGGCCGAACCCGCACCGCCGGTGGAGGATTCACCGTATCTGCCGACCACGCGGCGGTTCGTCAACCCGCTCTACATCCGCGTCGCCGACATCGCCGAGGCTGACCGGCTCCCCAAGAAGGCCCGCAAGAAGCTGAGCAAAGTCGCCGCGGAGTTCGCGCCGATCAATACCTCGCCCCGCAAACTCAAACGGAATAAGTCGTTCCGGTGCAAGCTGTTGTGGCTCAACAAGATCTACGACGCGGGCCGTTCCGCCGAGCGAGAAGCGGACTTCACCGCATTTCGGGAACGCGAGGGCGAGGGACTGATCCGCTTCGCCACCTGGTGCGCCCTGGCCGAACACTACGGTCCCCGCACCGACGACTGGCCCGACCGGCTCGGCAAACCGAAGAAGCTGGCCCGCGCCATAGCCAAACGCGCCGACCGCATCGACTTTCACTGCTGGCTGCAATGGATCTGCGACCAGCAACTCGCCGCTGCCGGTACCGCCGCGACGGATTCCGGCATGGCCATCGGGGTGATCGCCGACCTCGCCGTCGGCGTCAACCGCACCGGTGCCGACGCTTGGGTGCTCAAAGATGCACTGGCACAAGGGGTCAGCGTCGGCGCGCCGCCCGACGGCTTCAATCAGCAAGGTCAGGACTGGAGCCAGCCGCCGTGGCACCCGCAGCGCCTGGCCGAAGCCGGTTATACGCCGTATCGGGATATGCTGCGCACCATCCTGCGTCACGCGGGCGGCGTGCGCGTCGACCACATCCTCGGCCTGTTCCGGCTGTGGTGGATCCCCGACGGCAATCCGCCCTCGGGCGGCGCCTATGTGCGCTACGACCACAATGCGCTCATCGGCATCCTCGCCCTCGAAGCACAACGCGCCGGAGCGGTGGTGATCGGCGAGGATCTCGGGGTCTTCGAACCGATCGTGCAGGACACGCTGCGTGATCGCGGAATCCTCGGCACCTCGATCCTGTGGTTCGAACACGGTCCGTACGCGCCGATTCCGCCCGAGGACTACCGGCGGCTGTGCCTGACGGCGGTCACCACCCACGACCTGCCGCCCACCCTCGGCTATCTCGCCGGCGACCACATCGCGCTCCGCTCGGCGCTGGGCCTGCTCGAAACCGGCAAGGAAGCCGAACGGGCCCGCGATGCCCGCGACCGCGACGCCGTCCTGAAACTCGCCGTCGACCGCGGACTGCTTCTCGACGACGCCGAGCTCGTCGACCGGACCACCGTCGAAGCGCTGTACCGGCTGATCGCCCGCAGCCCGTCGATCCTGCTCAGCGTCGCACTCGTCGACGCGGTAGGGGAGCGGCGCATCCAGAACCAGCCCGGAACCACCGGCGACCAGTACCCCAACTGGCGAATTCCGCTCGCCGACGACACCGGCGACGTCGTTCTTGTCGAAGACCTCGTCGGCCACCCGCGCTTCACCTCGCTGATCGAAGCGCTCACCGCACGCCCGTCGTCGTGACGTGGCCGTGCGATCATGGGAGCTATGTCCGCTACGCAGCCGTCCTTGACTCAGCGCCTTCTGTACCTGTTGGGGCGTCCGCTGCCGGACGAGATGCGTGAGTGGGTGCGTAACGACGTCGTCGGACCCGGTAACGCACGCCGCTACTTCGTGCGCGGAATCCTGCCGTTGATCCCGGTCCTCATCGCGTTCGCGTTCGTGCCCGGCCCGCTGATCATCCGGGTGTGCATGATGCTGCTCCTGCTGTTGCCGCTGATCTACTTCCAGTTCGCGCTGATGAAGGTGTATCGGCGGCATCTGCTGCACACCAACGGCCTCGATCCCGAGTTGGTCAACGTGACCCGCGACAAGCGCAAGGCCGACACGCGCAACGAGTACGAGAAGATCTACCGCAAGGATTAGACCCCTGCCAGCAGCTCCGGACCGTTGTTGGCGATGCGGTTGACCAGCGGCGATACCTCGCGGATGTCGACGGCATCGGCGATCGCCTCCGGTGGGGCCCGGAACAGGGCACTGGGCGCGAGGTGATCGGGGTCGAGCCAGCGACCCCAGTGATCGAACGGCATGATCAGCGGCATCCGATCGTGGACGTCCTGCAGTTTGCCGACGGCGTCGGTGGTCAGGATCGAACAGCTCAGCAGCGCGGGAGCGTCCGCGTCGTCCTTCGGATGCCACACCGACCACAGCCCGGCCATGAACAGCCGGGTGCCGTCGTGGGGCGACATGAAGAACGGGATCTTCGTCGGCTTGCCCTTGGAATCGAGGGGGCCGTTCTTCCACTCGTACCAGCCGTCCATCGGCACCAGACAGCGGTACGACCTTACCGACGACCGGAACGAACTCTTCTGCGCGGCCGTTTCGGCACGGGCGTTGAACAGCAACGGACCCTTGCCCGGTTCCTTCGACCACGACGGCACCAGACCCCAGCGCATCGCCCGGACCCGCAATTGCGGATCGTCATCGGGATTCTCGTGGTCGTGCCGTTTGACCACCGTCATCACCATGGTGGTGGGGGCGACGTTGTAGTTGACACCCGGCGCGGTCTTGGTCGCCGCAACCGGTTCGGAGCCGTCGGACGGAAGGTCGGGAACTTCGTTGACCGCCTCGATCTCGGCCGCGAGCTTCGCCGGATCGGTGGTCACCGCATAACGTCCGCACATCCACCCATGGTGTCACGGACATTCGGAACAAACTCCCACAGATCGCTGTTGGCAAATCATGTCACTTGCCCATGCCGCCGGCGAAAGGTCGAAGCCGTGAGCGTCAGCCACGATGCCCCGCACGCACCCGCCGGGGAAGTGCCGTCGGTAAGCTGGTCCGACAGCAGTGGGCCGCCGCGCACCTCGCTGGGGCACATCGAGTTCCGCCAGGTACTCACCGCGCCGCAGTCGATTTCGGGGCCCGCGCAAGTCGATATCGAAGGGACCGCAGTGGCTGACTCGGATTCGGGTGCAACACACGACGTCGGGGACGAATCGGATGATCACGGCGCCGCGCCGCGCCGCGCCGACCCGAACGAATCGGAAGCCGACCTCACGGCCCGTTTCGAGCGTGACGCGCTGCCGTTGCTCGACCAGATGTACGGCGCGGCACTGCGGATGACGCGCAATCCGGCCGACGCGGAGGACCTGGTCCAGGAGACCTACATCAAGGCGTACACCGCTTTCGCCTCGTTCCGCGACGGCACCAACCTGAAGGCGTGGCTGTACCGGATTCTCACCAACACTTACATCAATTCCTATCGCAAGAAACAGCGCCAGCCCGCGCAGTATCCGACCGACGAAATCACCGACTGGCAGTTGGCTGCCACCGCCGAGCACACCTCGTCGGGATTGCGTTCGGCCGAGATCGAGGCGCTCGACGCGTTGCCCGACGACGAGATCAAGCAGGCGTTGCAGGCATTGCCGGAAGACTTCCGGATGGCCGTCTACTACGCCGACGTCGAGGGGCTGCCGTACAAGGAGATCGCCGAGATCATGGAAACCCCGATCGGGACGGTCATGTCGCGGCTGCACCGGGGTAGGCGGCAGCTGCGGGAACTGCTCGCCGAGGTGGCCCGCGAACGCGGATTCAACCGCTCTCCCAAGGGATCGGATTCCGGAAAGAAGACCAAACCTGCTGAATCCCAAAAGGATTCAGATACCGAAAAGAAGTCCGGCGCCACGAAGAGGGCTGCGCGGAGCACGCAGAAAAGTGAGGTATCGCGGTGAGCGTCACAGAACCCGACGACACCGGTGTCCCGGGAGATACCGACCCCGAGTTCGTCACCCTCGATTGCAGCGCGGTGCTCGCCGACGTGTGGCTGCTGCTGGACAACGAATGCGATCCGGGCGCCCGCAGTCGGATCCGCGGCCACATCGACAACTGCCCGTCGTGTCTGGAGCACTACGGCATCGAGCGCGACCTCAAAGCCCTGATCAGCCGCAAGTGTGGCGGCGACGAGGCGCCGGCGGGTCTGCGGGAACGCCTGCGCATCGAGATCCGTAAGACCGTCGTCACCCGGACCACCGTGGTTCTCCCCGACGACACCACCCGCTGATCGCCCTGTGTGATAGCGACATACGACAAGACCCGGGTGCACTGGGTGTCCCGGGTCTTGTTGGTCGAACTCGACGTGTTGCTACAGACGAATGGTCGTCTGCAGACGCATGTCAGGAGTTCGGGCGCTTGCCGTGGTTGGCTGCGTTCTTCTTGCGAGCGCGCTTCTTGCGTCCACGCTTGCCCATGGCGGATCTCCTTTGATGTCTACCGTTGGTCAGCGTCGATCATCCCACGTCGGGGCCCGCACCCGGAAATCAACCCGCTCTCGCACCGCCGGCCGGAGGCATGCCCTAGATTCATCTCATGGCTGAAGATGTCGTCGCGGAGATCGTGGCAACCGTCCTTGAGGTCTCCGCGACTGCGGGGCAGCGCGTCGAGGTCGGGGACACCCTGGTGCTTCTCGAATCGATGAAGATGGAGATCCCCGTGCTCGCCGAGGACGCCGGCACCCTCGCCGAGGTGAAGGTCGCGGTCGGCGACGTGATTCAGGCCGGTGACGTCATCGCGGTCTACCAGTAGCGCGAGCGCACTCCGAAGAGCGCGGGGATAAATGTCGACGCTGGTAGACCTGCTCGCCGAGCACACCACCCTGTCCGACGCCGCCGCCGGTCACCTGCAGCGGCTCGTCGCCGAATGGCAGCTGCTCGCCGACCTGTCGTTCGCCGACCTGATGCTGACCGTACGCGGCGACAACGGGGCGATGGTCACCGTCGCCCAGTGCCGGCCCAACACCGCGTCGACGGTCTTTCCCGGCGACGAGGTGGGCAGGGTCATCGACCGCGCCGCCGACGATCAGGTGGCCAGGGCGTTCGCCGACGGGCGGATCCATCGGGACGAGGATCCCACCTGGCACGGGGCAGTCGCCATCCGCCGGGAGGTGATCCCGGTGACCCATCCCGGGGCACCTGTGGGAGTCGACCCTGACCTCGACCCCGGCGCAGGTGACGCGATCGTCGGTGTACTGATCAGGGCCACCGACCTGACGCATCCGCGCCTGCCGTCGCCCTTGGAGATGGCATACCAGGAGTCGGCCAATGACCTGTGCCAGATGGTCGCCGACGGGACGTTTCCGGAGAAAGAAGGCAATTCGCAGGGCTTGTCGACGCCGCGCGCCGGTGACGGTTTCATCCGCCTCGACACCGAAGGGGTGGTGTCGTACGCCAGCCCGAACGCGTTGTCGGCCTTCCATCGGATGGGTTGGACGTCCGAACTCGCCGGCCGTCGGCTCATCGAGGTGACCGCCGATCTGCTCACCGACAGGTTCGAATCCGAGGACGTGGCGGCCATGGTCGAGTCTGCCGTGCGGCCCGTCGGCTCCGCCCGCGTGCCCTACCGCGACGACGTGGGCATGCGGATGGAGGTGGATGCCCGCAGGGCCACCGTCCTGCTGCGCGCGGTGGCGCTGCGCCCTCGTGGAAGCGCGACCGGCGCCGTCATTTTGATCCGCGACGTCACCGAGGTCAAACGCCGCGACCTCGCGCTGATCAGCAAGGACGCCACGATCCGCGAGATCCATCACCGGGTCAAGAACAATCTGCAGTCGGTGTCGGCGCTGTTGCGTCTGCAATCCCGGCGCACCACCAACCCGGAGGCCAAGGGTGCCCTCAATGAGGCGGTGCGGCGGGTGGCGTCCATCGCGCTCGTCCACGAACTACTTTCGGCCAGTGTCGACGAGGAAGTGGACCTCGACGAGGTCACCGACCGCCTCGTACCCATCCTCGTCGACGTGGCAGGGGAGTCGCGGGTGTCGGTGCGTCGCGTCGACAGGCTCGGCGTACTGCCGGCCGACCAGGCGATGCCGCTGGTCATGGTGCTGACCGAGCTCATCCAGAACGCCATCGAACACGGCGTGGGAGCCGCGGGAGGAGAACTGACGGCCGGTGCCGTCTCGCCCACCACACAGCCCACGTGGATCGAAGTCCATGCCCACCGCGACGTCCGCGAACTGGCCATCGAGGTCATCGACAACGGCGCCGGACTCCCGGCGGGTTTCGATCTGAACACCTCCGACCGGCTGGGACTGCAGATCGTGAAGACGATGGTGTCCATCGACCTCGGCGGAACGCTCGACATGCGGCGGGGCGAGGCCGGCGGCACCGAGGCCCGGGTCGTGGTCCCACTGCGCTGACGTGCGCAAGCAGATTCGACGGAGCGGCAGACACGACGGAGCAGGCAGACACGACGGAGCAGGCAGACACGACGGAGCAGGCAGACACGACG
>NZ_JAGQTN010000030.1 GCF_020438995.1 Gordonia sp. (in: high G+C Gram-positive bacteria)
ACTGCTCGGCGCACTGCTGCTCGGGCTGCTCGCGCTGACGACCGTCACGGCGTTGCAGGTGGTGGGAATTGTGCTGGTGGTGGCGATGCTCATCATCCCGGGCGCCACCGCCTACCTGCTGACCGACCGGTTCAGCCGGATGCTGGTCATCGCACCCATCGTGTCGATGCTGTGCGGCCTCGTCGGCCTCTACATCTCCTACTACCGCGACACCTCGCCCGGTGGGATGGTCGTGGTGGTGCAGGGCAGCCTGTTCACCCTCGTCTACCTGTTCAGCCCGAGCCATGGGATCGTCACCGGCTGGATCAGACGCCGCCGGCAGCCGCGTCCGGTGGGAGCCAGCCCTGTCGCGGCGGAGTTGAACCAGTGATCATCACCGCGACGGCTACACGTGTTGCTGCTCAGACGGATGCGGTCCCGGTGCTGAGCGCCCCATACGGCCGCGGCGCACCCTTCGCGTAGAACTGATCCAGCTCGGCGACGACCAGCCCGGAACCTGTGAGCAGGGACGGGATGTCGCGGGTGAGGTGGCAGCCGCCGCCCAGCCGTTTCTGGACCGGTTCGAGCAGCCGCTGAGTACGACGCACCTTCTCGTCGGGTGCGCGCCCATGTTCCAGAAAGCACACCGTGCCACCGGGTTTCACAACCCGCCGCAGTTCGGCGAGCGCCGCCGCGACATCGGGAATCGTGCACAGCGTGAACGTACTCAGGGCACTGTCAAAAGTGTTGTCGTCGAACGGAAGTCGCTGACCGTCAAGGCCGGCCCGTTCGATCGGCACCGCCGAGCCCGCTACTCGATCGGCAGCCAACCCCCAGCCGCCGTCGGACGGTTCGACGGCACTGACCCGCGTCACCGCGTCCGGATACAGCCCGACATTGAGCCCGGAACCGAACCCGATCTCCACGACCTCCCCGGTCAGTCCCGCACACGCCCGCTGCCGCAGCGGCCGCATCGCCGCCATCCCGCACGTCTTCTCCACCAGACGCGGCAGAATCCGGTCGTCATAAAAGTCCATGCGCCCATCATGGCGCCTTCGACACGACGGACATGCGGATTGCGTCATCCCTTCGCATTCCTCGTGCTGGTCCACATCACCGCGTCCTTGCTAGCATTGAATGCATTGCATGAAGGAGATGGGCTATGGCGACGTTGACGATCAGGGATCTTGATGACGGCTTGAAGGCTCGACTGCGCATCCGTGCGGCCGAACATGGCCGATCGATGGAGGCTGAAGTTCGTGAAATTCTGCGAACCACGCTCGACGAACCACGCGGTCAGCGCGGACTTGCCACGAGGATCCGTCGTCGCCTCGCCGGCGACGGCTTTGATCTGGAACTGCCTCCCCGCACCGAGATGCCCCGCGCGGCGGAGTTCGACGAGTGATCGTCCTCGACACCGATGTGGTGTCGGAGGTGATCCGCGTCGAACCGAATCCCGAGGTGATCGGGTGGATCGACGGTCTCCTCGATGACGAAGTGTTCATCACGGCCGTCACTGAGGCTGAACTCCTGTACGGGATGGAGCAGCTGCCGGACGGCAAGCGGAAGTCCGCCCTCGGCGGAGCGATTGAGGAGATTGTCGAAGACGATTTCCGCGACAGGGTCTTGCCGTTCGACCATGGCGCTGCGAGCCACTACGGGCGCATCGTGGCCGGTCGCGAACGGGTCGGCAGGCCGATCGCCGCGCTGGACGCGCAGATTGCATCGATCTGTGCGTTCTGGGGCGCGACATTGGCGACTCGCAACATATCGGACTTCGTCGGAACGGGTATTGAGCTCGTGAATCCTTGGGATCCCGTGATCGGTGGAGAGGAATCCGATGCGCATACCCGCTGATTGGACCCCGCACAGACGATCCGGACGGTTCACCTTCTCAGCGAGTGGGGTCACGACGGAGTGACTTGTTCGGTCCGTTTCGGAAGTGCGACCGCTCAAGCTCTGAACGCCTCCGCAAGGGCGATACGGAGGTCATTTCGTGCACCTGGCCGATCGATCCCAGGAGGCGACGGCGACGGTGTGAACACCGTCCGGAGCCCGGGCGCAACGGACGTGAAATCGTGATCGTGCCATCCCTTGCGAATCGCGGAGCCCATGACGACGATAGTCTTCGGGCGTCGGAGATGGGCAACGAAACTTCGGAAGTCCTCCTTGCCCTTGACGAATTCTTCATCGGATGGGTCGAAGTTCCGGATCGGGAAGATACACATATTCCATGCGACGAAGCGCTTGCGGTCGACTCCCAGTTCGCCGAGTAGCTCGAAAAGTGTGGCGGCGACATCGTCGTCATTGTCGAGCGACAACAATCGACCGCTTCCACGTCTGACGTCGGCGTCGGCCTGCGGCGCCTTGAGTAAGAGGACGACCTCCGCATCTATGCCACCGAATGTGGGATCAAGGTATGCGAGTTTGCCTTCGCGGTTCTCCCGCTTGCTGATCCGCCATACGAGTCGGTTGATTTCCAGGACAGCGGGATCCCGTTTCGCTTGCTCCAACCTGTACGCGCGGAGCGCGCCGTCATTCAACGCGCGAGGCGAGGACGGGTATGCGCAAATGCGAGTCTCGACCAGTTCTGCGGCGTTGCGGGCCCCGGCGCGGCGAAGCGCATCGAGTGTTGACTGATCCGTTGCGCCTTTGAGTCCGGTGACGTGTGCCCGGTGCACTTTGATCATGGTCTCTGGATGGTCCGTGATGATGGCGCTCAGGAGACTGTCGGATGTGATCACCTTGATCCCCAATTCTTGCATGACGTCGGGAGGGAAGCCCGTGCGGTCGTCGCTGCACAGCGCTGTTGCTTCGGCAGAGACAGCTGCGGCGATGACGTGGCGGTCGTCCTCGTCGGTCATTCGGTACCCGGCGACGGCCGCTCGTGCTTCATCTGTGATCTCGATCTGGGAATGCGGGAACGCAGAGTTCATGGCCGAGACCAATCGGCGTCCGGCCTCCTTGTCGAAGGACTCGATGTTTGCCGTCAGATGTTCGATGACTTCGTCAAGGATTTCGGCGCTCCAGATGACACGGATCAAGTGGTGAGTCATCGCATAGAGCAGGTAGTCGCGTAAGACACGCGAGTACAGGACGTTGGCATCTCCCAAGACGATGCTGAACAGGGCGCGGGATTCGGCCGAGTCCGCGCTCACTCCAGCAGGCCCAGATCGTTCTGAAGTGAAGAGAGTGCCGTCATGCCGATCTCCATGTGGCGGCGCTCAGTCTCGAGGAACGCGTCGATAGACGCGACGGTGACGCGGTGGTGAGTGCCGACCTTGCGGAAGGCGAGCTGTCCCTGGTTCATCAGCTTGCGAACCTGCGGCCTTGACATACCCAGCAATTGGGCCGCCTCCGCAGGGGTGACTTCCGTCGCGCCGCGAGACAGTACGACTTCGTGACCTTGAGCCTTGGCGTCGATCAACTGGGCAAGCCACTCCGCTGTCTGGCGGGAGACACTGACCTCGACCTCGTCGCCGGCCTGCTCCAGCGCGAGATGCAGCGCGTGAGCGTCGCGAGCCAACAGGTCCGTCATGATCTACCTCCGGCAATAGCTGCAACATCTGAACTTACTGAAATAACTGTAACAGATCGAACCGAAATGCCCCGTGCGGCCGAGTTCGACGAGTGATCACTTTTGACACGAATGCGGTGTCCGAGCTCGTTCGCGATACACCGAACCTCACACTGTCATCGCGTGGATTGACGGCTAACTTGACACTAGAATCTTCTGATGCCGATCCCGTCTGACTGGACCCCGTATCGTCGTGAGGACGGTGAACTTCTCGGCTGGATTGTCGCCGACGACGCGTCGGGCGATGCGTGGACGAGCTACGACGTGCTGGGTCGCGCCGTGGCCGCCGGCGCCGACTGGCTCGACGCCGAGGTCGCCCTCGACGACCACGGTCTCCACTATCTCGCCGACCCGTACATGCTCGAAGGTGTGTGGGCGCAACCGCTGCGGGTGCGTCTGGTGGAGGTCACGCCGGAGCGGATCGTCGTCAAGGAGGAGGACTTCGGGGACATGACCGCCAAGACCGAACGTTTCGTGCTGCCGTGGCCGATGCCGACGGAGCTGCGGTCGGTGCGCCCAGATGATCCGGACGGGTTCACCTTCGGCGCTTCCCACTAGACTCTCGGACGGACTTTCGTAGAAGGGAACTGGGTGTGATCGAGCAGGTTGTGGCGTCCGGTGTCGCGTCGGTGGAGACGTTCGCCGACCCGCCGGGTATCGCGCCGATGGCGGGGGAGGAGGCGATCATCGCCCGCGCCGTCGACAAGCGGCGCCGCGAATTCATCACCGCCCGCGACTGCGCACGCAAGGCGATGGCACAGCTCGGTGTGGAACCGGCGCCGATCTTGCGCTCGCCCACCGGGTCGCCGCAGGAGAAGGCCGCCCCGATCTGGCCGCGCGGCATCGTCGGCTCCATCACCCACACCGACGGCTACCGGGCCGCGGTGGTGGCGTACAAGCTGCAGATACGTTCCCTGGGCATCGACGCCGAACCTCACGAGGCGCTGCCCGACGGGGTGCTCGATCACACGAGCATCGCCGAGGAACGCACCGTGCTCGCGACCCGGCCGTCGGGTCTGCACTGGGACCGACTGCTGTTCTGCGCCAAGGAGGCCACCTTCAAGACGTGGTTCCCGCTGACCAAGCGGTGGCTCGGTTTCGAGGACGCCCACATCACCTTCGAGCAGACCGGCGACAACGAGGGCACGTTCGTGTCCAAGCTCCTCGTGGACGGTTCGGTGATCGACGGCGGCACCCCGCTGACCTCGTTCGACGGTGTGTGGCGCGTCGAGCAGAACTTTATCCTGACCTCGATCGCGCTGACCTGACATGGCCGACGCGTCCATCGAGAACGCCGGACTGCTGATCGTCGACAAAGAAGCCGGCATGACCAGCCACGACGTCGTGTCGCGCTGCCGCAAGATCTTCAACACCCGCCGCGTCGGCCACGCAGGCACGCTCGACCCGATGGCGACGGGCGTGCTGGTGATCGGTATCGAACGCGCCACCAAACTCCTCGGCCTGCTGTCGCTGACGACGAAGGCCTACGAGGCGACGATCCGCCTGGGAGCATCCACCACCACCGACGACCGCGAGGGCGACATCCTCGAAACCATCGACGCCTCAACCGTTTCCGACGACGAGATCCGTTCCGGTGTCGCTGCCCTGACCGGCGACATCGAGCAGGTCCCAGCGAAGGTCAGCGCCATCAAGGTTGACGGCCGCCGTGCCCATGCCCTGGTCCGTGGAGGCAAGGAGTTCGACCTCGAAGCCCGCCCGGTTACGGTGTCCCGCTTCGACATTCATCACATCCGCCGCGACGAGCCGGGTTTCATCGACCTCGACGTGACCGTCGAATGCTCCGCCGGCACCTACATCCGTTCCCTCGCACGCGATCTCGGCGCTACTCTGGGCGTAGGTGGCCACTTGACCGCGCTACGCCGCACCGCCGTCGGCCCCTTCACCCTCGAACATGCGTTGACGCTGGACGAGGTACGCGACAACCCCCACGTCAGCCTCGACATCGACCAGGCCGTCAAACTCTCCTTCCCCCGCCGCGACATCGACGACGACGAAGCCGAATCCATCAGCCAGGGCCGCTGGCTGGAACCCATCGGCCGCAAAGACATCTACGTCGTAGTAGACCCCGCCGACAAAGCCATCGCCCTCATCCAGGAAAAAGGCCGTCGCGCCAGCTCGATCATGGTCGTCCGCCCCGCCACCCTCCGCTGACCCCGGAAACTCCGCTTTTCCTTGTCGCTGACGGCAACAAAACGCGGAGTCCTCGCCGGAGAGGATCAGTGGTGCATCACAACGCCGGATGCGGACACAAACCTTGCGTTCAGGTCTGGATTCCGGAGCTGAACGCAAAGTTCAGCGGTTCCGGGGGCTATGTCGCGGCCGGGGATCGCGATGTCGCACCGGCGAGATCCGATAGTTGCATCGAGACCCGAACCGCCGCACCCTGACCCGAAACACGCACCGACGACGCGTCGAGTGAGCCGATCAGTTCAGTCAGCACCCGCGTTCCGTTTTCGGCGTACACCTCGACGGCGTGCCTGTCGAGCCAGATCGTCAGGGACACGACCGCCGAATCGTCGGGCACAACGGCAGGGGTAGGGCTGACCGGGAGCCGGACGGTGCCGGCGAACTCCGGCGGGAAGCCGTGGGCGGCCGCCTGCCGGTCCAGCGTCAGCTCCTGGGCGGCGCAGATGTAGGTGAGCGTGACGCGGGAGTCGTTGTCGTCGGTGAACTCGACGGCGAACCCCGCAGCTCCGTCCGGTGTGACGTCCAGGTCGATCCGGCATGCACCCCGGATCGACTGCACCACAACGGGTTCAGTGACGACTGTGGGGCTGTCCCCGGCGGGTGGGCCGATGGGGATTTGCCGCACCCTCAGCCGGCCGTGGACCTTCACCAGGGAGAGTCTGCGCGGCAATGTCATTCGTCCACGTTGCGGAGGATCGGCATCGAATGGCATGTGGCGCGCGTAATCCCAGTTGCTCATCCACGCGATGAGTGTTCGGGAGTCGTCATCGAGTCCGGCGAATGTGACCCCCGCATAGCAGTCATGCCCGAAGTCCAGCCAGTTCAGCGCATGCAGGCCGGGCACATCGTCGGCCTGTACGCGCGGCGTGCCATCGTGCGGGGTAAAGGTGCGCCCGTCAAAATCGCCGACGAAGTACTGCGTTCCCGACCCGCCAGCGATGGCTCCCGGGTTGAGGCTGACGAGCAACACCCAGTGCGTCTCGTCGGTGCCGTCGACACGGAGTGGAAACAGGTCCGGGCATTCCCATTCACCGCCGACGGCACCGGCCGGCCCGAATGACGACAGAAACTCCCAGGTCAGCAGGTCGTCGGAACGGTAGAGCACCACCTGACGGTCGATCGCCTCCACGG
>NZ_JAGQTN010000265.1 GCF_020438995.1 Gordonia sp. (in: high G+C Gram-positive bacteria)
AAACCCCGCCCACCCGAACGGACCTCGGGAACATCGGCATGCCAAACACTGCTAAACACACTGTGCAACACGCAAATTCGCAGTCAGATCCGATACGCCACCGCTACTCGCGGATCTAGGTCAGATCCGGTCCCGGTGGCGGCCAGAAGCCGGCGAAGATCGCGAATCCGAGCAGTCCGAAGAAGGCGTAGCAGCCGACCATAAGCAACGCGATGCGGATGAGCCGGTAGTCCAGACGAATGCGATCGGCATCGGGTCCCGGTCCGGGAATCTGAACGCCTTGTCGCGGTGCGGTGAGTGTCATCACGACTCCCGGGGGAACTCCGCGATGATTTCGCCGACGACGAGCTGGGCGGTTTCGGCGCACGCCGTGGTGCCGCCGTTGGCGTATTCCTTCACAGCGTCACCGACATTCCACAAACCCTTGATGTCAGTGGTGTGCGGGAGGTCGAATCCGGCGACGGCACGCTGCGGCGGCCATCCGTCCCGGGTGATGACGGTGCTCAGGATTCGTGCCTTCTCGTCGAATCCGGGGATCGTGTCGCGCAGATCGGCACGCAGCAGCTCGATTTCGGCGGCCTCGTCGAAATCGCCGATTGCCGGTTCAGGCACCGAGGTCCCCACATACAGGTGCCAGCCTGCCGGCGCCATCTCGGGGCAGGAGTCGGTGAAATTGGCGATGTACGCCAGGCGGCGGCTGCTGGAGAAGCTGAGCATGCCGGGGGCTTCGATCAACGGCTCCTGGCTCGCGAAATTGATCGTGAGCATCGCACACGGACGGTTGCGCTGATTGACCAGCTTCACATAGTCGTCGTCGAACGCGTCCTCGCCGGCGAGTCCGATGGTCGCGAACGGGCCGACGTCACTGACGACGATCGGGGCGGTGACCGTCCGCTCCTGGCCGTCACGGCTCAGCGTCACTCCAATGACCGCTCCGTCGTCGACGTTGATACTGGTCACCTCGGTGGACAGCTCGAGCACACCGCCATGTCCGATGAATGCCTCCGCCAACGCTTTCCACACACCGATCGTTCCCTCGGGATGAAAACCGAACCGCTTGAACGCGCTCTTGCGGGTGAAATAGGTGAGGAAGACTCGCGCGGGCAGTTCCTCGGAACTGACGGCGAACACAGACGCGCACATATTGCGGAAGATGCCGTGCACACCGTCATTCTTGGTGTATTTGCGCACCCAATCGGCGGTGGACAGTTCGTCCTCCGGAAGTCCCGAATCGCTTCGGGCCGCGCCGATTCCCTTGGCGAGCTTGGCGCCCTGGCGGGTCAGTTTGCCCAGCAGCAGGCCCCACCCGCCGCGGGTGACGTCGACGTCCTTGCCTGCGACCCGATACAGGATGGGTGGTTGCGGTTCGCGGATGTCGAACTTGGCGCCGACCTCTGCGAAGGTCTGTTCGGTGATTCCGCCGACCTCAATGACGATCGCGCCGTCATTGACCTTGAAGCCGTCGACCTCGGTGGTCGAGGCACGCCCGCCCACCTTGTCCAGGCGTTCGACCACGAGAGTGCGATATCCCTGGTGCGCGAGTCGGGCCGCGGTGAACAGGCCACCGGCCCCGGCGCCGATGACGACCACGTCGTAGTCGTCGCCGGCCGTCGCGGATGATTCCTCTACAGTCATTGTTCTTGTCCTTCCATGTCTTTCGTGTCTCCTGCGCGAAGCAGATTCAGTAGGAACGCGGCAGACCCAGCGAGGTCTGCGCGACGAAGTTGAGGACCATCTCGCGACTGACCGGCGCGGTCCGCATCAGCCGGGTGACGAACCACAGCTCGGACAGTCCGTATTCATGCGACAGCCCATTGCCGCCGTGCACCTGAATCGCCTGATCGAGTGCTTTCAGCGCGGCCTCGGACGCGGCGTACTTCGCGATATTGGCCGCCTCCCCCACGCCCGCCGAGTCGCTGTCGGACAGTTCCGCCGACAATCGGGTCGCCAACCGGGCGACCTCGACATTGATGTGGCATTCGGCGAGCGGATGCGACACACCCTGGTGCTGGCCGATGGGCGTGGACCAGACCTTGCGATTGCGCGCATAGTCGGTGGCCTTGGCCACCGCGTACCGTCCGATACCCCCGCACAGCGCGCCGACCAGAATCCGTTCCGGGTTGAGGCCGCTGAACACCTGACGCAGACCGTTACCGGTCTCCCCCACCAGGGCCTCGGGTCCGACACGCACCTCGTCGAGGAACACCGTGAACTGCTTGTCTGGCGAGACGATCGAGGTGGGAATCTGCTGGATCGTCAGGCCCGGACTGTCGGTGGGAACCACGAAGATGGACAGCTTCTTCTTCTCTTCGGTCGACAGATCGCCGTCGCGGGCGATGAGCAGCACCGCATCGGCCTGATCGATCGCCGAGATGTAGTACTTCTGGCCGGAAATCACCCATCCGTCACCATCGCGACGTGCGGTGGTCTTCACGTTGTGGCTGTTGGAACCGGCGTCGGGCTCGGTCAGCCCGAACGCCATCTTGCGGGTGCCGTCGGCCAGCGACGGCAGCCATTCCCGTTTCATCGCGTCACTGCCGTGCGCGGCGATGATCGACCCACAGATCGCCGGGGAGATGACCCAGATCAGCAGCGGCATACCTTCGGCCGCAAGCTCTTCCACGATGACGACGGCCTCGGCCATACCTCCGCCGCCGCCACCGTATTCTTCGGGGAGGTGCACACCGAGCAGGCCCGCATCACCGAGATCGCGCCACAGCTCGGCGATATCGCCACCCGAGCGACCGCGTTCCAGAAAGTACTGCGCCCCATACTTCTTCGCGATGGCGCGGGTGCTCTCCCGGATCGCCCGGTGCTCGTCGTTATCGTGTATCAAACCGGCCACGTGCGGTTACCTGCCTTCAAAAGTCGGTGGCTTCTTGCTGATGAATGCCTCGATCGCCTGCTGCGCGTCGCGGGTCTTCCCGGACACCGCCAAACCGTCGGTTTCAGCTCGCAATTGCTCGGACAAGGTGTTACTCACACTCTCGCGCAGCAGTTTTCGTTGCAGCGCAAAGCCGCGAGTCGGACCGGCCGCCAGTTTCCGCGCCTTCGACAATGCGTACTCGCGCACCGTGTCGGCGTCGACGACCTCGGCGACCAGCCCCCACTGTTCGGCCAGCTCCGCATCGACCCGAAGATTCTCGAGGTACATGCGCCGTGCGCGGACCGGGCCGATCAGCCGCGGCAACGACCACGTGCCACCGCCGTCGCCGGACAGGCCGATGGCACTGAACGCGGTACAGAAGACAGTGCCCGCGGCGGCCACCGTGATGTCGGCCGCGTAGACGAATCCCAAACCGCCACCGGCCACCGATCCGTGCGCGGCCGTCACGATGGGCACGTCGAGGCGATCGAGGATGCGGAAACACTCGTGGAACGGCTCGGTCATCTTCGAGGTGAGGGCACCGATGGTACCGGGCAGCGCCGACGTGAAGTAGTCGATGTCGCCACCCACCGACAGCGCCTGGCCATTGCCCGCGATCAGCACGGCACGCACTCGTGGATCGGCCTCGATCGCACGCGCCACAGCCAGGGTCTCCTCCGCCATCCGGAGGTTGATCGCGTTGCGATGTTCGGGACGATTGATGATCACCTGGGCCACACCGTGTTCCACCGAATACTCGATCGTCTCGAGTTCGGTGATCGTCGGCATCGAGTACCCGGGGAAGGTGGTGACCTCGCCGCCGTCGAACGCGTCGCACCAGATCGCGGTGTCGGTCAATTGCCGTAGCCGGGTGATCTTTCCGGATTCGGCGAACGTCAGGATGTGAATGAACTCCGCGTTCAGTTCGCGTCCGGTCGGGCGACAGATTCCGCGATAGGTGCCGCACACCTGCAATCTGTTGTCCGGCAGGAGATCGAAGCTCTCCGGTTCCGCGCGGGCCCGGAAGGTACGGCCCAGCCGCCACCAGAAGTTGCCGATCATGTCGTCGGGACCGTGATAGGTGCCGCCGAGCCCGAGGGGCAGTCCGGGTGCGGTCCGGCCGACGAACTCCGTGTCGAGCAGGTCGCGGACCCGATCTGCGTCACCGCCGGCCAGCGCGGTGTACAGCGTCTGCGCCACCGAAACCTGTTGTGGCGCCACATCCCCGGCCATCAGCGGCCACCCGAGAGTTCGGAACCCACCAGCGCCACGAACGACACACAGGCTCCGGGCCTGCCACCAAGGTTGTGGGTCAATGCGATTCGTGGCTCGTCGAGTTGCCGGGGGCCCGCCTCGCCGCGCAGTTGCAGCCATGCCTCATACAGCATCCGCAGGCCGCTGGCACCGACCGGATGACCGAATGATTTCAGTCCGCCGTCGACGTTGACCGGTAGCCGCCCGTCTGCGTCGAATGCGCCCGACAGCGACTCCTTCCACGCCTGCCCGCGGTCACAGAATCCCAGATCCTCCATGAGGACGAGTTCGGTGGGTGTGAAGCAGTCGTGCACCTCGGCCAGCGAGATCTCCTGTTGCGGGTCGGTGATCCCGGCCTGCGCGTACGCGTCCTGCGCCGATCGCACCACCTCCGGGAAGGTGGTGAAGTCGTAGCCGGGATCGACCGATCCCCGCGCCGGACCCGCCGCCAGCGCAAGCGCTTTGACGAAGATGGGCCGGTCGGTGTACTCGTAGGCGTCCTCGGCACGCACGATGAGCGCGCATGCGGCGCCGTCGGACACGCCTGAGCAGTCGAACACGCCAAGTCGTCCGGCCACCTTCGGCGCGGAGTCGATCTTCTGTTTGGAGACCTCGGAACGGAACTGTGCCTTGGGGTTGCGGGCACCGTTGACGTGGTTCTTCCAAGCGACGTGGGTCATCGCCTCCCGCATCTGTCCGGCGTCCACGCCGTATTTGGCGCAGTAGGCCGGATCGAGCAGTGAGAACGCGGCGGGCGCGGTGACCGACAGTTCCGGCGCGGTCCCGTCTCCGGGCGGATCACCGCGCAGCAGACCGGAGAAGCCCGAATCCTTGAGCTTTTCCACACCGACCGCCATCACCCTGTCGTAGGCGCCGCAGGCGACGGCGTAGCAGGCGTTGCGGAAGGATTCCGATCCGGTGGCGCAGTAGTTCTCCACGCGGGTGACCGGCTTGTAGTCGGTGCCCAGCGCCCGCGACAGGACCAGTCCGGACTGCGCTGAGGCGAGGGTACCCAGCCAGAAGGCATCGATGTCGTCGCGCGCGAGCCGGGCCTGGCCGAGTGCTTCGTCGACGGCGGTGATGATCATGTCTTCCTGGGATTGATCCCAGAGTTCCCCGAATCGGGTGCAACCCATCGCGACGATGGCGACCTTGTCGGCGATTCCCTTGCTGCCCATCAGTTCTCCTCACCGGACGCGCGGGCGACCGCCGGTACTTGACGTGCTTTCCAGAAGTAGTTGTGCACGCCCCCGGCCGTGAACAGCCGGCGGAACACCATCGTGACCTCGCCACCGACGCCCAGCGTGTCGGGAACGGCGTCGGCGACCTCGAAAGTGGCCCGACCACCGCCGTCGAAATCGACGACGACGTCCACGACCGGCGGCGACGGCGAATACGCGAGCCGGTCGACGGTGAACGTGGCGATCCGGCCGCCGCTGTCGCGAACCGATACCGGTTCACTCTGATCGACCGCGCCGCATGCCCGGCATACCCGCATGGGCGGAAGGTGCACGAATCCACATGCGGTGCAGCGGCTTCCGTTCAGACCGAACTTCCAGGAGGCGGCCCGGGCCGACGGTGGCCCGGCGGGGCGGTCCGGTTCGGGGCGGCGCGGCGGTTCCATGTCCAGCAGTCCGCGCCACGACAGGTAGGTGGGATAGGCCACCACTCGCCCGTCGGCCGCAGCTGCCGCGGCCACCGGATCGGGCTGGCGCCGGGACCCCAGTGCCCCGGTGGTACGCAACACCAGCGCGTCGACGCCGTCTGCCGCCGAGATCAGCAGGATCGTCTCATCGGGACCGGCCAGGTCGAGTACTGCTGCCAGACCCAGCAGCGGGTCGGCCGCGCCGGCGAACCCCACCGGCGATCCACCCGTGGAGTGGACGCCCTTGACCAGGGTCGACGCGCGTTTGGCGACGGCGCTGTTGGGGCTGGTCAGCACCACGTGATCGGCCTGCGCCACGCCCGCGTCGTCGAGTGCGGCGGTGGCCGCCTCCCGGATGAGTGGGGCGTACTGCTCGTACCCGAACCGCTCCTCCCAACTCGACGCCGACACTTCGGTGGGCAGGCGCCATCTGTCGAGGAACTCCTCGGTCAACGACACCGTCGCCAGCACATCGGCGATCGCGGGACGCTGCGGTGTCGGCGTGCCGATGAGCACAGCAGCGGCGGCGTCGCACCCCGTGCGTTCGTCCGCCGATCCCGGGCGGCCGGTGCGTACGTCGGCCGCGACGATCAGGGAACCCCGACCGGCTACGGCCGCCCGGACTGCCGCGAGCGTCGACCGGGCCGTCCCGATCGCGTCGGATGCGGGCACCCGGCGGTCCAGGCCGAGCGCCGCATGCACCGTCGTCGCGTTGGTCTTGTCCAGGTAGGAAGGTGAACTTGTCACGAGCACAAGCGATTCCGCCGAATCAGGGCAGCCGGTCGATCGTGCGGCGGCCACCGACATCGTGATCGCGTCCTCGTCGAACGAGGCGACGATACGCCCGGCCTTGCCCCTGCTTGCCGGATCAACCCGCCAGAACGGCAGGTAGGTGGCGTACGCGAGAACCGAATTGGTCATGCCGACGCCCCCCGGAAGAGGGCGGCGATACCCTGGCCGCCGCCGATACACATCGTCTCCAGTGCGAGTCCGCCTCCGCGGCGGTCGAGTTCACGCAGCATCGTCGCCAGGATCCGGCCGCCGGTGGCGCCGATGGGATGCCCGAGGGAGATCCCGGAGCCGTTGACATTGAGCCGGTCGGCCACCTCGCCGGAGGGCAGACCCCATTCGCGTAGCACCGCGAGCACCTGCACCGCGAATGCCTCGTTGATCTCGATCAGCGCCAGGTCGTCGAATCCGACGCCGGTGCGGCCGAACAGTTTGTTCACCGCGCCGACCGGGCCGATGCCCATCGTCGCGGGCTCGCAGCCCACCGCTGCCCACCCCTCGAACCAGGCCAGCGGTGTCAGCCCGAGCCGGTCGAGCTGGTCCTCGGCCACCACCAGACATGCGGCGGCGGCATCGTTCTGCTGCGCGGAATTGCCCGCGGTCACGGTTCCGCCGGGCATGATGGGACGCAGTGTGGCCAGCGTCTGCTCGGTGGTCTCCGGGCGGATTCCCTCGTCGCGGTCGAGAACGACCGGATCGCCGCGGCGCACCGGAACCTCCACGGGAACGATCTCGTCGGCGAACTTTCCGGATTCGGTTGCCGCCGCGGCATTCTGCTGACTGCGGGCGGCGAAACTGTCCGCCTCTTCCCTCCCGATACCGTATTTCTCGGCCAGATTCTCGGCGGTCTCGATCATTCCGCTGATCTTGCCGAAACGCCATTCCGGCTGGGAACGTTCGCGTCCCCGGTCGAGGCGGTCATAGAGCAGTTGATTACCCGACCGTGAGCCCCACCGCGCCGTTGTGGTGTAGTGCTCGATGTTGCTCATCGATTCGACACCACCGGCGACGACGACGTCGGCGACACCGGTCTGCACCATCATGGCCGCGGTCGCCACCGCCTGTAGACCACCGCCGCAGCGCCGGTCGGTCTGCGATCCGGGAACCTCGATCGGCAGGCCCGCCTCCAGCGCCGCCCACCGGCCGATGCACGGCGCCTCGGAGTTGGCGTAGGACTGGGCGAACACCACTTCCTCGATGACCGCCGGATCGATCGCGGTCCGATCGATCAGCGCGGTCAGGACCTTCGCGGCCAGATCCACGGCCGGCAACGGTCGCAGTGTCTTGCCGAAGGCTCCGACAGCGGAACGCACCGGTTCCACTATCGCCACTCGTCTCACAGATTTTCTCCTCTTACACAAGCAGTTTCGGTTACCGGCCGACTGTCAGCGTTGCCCCGACGGGCCTTCCTTCCACCTGTCGGCGGAAGGATCGAGCAACTGGGTCAGGTGTCCCTCGGGCAGCCAGATGAGGGTTTCGAGCTCGAGCGCGTCGAGGTAGCGCACGCGTCCGGTGCGCAGGTCCTTGAGCCGTAGGCGCGGCGAATTGCCCTCATTGTCAACATCCACGGTCACCTCGGCGAATTCGCTGCCCACCACCGGTCCGATGTCCGGAATGTCAAAGGGGCCACGGTCACCCATCTCGATCGACATCTCAACTCCGCATCAGATGAGGAAGGCCAGTGTGGGCAGCGGCTTGTCGTTGTCGACCAGAACGACCTTCTTGTAGGCCAGTTTGATCTCGCCGTCGATCTTGCGGAGCCGGTAGGTTGTCCTGCCGCCCCAGAGCTGATTGCCCCGCGCCTTCGACTCGAAGGCCAGGAAGTTGGCGCCGACCTCGATATCGACTGTGCCACAGTCATTCTCGCGGCCGCCGAGCAATTCGATGTTGCTGATCAGGCGCCGCAGGTCCGACGGAGGTGCCTGTGCGTAGCGGCGACCCGTCCTGACCTGCTTGAGGCGGGTGCGGATGCGGTTGCGGTTGTCATAGATCACCGAGACCGTGCGCATCGGGTCGATGTCGGCTCCGCCGGCCGGTACCCAGTACAGCGCGTCGTCGGTCCAGAGCTCTTCCCAGTTGTCGTAGTCGTTCTCGTCCGCGAACCGGGCCTCCTTGTACAGGAACTGGCAGACCTCGTCGTAGGTCCACCCCGATGGCACCGGGCCGAGTTGATCGGCCGCGTTCGGGGTCGATGTCGATGCCGTCATCTCAGGCCTCCATCAAAGTGCGGTAATGCTTCCAGAAGCCGCGCATACCGGTCTCGTCGGTGGCGCCGCCGATACGGAAACCGTTGTCGTCGATGTCTTCCCGGATCAGGCCGCGTCGTACGTCGAGCCACTCGGGGTCGAGCATGCTCACCCCGACCTGGTTGCGCTCGTACATTTCGGTGTCGTCGGCCAGCAACATGCCGGCCGGTCCGACAGAACCGATCGACTGCTGGATGAACCGGCGATTGAGTTCTTCGGCGCCGTCGAGCTGGACCGCGGTCGCGTACGACACGCATTCACCGACCGCCACCGGCTGGATGTTGAACACCTGGATCTCGGCGATGAAGAGATTAGGGAAGATCATCACGTGCGGTGCACCTTCGATCATGCGCCGCCGGGCATCGTCGCCGTAGGCCGCCTGCATCGCCGCGGCGTACTTGGGGACCCGTTCGGGGGTGGTGGCGAACCAGCGCATCGGTTCGTCGAACTTGCGGAATTCGGGCCGCAGATCGTTCTCGCTGTGGCCGCCACCGAGCTCCCGGGTCACCGCCGTGGAGGAATCGCCGTACAGCGGGCCGATGGTGCTCCCGGTGACAGTGAAGATCGAACCGTGCACGAACTGCGGGTGGTAGCCGTCGGTCTCGTTCTCGGCCAGGAATTTCCAGTTCGACCGGGTGCGGTGGCCGAGCCACCCGACGTCGAGGGTGATGCTCTCGGTGGGCGAGAGCCCGGCGAGCCGGTCGATCTCGCCGGCCGCCGCGCCGAGGTGCTCCTCCAGCGAGGGTCCGTCATGAGCCATCGACCCGAAGACGAATCCCCGGTACGAGGCGACCCGCGGAACGCGGCCCATGCTCAGGTCCAGTTCCTTGGACCCGCCGTACCCCTTGGCGAAGGGATACCCGATCAGCTTGCCGTCGTTGCGGAACGTCCAGCCGTGATAGGGGCACCGGAACGCGCGTGAGTTGCCCTTGTCCGCATCGCACACCTGCAGCCCGCGGTGCGCGCACCGGTTGATCAGCAGGTGCACCTCGCCGCTCTTGTCCCGGGTCATCACCACGTCCTGGGTGGCCAGCTTCTTGCGGACGTAGTCGAACGGCTGCGGCACCTCGCTCTCGTGCCCGACGAATACCCAGGTTGTGAACCAGATCTTGCGCAGTTCCTCAGCGAAGATCTGCGGGTCGGTGTACAGCGAACCATGGACCTGGTCCGGCCTGATCAGATTGCTCACGATGCTCTTCGCTTCGCGCTGCGGATGCTCAAGTCCGGCGCCGGGGCCGACGACAGAGGTCATGACCACTCCCTTCTAATGATCGATCCGTACCGATGCTTACCGTACCGATGCTTAATCTGTATTAAACACTATTTCTAACGCATATTCGAGACTATCGCGGGGTGAGCTCGCGCAGGTGAGCCGAGCTGATCTGATCGCGCACCGCGAACTTGCGGACCTTGCCGGTCGGCGTGGCGGGGAAGGCGTCGGCCACGAACCATCGGGCGGGGCACCGGTGCCAGTGGTCAGCTCGGCTGTTGCCCGAACCGGGGTTGACGGCGTTCGGCGAATGCGGCGACACCTTCGGCGAAATCATCACTGGCGAACAGCTGAATCTGTTGAGCCAGCTCGCGATCCAGGATTTCCGGAACCGTACCGACAGGCTCGGCGAGCATCGCCTTGATCGCCCCGTAGGCGCGCAGAGGTCCGCCGGCGAGGATTGCCGCGTCATCGAGCGCCTTGGCCAGGACTTCTCCGTCGGGCACCACCTCGTCGGCCATACCCAGCTGCAGTGCTTCGGCGGCCGCGACGACCCGGGGAAGCAGCAGGAGCTGTTTGGCGCGGGCCGGACCGACGCGGGCGGGCAGGCTGGCGAAGATGCCCATGTCACCGGCCAGCCCCACCCCGGTGAAGGCCATCGACATCCGCACCGTGTCGCCGATGATGACCCGGTCACAGGCCAGGGCCAGCGACACCCCGGCACCGTAGGCGGCGCCCTCCACCGCCGCGATCACCGGTTTCGGTGTCCCCCAGATGGCGCGAATCACCCGCTGGGCGGCCTCGGTGCGTGGGCGGGCTTCCTCTGGTGTCACCCGCTTCATCGTCGAGATGTCTCCACCCGAGCAGAACATCTTGCCCGCACCGGTGATGACGATCGACCGGATCGCATCGTCGGCCGCGGCCGCTTCGAGGATCTCGGCGAGCTCGACACGCAGTCGCAGGTCGATGGCGTTTCGCCGTTCGGGCCGGTTGAGCGTCACCAGTTCGACCGCGCCGCGGCGTTCGGTGTGCACCGTCGCGGCGGTCATGATCCTACGAACTTCGGTGCGCGCTTTTCGATGACTGCGGCCAGCCCTTCGAGCGAATCGGCCGTGCCCGACAGCGCGGACACGACGCGCGCCTCCTCACCCAGCCGCGCTTCCACCGACGACCCGATACCGTCCCAGACGAGCCGTTTGGTCGCGGCGACCGCGAGCGGTGCCATGGCAGCCAGTTGCCGCGCCAGTTCGGACACCCGATCGGTCAGCGCGTCGTCGTCGACGACCTCGGTGACCAGGCCGATGTCCTTGGCGTCCTGGGCCGTCAGCGTCGGATTGGTCAGCAGGATCTCCAGCGCCTTACGCAATCCGACCAGCTGGGTCAGCGTGACGGTGGTGCCGCCATCCGGTGCCATACCGACGCGCACCGCACCCGAGAAGAGCTTGGTCGAGCGAGCGGCCACCACGATGTCGGAGGCGCACACCAGCCCCAGGCCGCCGCCGCCGGCGGCGAAGCCATGGATGCCGGTGACCACCGGCGCCTTGAGCCGCAGCAGCGAGGCCGTGGCGATCTGCAGCCACGCGGTGGCCTCCCGCAGATAGTCCGGGAGCTGCTCGCCTTTCGAGGCGAAGGTCTTCACGTCGCCGCCGGCGCAGAAGATCTTGCCCTCGCCGGTCAGCACGACGACCCGCACCGACGGATCTCCGTGACAGGTGAGTACGGCGTCGTTGAGCGCGCGCAGCAACTCGACGTCGAGACCGTTGGCCGCGGCCGGGCGATTCAGACGTATCCAGCCGATACCGTCGGCGATATCGAGCAAAACGGGAGGTGCGCCGTCCGCACCTGCTTCCGAGGCCTCACTCATGGGCTGCTCCTGATTCTTCAAGTGATTGTGGGGTTGGATCACCGGTTGCCGGCAGTCGCGCGCGACCCGAACGCACTCACGCCATCGGCCCCGGCGTCGCCGCCGATATGGGCCACCACGGCGTCGAGTTCGGCGGCCAGTCCGGTGTCGAGATCTGTGGTCATCGCGTGTTGGACAAGTCGTTTGATGCCGATGACGGCATCCCGCTTGCGGCCGGCCAGTGTCCGGATGAAGGCGGTGGTCTCGTCCTCGAAGGTCTCGGCCGGCCAGGATGCGTAGGCGAGGCCCTGTTCGACTGCTTCGGCGCCGGAGAGCCGGACCCCCGACAGCAGCAGTCCCAGCGCACGCTGGCGGCCGACGATCCGGGGCAGCCGCTGGGTGCTTCCGCCACCGGGGAGCTGCCCGAAGCGGATGTGATTGTCGGCGATCCTCGCGTCGTCACGAACGAGAACGATGTCGGCGGCCTGCATGAATTCGAACCCGCCCGCCATCGCGACGCCCTCGACCACCGCGACCACCGGCACCGGACTGTCGGCGACCGCCGCGCAAGCACGTGAGAAGTTGACGAACAGCTCCCGCAGCCCGTCCGCACCGACGGCACGCAAGCGTTCAACTTCCGCGAAATCACCTCCGGCACAGAAGTTTCCACCCGATCCGCGAACCACGACGACGTTGACGTCCGAACGTGCCGACGAGTCGGCGATGGCGGCCCGCAATTGTTCGCCGAGTTCTACGGTGATCGCGTTCATCTGTTCCGGGCGATTGAGCGTGACGGTGGCGATCGCGTCGGCGACCACCACCTCGACAACCCGGTTCCGGTCTCCGGTGACGTCGGTACTCACATTCCCCGCCCGCCGCTGACCTCGGTCACGGTTCCGGTGACATAACTGGCCAGATCCGATGCCAGGAAGGTGACCACGCCGGCGACCTCACGCGGCTCGCCGGCGCGGCGCATCGGGATGGTGGCCTCGGTCGCGGCGAATGCCTCCGCGCTCATGGCCGCGGTCATCGGGGTCTTGATGAGGCCCGGCGCGACGGCGTTCACCCGCACGCCGTGGTGGGCCAGTTCCTTGGCGGCCGCCTTGGTCAGGCCCACGATCCCGGCTTTGGCCGCGCTGTAGTTGGTCTGCCCCGGATTGCCGATCTTTCCCGACATCGACGACAGATTGATGATGCTGCCGCCCTTGCCGCGCATGATCGCCGCGGCCTCCCGGACACCGAGCCAGCTGCCCCGCAGGTGCACGTCGATGACGAGTTGGAAGTCGGCAAGTGTCATATTGCGCAGCGACGCGTCCCGGGTGACCCCGGCGTTGTTGACCCAGATATCGAGTCCGCCCCACGCCTGCACGACGGCGCTCGCGGCGGCGCGCATATCGTCTTCGGAGGTCACGTCGGCGCCGATGCCGATCGCGTCCGGTCCGAGCTGTGCGGCCGCTTCGGCGGCGCGCCGCGCGTCGAGGTCGATGAGGGCGACCTTGGCTCCGTGCGCGGCCAGCTCGGTGGCGATGGCCAACCCGATACCCTGGGCCGCACCGGTCACCACCGCCCTCTTGTCCGCCAGTAGTTCACCCATCAAATCACCTTCCGCACAATATATTCAGCGCAGCCACACGCGGTGGCCGATCGTTCGTGGCGGCGATCGCCGCTCCCGAGCCGACCGCCGCCGGGCCGTGCGCCTATCACCACCGGTACTGGACGCATTACAAAATTGAAGCTAGATTAAGTCACTGATCAAGTCAATGAAGGCGAATTGGTGGAATATGGATCTGGGATTGGACAACGCGAGGGTTGTCATCACCGGCGGCGCTTCCAACATCGGTCGCGGCATCGTCCACGGCTACGCCGCCGAGCACTCGCGCATCCTGCTCTGCGACATCGATGAGCAGCAGGCCCGCCGCGTCGAACGCGAGGCGCTCGAGAAGGGCGCGGCCCAGGTTCTGGTCGTCGTCGCCGATCTGACCGAACCCGGTGCGGGCGAGCACGTCATCGCCGAGGCCGTCCGGGCCTGGGGCGGCGTGGACGTCCTGGTCAACAACGCGGGCTGGAGTATCGGCGAGTTCGTCGCACGCGATCACGATCGGGACCGCTGGCACAAGCTGGTCGACATCAACCTGTTCGCGACGATCGAGGCCACCCAGGCGGCGATCGCCGCGATGCGCGCCGACGATACGGCCGGCGGCTCGATCGTGACCGTGGCCAGCGAGGCCGCTTTCGGCCAGATCCGCCAAGGCGTCTACGGTGCGACCAAAGCCGCCCAGGTCGCACTGGCGCGCACCGTCGCCCGCGAACACGGCCGGCACGGCATCCGCTCCAATGTCGTCTGCCCCGGTCTGGTGATCCCCGACGGACCGGAGGCCGTCGGGGAGAAGAGCCTGTGGGCGGGCGGCACCGACGCCGTCTTCAACGACAACCAGATCGGCTACCTTCTCAAAGACACTCCGTTGCAACGGCTGACACTCGCCGACGACATCGCCAACGCGACCCTGTGGCTCAGTTCGGATATCGCTGCCCGGCAGGTGACTGGACAGCTGATCTCGGTCAGCGGAGGCTATACGATGCCATGACCGCCGATTCGCATCGCGCCGGCAACATGGGTAGCGGCCTCGACACCAGGGACCGGCTCCTTCGCTGCACGGCGACGATTCTCGCCTCGAAGGGGTACGGGCAGACCCGTCTGCGAGACATCGCAGCCCTGGCCGGCGTCCGCAGTCCGGCCATCTACTACCACTTCGCCTCACGCGACGAGCTCGTGGCCGCGACGCTCTGCGTGGGCCAGCAGCGGCTCCGGCAGCGGGTGCAGGCGGCCATCCACGCAACCGGCGGACCGTGGCACAAGCAACTGGCCGCCGCGGTGACCGCACACCTGGACGTCCAATTGGAGATGGCCGATTTCGCCCGGGCGGTGAGCCGCAACGCCGGCCACGGACCCGCCGTCGCACAGGAACGGATCCAGGCAGAGAACGACGCGTACCACGACGTGTGGCGCGCGCTTCTGCAACGTGGTCGCGAGTCGGGCGACATCCGTGACGATCTCGATCTGTCCGTCGCCCGGATGCTCGTGATCGGCGCACTGAACTGGGCCGTCGAATGGTGGACACCCGACAGACCGTTCGACGAACTCGCGGCCACCTCGATCGCTGTCATCACCGCTGCCCTGAGCGCCTGACCCACGCCGGGCCCCACAGCGAAACCCATACCACTAGTTTTGAGTCTATGTTAAATTCAACTGGACATCATCCATAAGGAGGATCAATGCCTGAGGCATATATCGTCGACGCGGCACGTACGGCCGTCGGCAGGCGCGGAGGTGGCTTCGCCGATTCGCATCCGGCCGACATGGCCGCGCACGTCATCAAGACCGTCACCGGCAGGCACGACTTCGACCCTGCCGACATCGACGACGTCATCCTCGGCTGCCTGGACAACATCGGTTCACAGGCCGGAGACATCGCCCGCACGTCCGCTCTGGCGGCGGGACTGCCCGAAAGCGTGCCGGGCGTGACCATCGACCGGCAGTGCGGATCGGCACAGCAGGCGGTGTCGTTCGCCGCGCAGGCCGTGATGAGCGGCACCTCCGACATCATCGTGGCCGGTGGCGTGCAGAAGATGAGTCAGTATCCGATCCTGTCGGCGTTCGGCGCCGGTGAGCCGTTCGGTTCGGCCGACCCCTGGACCGGCTGCAAAGGCTGGTTCGAACGCTACGGCGACCAGGAGATCTCGCAGTTCCGCGGTGCCGAGATGATCGCCGACCAGTGGGGCCTCTCGCGCGAGGACAACGAGCGCTTCGCCCTCGAAAGCCACCGGCGCGCACTGCATGCGATCGACAACGGATACTTCGAAAAGGAGATCACCGAGTTCGAGGGCATCACCACCGACGAAGGGCCGCGCCGCGACACCTCAGCCGAAAGGCTCGCCGGCCTGAAGACGCTGATCCCCGACGGTGTGCTGACCGCTGGTGTGGCCAGCCAGATCTCCGACGGCGCGGCCGCGCTGCTGGTCGTCTCCGAGGCCGCCGTCGAGCGCTACGGATTCACTCCCCGTGCGCGCGTGCACCACATCTCCGCCCGCGGTGCCGATCCCGTCATGATGCTGTCGGCACCGATTCCCGCGACCCAGCACGCGCTCAAGCGCGCCGGACTGTCGATCGAGGATATCGACACCGTCGAGATCAACGAGGCATTCGCACCGGTTGCACTCGCCTGGATCGCCGAGATCGGCGCGGACCCGGCGAAGGTCAATCCGAACGGCGGCGCTATCGCCCTGGGCCATCCCATCGGCTGCACCGGCGCCCGGCTGATGACCTCGATGCTGCACGAACTCGAGCGCACCGGCGGCCGGTACGGACTGCAGACCATGTGCGAGGGCGGCGGTCAGGCGAACGTCACCATCATCGAAAGGCTGTGACCCCATGGAGCGTTCACTGTACGAGGCCGACCATGAGGCCTACCGGGAGACAGTTCGCGAGTTCCTGGCGCGGGAGGTCGAACCCCACAAGGACAAGTGGGACGACGAGAAGTGGATCGACCGCGAGGTATTCGCCCGGGCCGCCAAGACCGGTATCTACGCGCTACAGGTTCCCGAGCAGTACGGCGGTTCGGGCGAATCCGACTACCGGTACCGAATGGTGGTGTGCGAGGAGATCGCACGGATCAACGCGTTGTCGTTCGGGCTGACGATCAGTCTGCAGGACGACCTGGTCCTGCACTATCTCCTCGATCTCCCGAACGACGATCAGAAGCAGCGCTGGCTGCCGGGATTCGCCGCGGGCGAGACCATCGGCGCACTGGCGATGACCGAACCGGGCACCGGCAGCGACCTGCGTGGTATCCGCACCAGTGCGCGCCGCGACGGCGACCACTGGATTCTGAACGGGCAGAAGACATTCATCTCCAGCGGCATCATGGCCGATCTGGTGGTGGTCGCGGCCTGTACCGACCCCGATGCCGGTTCGCGTGGCCTGAGCCTGTTCGTGGTGGAACGTGACACCCCCGGGTTCGTGCGCGGCCGTCAGCTCGACAAGATCGGACTACCCGCGCAGGACACCGCGGAACTGTTCTTCGATGACGCCCGGATTCCCGCGGCGAATCTGCTCGGCGAGGAAGGCCGCGGACTGCAGTATCTGATGGGTCATCTGCCACGCGAACGGCTCGGGGTGTCCGCCAAGGCGATGGCGACCACGCGCGCCATCTACGAACTGACCGTGGAGTACTGCAAGGACCGCAAGGCCTACGGCAAACCGATCATCGATCTGCAGCACACCCGGTTCGAACTGGCCGAGATGTCCACCGAAATCGACATCGCGACAGCATATGTCGACGCAAGTGTGCTCGCCTACAACGCGGGCAATCTCTCCCCCGTCGACGCCGCCAAGGGCAAGTGGTACATCAGCGAGCTACAGAAACGGGTCATCGACCGTTGTCTGCAACTGCACGGTGGTTACGGATATATGCGTGAATACGCCGTCGGCAAGGCGTATATCGACACCCGTATCCAGACCATTTACGGCGGAACCACCGAGGTGATGAAGGAGATCATCGGGCGCGATATCGCCCGTTGACGAATACCGGACAATGTGGCGACGCCGGTCGCAAAAGGGGCCGGGACGGCATTGCCGTCCCGGCCCCTTTTGGCGCTTGCTTCAGCCGACCGGATTGACGCCGGCCACCGCGCCGGTCATGTCGGTGATCTCGGCCCAGCGTTCGGCCACCACCTCCGGGGCGGGCGGTTCGGCGAATGTGACTCCGGCATTGGCGAATTGCTGCACCCGCTGCACCTGACCACCGCCGACGACGAACACCGAACCGGTGTCGGTCAGCTCCTCGGTCAGCAATTGCGTCACGACGGGGGCGACGAACGCAGGCGGCAACTTGGCCAGCAATTCCTCGGGTGCCACATCCTCGGTCATGCGGGTGGCCGCGATCGGCGCGACCGCATTGGCCCTGATGTCGTGTTTCGCGCCCTCGATGGCCAGGGTGTTGATGAGCCCGACCAGGCCGAGTTTGGCAGCGCCGTAGTTGGCCTGCCCGAAGTTGCCGTACAGGCCGGTCGTCGACGTCGCCACGACGATCCGCCCGAACTGCTGCTCACGAAAGTGCGGCCACAGTGCCCGGGTGATGTGATAGCCGCCGTACAGGTGCACCTGGAGCACCGCGTCCCACTGCTCGTCGGTCATCTTCGCGAAGGTGGTGTCGCGCAGGATGCCGGCGTTGCTCACCACACCGTGGACCGCTCCGAAGGCGTCCAGCGCGGTGCTCACGATCGATGCCGCGCCCTCTGCGGTGGCGACGGAGTCGTAGTTGGCCACGGCCTGCCCGCCCGCCTCGATGATCTCGGCAACCACACCGTCGGCGGCGGCCGAACCCGATCCCGAACCGTCCCTGGCCCCACCGAGGTCGTTGACCACCACGCGCGCGCCCCGCGATGCCAGCAACTTCGCGTATTCGCGTCCCAGACCGCCACCGGCCCCGGTCACGATGACCACCCGCTGATCCACACCAGCCACGATTGCACTCCTCACTCCGGCCACGTCGTCATGGCCCGTCGATGAAACTGTATAGATTCGAATGTAGATTAAGTTAAACTCTGACACAACGACCAGCCCGGCCGGCCGGCGATCGTCGCAACCGACGGCCGCGTTCCACAGTCAGGAGACCGCGCCCGTGCCAACGAGTTCCGAACAGATCGCCGCCGCCTACGCCGCCACCGGCGACCAGGCGCGCCCCGACGCGCTCGCCGCCCAGCACAGCCGGGGCAAACTGACCGCGCGGGAACGGATCGCCCTGCTGTGCGGCGACGACTTCGCCGAGTTCGGCGCGCTGGCCACACCCGACCTCATCGCCGGACATCAGGTTGCCCCGAACTCACATCTCTACGGCGACGGCGTCGTGACCGGGACCGGATTCATCGACGGCAGACCGGTGACGATCGCAGCCTTCGACTTCACCGTTCTGGGCGGCAGCAACGGCGATGTCGGCATGCGCAAGATCGGTCGCTGCATCCAGGCATCGCTCGACGACCGGATACCGCTGGTGCTGCTCTGCGACGGCGGCGGCCACCGCATCCAGGAGGGACTCGATTCCCGGCTCGCGGCAATCGGATCGACGATGCTCACCCGCCTGGTCGATCTGTCCGGGCTGGTGCCGACCGTCACGGTGATGATGGGCCCGGGGTTCGGCCTGGCGACCAATCTCGCCGCCCTCTGCGACTTCGTGGTGATGGTCCGTGGTACCTCGACGATGGGGATGTCGGCGGCACCGTTCGTCAAGGCCGGCACCGGCGAAGACCTCACCAACGAGCAGATCGGCGGAGCCGATGTCCAGGCCTGCAACGGCATCGCCGACCTCGCCGCCGACGACGAACACGAGGCACTCGACGCGGTACGCGCCTACCTCAGCTACCTGCCGTCATCGGCCGACGAGGATATCCCCATCGGCAGCGGCCTCGAGTCGGGGTTCGACGCCGACGCACTGATCCCGGACTCCCCGCGGCGCGCCTACGACGTGCGCGACGTCATCGAAGCGATCTCGGATGCGGACTCCCTGTTCGAGGTCCGGGGTGCCGCGGCACCCAATATCGTCACCTGTTTCGCCCGGCTCGGCGGCAGGGCGGTCGGCGTGGTGGCCAATCAGCCGGCTCACCTGGGTGGCTCCCTCGACAGCGGCGCCTGCGAGAAGGCTGCGCATTTCATCGCCGTGTGCGACGCGTTCGGCCTGCCGCTGGTGATCATGATCGACCTGCCCGGTTTCCTGATCGGCACGGCCGCCGAGTCCGCCCAACTCGGTCGCCGCAGCGGACGCCTCATGTACGAACTCGCCCTGGCCACCGTGCCGCGCTATGTGATCGTGATGCGCAAGGCCTACGGCGCGGCTTATGTCGCGATGGGCGGCGGCCGCAGCATCGACGCCGATCTCGTCGTCGCCTGGCCGACCGCCGAGATCTGCGCGATGCCCATCGACAGCGCCGTCGACATCGCCTATCGGCGCCAGATCCAGGCGGCCGAGGATCCCGCCACCCACCGCGAGGCCGTGATCGACAGACTGCGCGCGGACGTGAACCCACTACGTGCGGCATCGGGCTTCGGCATCGACGACATCATCACCCCCGGCCAGACCAGAGCGGCTCTGATCCAGGCCCTCCGGCGCGCCCGGAGGCGGCGTGCCGATCGGGTTCCCGGAAAGCGTCGCTCGATCTCGCCGATCTGATCCTCACGCCCGTCTGATCCTCACGGCCGGTCGCCGCCACGGCGACCGGCACCATGCGCGCACGACAAAGCCGCCGCACCAAGGGGATTCGTCACGTCGGGGACGATCCTCCCAGGTGCGGCGGCCTTTGAGCCTGCCGTAGCGGGCAAGACTACTTCGCGCCGGCCTTGACTGCGGCAAGCTGGTCGACCTTGGCGGTCAGTTCGCTGAGGGCCTGCTTCAGGGTGGCGACCTCGTCAGCACTGGGCGAATCGGCGTCATCGTCGCCCAGCGCCGAAGTCGCGGCGTCGCGAGCCTTCTCCTCGAACTCCTGAGCCCGGTCGATCAGGTCGTCGACGAGCGCCTTGCTGTCGTCGATGACGTCGCTCAGGAAGGTGGTGAAGGTGTTCTTGCGTCGAGCTCCCATGGGAGGTCTCCTATCTTTGAGGCTTCCCTCTTGCGAGGTGTTCCGGTCGGGTTCCGAGCTAATCTATGCTCTGCGTAATACGCTACACGGTGCGTAAACTTTCGTCAACACTTTTCTAGTTTCTGATAAATATGCTGGTCACCTGGCCGAACACGCCGTACCGAGACCTCGGTCAGTGCGTCAAGTGCTCCACCAGGACGACCTGAAGCTCACCGACCATGAACCCGAGAAGCGCCCCCACGGCGATCAAGGTCTTCTCATCGGCGCGGAAGGCCGGCCGCAGTACTCCTTCGAACTCCTCCGGAGTCATCGCGGCCATCTTCTCCGACATCGTGCCTTCGATGTCCAGCGTGTCGGTCAGGTATCGCTCCGCCGATCCGAGCATCAGATCGGGCAAGACTCTCACGGCCTCCTCGGCGAATGCGGTGCACATCGGTTCCACCTGAGTCAGATCGAGGCCGACGCTGGCAATTCCCTTGGTCGGTCCGCTCAGCACATCCAGAAATCCGCCGAGCACCTTGCCCGGCGACACACCGGCGATCTGCAATTTGCCGAAGTCCAACTCGCGGAACAGCGGCAGGTCACGCAGGTCCACGTCGACGTAGCGATTCAGATCGCCGATCTCCTCCCGCAATTCGGCCTCGAGCACCTCGGCCACCACCTTCACCACGCCGGAGGTGTCCTCGCCGCCGCAGATGCCACGCAGGAGCCTGTCGGGTGTGAGAACCCTTGTCGCGATGAGTGAGCCGTACTCCCTGGCCACCGGAACACGATGCTGCTGGAACAAGCCCTGCCACTTGATGAATCCGAGGTACTTCTTCGGTTCCCGGGGGTAGAAGATCAGGCGAAGTGCGGCCCAGTCGGTGAACCAGCCGGTGAATAGGCCGAACAACGGCATGACCCAGGGATTGTGGGTGAGCGCCCACACCGCGACCTGTACCAATCCGATGAAGAATCCGAAGACCAACCCGCTGCGCCGGATGAATGCGAACTCTCGCCGCCCGACGTCCCGGAACATCGATTCCAGGGTGGTCGGATCGTCCAGAAACTCCTTGGTCGCCATCGTCTGCAGATCGAAGATGTCATCGATTCGGTCGACGACCCCGTCGACCAGCGCTACGACGGCATCAGGTGCCGACCGCTGCACCCGTTCGATCAGGAAGTCCTGCGCGACCGACGGGAGTAGGCCCCAGAGCGTCGGCTGGTACTCCGCCAGGACCTTACGCGTAATCCGTGCGACCTCGGCACGCAGCGGGCGATCGATCAGCGCGGCAAGCTCCGCGGCGTCGATTCGCTCGGCGATCTCCTTGGCGTTAACCAGGCGCGGCGTGAGGGTTTCACACAGAATCGTCACCATCTGCGGCGCACGCTTGGGGATGATGCCCTGCCAGCCCAGCGGCCCGATGCCCTTGAACGTATACGGCCGGAACATCATCTTGATCGCCACGATCTTGGTGACCCAGCCGATCAGCGCCGCCACGAACGGCATCGCCACATAGATCGGCCAGTTCCGGTGGAAATCTTCGGTGATCTGCGCCCAAGTCTGCACTGCTCTTCAATCTCCTACATCACGACGTCGAGCTCATGTCCTGCCGATGCGGGAGCCGTTGACGCACTTTCCATGCCAGGATGGCGAACCTGCAAAATGTATTCTACATTAAACTCAAACTGTGATGCAACTCTCAGGCCTTCGGTTGCTACCGTCACTCTGTGCGCAATTTTCCGACAAGCGAAGGCGATACCGCTCGCCCCGATCCGCGAACGCTTCCCGGCACACTGCTGGCAAAATTCACCACGGACCCGGCCGCGAACACGATCGGCGTCCGGCTCACCGAAGCGGCCGAACCCGGCGAGGTCGCCTTCGTCCAGTCGGTGCAGGGATGGCAGCGCGATCGCCGCGGCCGTGCGGGACTCGCATCGCTCGGTATCCTCCTCGACGTGGCCGCCGGCTCGGGCATCTACCTGCTTCGCCCCGAGAATGAATACGTCGTTTCGCACATATCGGTGTCGATGGTCCCGTGGGCGGTCATCGGGGACGAGGTGACCGCATCATCGTCGCCGCTCGCGGTGGACGACCACACCGGCACCGGTCTGGCCACCGCACGCATGGAGTCCGGCGGGGCACTCATCGCGAGCGCACGCTGCCGCTCGGCGCAGACGGTGCGCCCCAATCTCCCCGAGGACATGCTCACCGGTTTCCGGACCGACCCCGCGGCATTCGATGCCGGGCAGCCGCTGACCACCCACCTCGGACTCGCCAGGGTCGATGACGGCTCTGCGCCCGACCGGTTCCGAATCCGCTGGCAGGTGCCCGAATGGGCACTCAACTCACTCGGCACCGCACAGGGCGGGAGCATTCTCAGCGCCGCCGCCGCGGTCACGGACATCATCGGGGACACCCTGCTCGGGGACGGCTCCGACGACTACGCGCTGACCGACCTCGGCATCGAGCTGATGAGATCACCGGGTGCGTCGGCCGACGGGTACGAGTTCTCCGCCGAGATCATCCGGCGCGGCAGGCGATTGGTGGTGATGACCACCGATCTGCGCGACGGTTCGGGAAAACTGTTCACCCGCAGCACCGCCACGCTCGCCATAAAGTCACATTCCTGAATACCTGCGGCACAGCGTCGTTCACGACGACCCTGTATCTGCCGTTCACGGCGACCCTGTATCTGCCGTTCACGACCACCCGGTGTGTGTTCCGAGGACCGGAGCTGGTCCGGTGCGATAGTGCTCGCCGTCGAATGCGGCGGGCAATCCGGCGGCGAGATACTCGCCGATGCCGGGCTGATCGAGCGGAGCGAACAGCGGATTGCCCGTCAGATCGGTACCGGCGACCTCGGTGAAGTCGCGGTAGCGCTGCGAAAGCACCGACGACTGTGCGAGCGCCTGGTCGACCTCGGCGGTCGTGTGGCGGGCGAACCACGCCGCGAACAGAGGGTTGAGAACCCCGCGATGATTGAATCGGTCTGTGTCGGTAGAGAAGTCAGCGCCCAGCGACTTCTCGACCGCATCGACGGCTTCGGTGGTTTCGGTGAGCCGCACCAGATCCCGGAAATGCCGTGGGGTGAGGGCGACGATCATGAAACGTCCACCGTCGCAGGTCTGGAAATCGGAGCCGTAGGTTCCGTAAACGTCGTTGCCGGTGGCCGGCCGCGAGTCACCGTTCACCTGGGGTTCGGTCAGATACCCCAGGGTGCCCGCGATGGCCAGTGCGGTGTCCTCCAGCGGCAGGGTGATACGCGCACCAGCCCCCGTCTGGTCGCGGCGACGCACCGCCGCCGTGATCGCCAGCGCCGCATAGATTCCGCAGACGACATCCCATGCGGGCAGAACATGATTCACCACACCGGCCGGTTCGCCGTTCTCATCGAGCGGGCCGGTGATCGAGGGAAAGCCGAGGCCCGCGTTGACGGTGTAGTCGACGCCGGGTGTGCCGTCGGTGCGGCCGAGCAGTTCCAGGGTGATCACATCGGGCCGTAACGCGGCCAGGGTGTCGTGACTCATCCATTGCCGCCCACCGGCATTGGTGACCAGGATGCCGCCACCGGGACCTGACTCGGTGACCAGGTCCTGCACCAGTTTCTGGCCTTCGGGCGAACGCAGATCGGCGGTGACCGACTTCTTGCCCCTGTTCAGTCCGGTCCAGTAGATGGAATGACCGTCGGCAGTCAGCGGCCAGCGATTGACGTCGGCCGCACCACCTGCCGGATCCACACGGATCACCTCGGCCCCGAGCTGAGCCAAAGTCAGGCCGCACAGCGGCGAGGCGACGAAACTCGACACCTCCACCACCCGGACACCGTCGAGCGGTCGGGCACTCATGCCATCACCGCCCGGAAGCGCCAGTCCAGCACATCCCTTGTGCTGCCGTCAGATTCGTCGGCGAACACGCGTGAACGCAGCGTGAGGACGCCCCCGGATGCGGCTTCCGTGGCCGCTTCCACCTGAAGTTCACTGGACAAGGTGTCCCCTTCGTGGACGGGGCCGGTGTGGTCGCAGGAATCCCACGAGACCACGGTGACCAGATTGGGCAGTGCGCGCGTGGCCTGGGCAAGGGCCAGGCCGATGGTGTGACCACCGTAGACCAGTCGTTGTCCGGCCACCCGCTCGTCGTGGTGGGTGGCCGCGATATTGAGCGAGAGCCGGGCCAGCTCGGGTGCGCTGGACACGACATCACCGCTCGACACATAGGTGTTTCCGACGAGGTCGCCGCTGAAGTGCTGTCCCGGGACCAGCTCCCGATAGCGCGCCAGATCCCACTGCGGAAGGACCGGTTCGGGTGCTTCGGACGGGCCGATCGCCGACAGATCATCGGCGTGCACCACCCGGCCCGGATCGGCGTCCGGCGAGAGCGCGATCATGGCGCAGCGGTAGAAGTCGAGCACCGCATCGCCGCGCTGGTCGACCGTCACCATGTGCAATGCCGCCAATCCTGTTGCGGCACGGCCGGGTTTGGCCTTGTTTTCCTTGAGGCCCACCACCTCGGTGGTGGTGGTGAGGGTGTCGCCGATGACCGGGTACCGCAGGAACCGCAACCCCCGGTAGAACAGATTCGCCTTCACATGGTGGGTGACCAGCGTCGACTGCCCGATCGCGAGATCGGACACGAGACCCGGATGCGCGGGAGTTCCGCCGCCGGTAACCTGACGTGCCAGCTCCGAGTCGAGCGGCAGCCGGAACCGGTCGCCGAGGATCGCCTGATGGCTCGCGGCCAGTCCGTCGGTCAGCGTGATCGACGGTGCGCCGTCGAACACCTGCCCGTGCGAGAGGTCGTCGAAGTACGGTCCGCCGACGTGTATTCGCTTGTCGCTCATCGTCTTCCGTTCAGTCGAGGCCACCCGCCCGATGGAGGTGGTCTGATTGCCGGACACAGTCGCACCCGAGCAAATGTACGGCCAATAGTTCCGTACATGTCTAGCAGATCGAGCCGGGTCCGGGAAGACTCGCCTTGACAGGTGGCCGAAGTTGCCAACAAAATGGCCGTACAAATGTTGGCAGTGTGATGCGAGGTGTCAGATGACCGTAACCGAAGACCTGAATGCCGAAGAGACGATGCTGGTCGAGACGGTGCGCGCGTTCATCGACCGCGACGTCAAGCCGACGGTGCAGGAGATCGAACACGCCAACACCTACCCCGAGGCGTGGATCGAGCAGATGAAACAGCTCGGGATCTACGGTCTCGCCGTACCCGAGGAGTACGGCGGTGCACCGGTATCGATGCCGTGCTATGCGCAAGTGACCCAGGAACTTTCGCGCGGCTGGATGAGTCTTGCCGGGGCGATGGGCGGGCACACAGTGGTCGCCAAGCTCATCACCACATTCGGCACCGAGGAGCAGAAGCAGAAGTACCTGCCGCGCATGGCGACCGGTGAGCTGCGCGCGACGATGGCACTCACCGAGCCTGGTGGCGGCTCGGATCTGCAGAACATGGCGACGGTCGCCCGCACGGACGGCGACGATCTGGTGATCAACGGCTCCAAGACGTGGATCTCCAACGCCCGCCGCTCCGGTCTGATCGCGTTGCTCTGCAAGACCGATCCGAAGGCGCAGCCGCGGCATCGCGGTATCTCAATCGTGCTGGCCGAGCACGGTCCGGGCCTGACCGTGTCCCGCGATCTTCCCAAGCTGGGGTACAAGGGGGTCGAGTCGTGCGAGTTGTCGTTCGACGACTACCGCGTTCCCGCGTCGGCGATCCTGGGCGAGGTGCCGGGAAAGGGCTTCGCGCAGATGATGAAGGGCCTGGAGACGGGCCGTATCCAGGTCGCTTCCCGCGCGCTCGGTGTCGCGACCGCGGCCCTCGAAGACGCACTGCGCTACTCACAGGAACGCGAATCTTTCGGGCAACCGATCTGGAAGCACCAGTCCGTGGGCAACTATCTGGCCGACATGGCCACCAAACTGACCGCCGCCCGGCAGCTCACCTGGCATGCGGCGCGCCGCTTCGACAGCGGCGACCGTTGCGATATGGAAGCCGGTATGGCCAAACTGTTCGCCTCGGAGGTGGCGATGGAGATCGCGCTCAATGCGGTCCGGATTCACGGCGGCTACGGATATTCCACGGAGTTCGACGTCGAGCGCTATTTCCGGGACGCGCCGCTGATGATCGTCGGCGAGGGCACCAACGAGATTCAGCGGACGGTGATCGCCGGGCAGTTGGTCGCCCGCGGCGGCATCTGACGCCACCATCGTGACGGCGACCGGTCACCGGTGGCAGGATTGGCGTCGATGAACGCGCCCGAACAGTCCGAACCGGCCTACCGCACCCTGGCGGCCGAACTGCGCGCACGAATCGCCGCCGGCCTGTACCCGGACGGCGTGCGCCTACCCACCGAGGCCGAACTCGCCACCGAATTCGGGTTGAGCCGGCAAACGGTGCGCCGGGCATTCTTGGAACTCGTCGGTGAGGGTGCCGTTTACCGGATTCCCGGCCGCGGTACCTTCGCCAGCGAGAACGCCGGCCGGTACCTGCGACAACTCGGGTCTATCGAGGACCTGATGAATCTGTCGGCCGACACCGAGATGCGGGTGGTCGAAGCGCCGACACGGCAGGTGGACCTCGCCGCCGCCGGCCGCCTGCGCCTGGACACCGACGTCGTCTACCGGATTGTCTTCACCCGATCCCACGACGCGGTCCCCTTCGTCCTGACGACGGTGTGGTGGCCCGCGCCGGTGGCCGAACTGATCGCCGACAGACCGGAGGTGGCGGCGGGCGCGGTCAGCGAACACACCATGATCGGCCTGCTCGAACCCCACCTCACCGAACCGATCACCGAATGCGTGCAGTCGATCACCGCGAGCACAGCCGACGCACGCGTCTCGGAAGTACTCGGCTGCCCAGTGGGGCATCCGGTCCTGCGGGTGGACCGGCTGTACAACAACTCCCGCGGCGCGAGCGTCGAACTGGCGATCAGCTACTTCCTGCCCGAGCACTACACCTACCGAGTCACTCTGCGCCGCTCCTCGGGCCGCCCCGCCCCCTAAGCCGCGAGCTGTCCGCCGCGCACGCCCGGTTCGCAGATGAAGGCGACGCCTTTTCGGCCGATGCGGGTCAGGACCAGCGACAGCGGTCGGGTTCCCTTGGGTTTGAGTCGCTTTCGCAGGGCATCGGGGTCGACGTCGAGGCCGCGGACGAGGATTTCCAGTGTGCCGCAGTCAAGTGCATGCAGGGCTTTGCGTAAAGCCTTGTCCGACACTGTGGTCTGCTCGATGATCTTGAATCCTCGTCCGGCCTCGGGTACGGAATCGCCGGTGAGGTAGGCGATCTGCGGGTCGAGCTGCCATAGGCTGTGGCGGTGTGCGTAGTTCCGTACGAGGCCGGCACGGACGATTGCGCCGTCGGGGTCGACGATCCACTCCCCCGGTTCCGCGGCCGGGACGTCGTCGTCGGTGTCGTCGGTGATCTCGTAGCTCGACACCTTGCGTTCGTGGGTCCGCAGGACGGTGGCCCGGCGCAGTGGGCGGGCGTGCGGTCCCGACCACAGGCAGGTTTCGCGGACGCCGCCGTCAAGCGAGGTGACCTGTACCTCGCCGTCGAAACCGAACTTGTCGCGTAGGTTTTGATGATCAAGTCCCGGAGCACATTTGACGATCAGCGGACGCCCCGCGTACACGGTGATCAGTTCGAACAGCGGTGGGGTGAGCTGGTCGGGCCGGAACACCCGGCCGGACCCGGTGCGCCGGGCCGGGTCGGCGAGTATCACATCGGCCGTCGACGTCGGGGTGAGCGCATCGGCACGCAACAGTACCGTCGGCGCAGACAACTCGACCGTCGTCGCGTTGTGCGCTGCCATCGCCACCCGCACCGGATCGATGTCGCTGCCGATCACCCCGGTCACGCCGAGGCGCAGCGACAACTCCATCAGTTCGGCACCCACCGAGCAGGTGACATCGTGCACCACCGAATCCGGGTAGCGCCGGATGATCTCCCACGCGCGTGCCTGCGCCACCGGCCACGCCGTCGCCTGCTGCACCGCATCATCGGTCAGCAGCAGGTCCTCGGCATGACGGAACTTGGTGCGGGCCTTACGTCGGCAGGTCACCGTCTCGATGATCGCCGCATCGAAAGGTGCATACGTACCCCGTAGTTCACCGATGTCGGCAATCATCGACGCCGGACTCAATGCCAGCGTCGAGGCCACCTCCAGTGCCGCACGTCCCGCCACCGAACGCAGAAAAGCGACATCGCCAGCCGCAAAAGAGTAACCCATTGCTCACCTATCCCATGTCGAGCGACACGGCTCGACCACATCAAGAGGTTCAGCGGGATGGCTCCGCTCAACACCAAGCACGTTTGATACATGTTCGTACTTCAGAATCATGCGACCGCCTGCTTCGAACTCGCGCCCAACCTAACAACCACGCCTATCGTGTCTAGCCAGCTGCAAGAATCAATCGTATCGACCTGAATGAAAATAGGTCTCTTCGTCGACTATCTCAATACCGAAACGTTTCTTCAGAATCGGCACGGCCCGTTCAGCGAACGCTAGCGCGTCGGCGCCCTCGAACACGAGTCTCGTGGGATAGGCAACGGAGTGAACAGTGTGGAAGCACCATGCCCACGCGTCTCCCAGCGGTCGGATCTCTGACACCGCTTCCTCCACCTGCTCGGCGGTCGGACCGGACGCAACTGCATACACGTACTCATTGCTACCCACGTGACCACCCGACCGAGACAATCTGTTGATGTGATCCGTTTACGATGAACACCAGCTCGTCAAGATTGACACCGTGCTCCACCACGGCGTCCACCATCGCACGTTCAGCCCTCACAATCGACGCATCAGTTCCACGCAGGTCAACGATGCCGCGCCGACATTTGAGGGCGATCAGTTCGACGTTCTCGACGCACTGCAGGTGGCTGAACGATCCGGACTTCGGCTGCATGATCTTGAATTCGGCCGGCGGAAGATCGTCGACCTTGACGATGGCATCTGGCGTAGGGCGCCCTGGACTCTTGAACGTGTCTACAGACAGAACAGACACACCTCGTGATTCCAACCAACGCGCCACGCCCAGCTCCTTCGGAAGAAAATGCTTCCACCGCTCTTCATCATTGTCTGGAGCAATCTTGCCAAAATACTCGAGCGTCGGTGTTGGGAGGACCTTCATTCCCAAAACCCGATCAGCAAACGGATCTGGGGTTACAGGTACCGGCACGTCAATCGGCAGGGTATGCCCGGCCGGAATACCCAAACGCTGCTTACCCTTGATTGGCTCACCATAGAAGGCAACCCGCCCCCAACGGTCGGTCCAATACTGAACATTTCGCACGGTTCCGGCAGCGGCAGTGAGCGCCCTACGTCGTTCCCGTTCCACCGCGAGAGCAACATAGAGACCAAATCCTCCGACATCTAGTGCGAGAGTCACCAAGTCGCTCAGACCGGAATCGTCAAGTTCACCCAGGTGCGGACCTATACGGCATGCACAGAGGGCAGTCATGTCAAACCTCCCGTGCATGCAGAAGGCATCCTATGCACGATCACACCCGTCGACTGGATATGCGTCACGTCACCCTCCTCCGGAACCTTGATGCGACAAGGTCACCTCGATGTGATTATCGCACCACCGTAGCACAGCACTGCCAAACTGCACTAGAATGTGATTTATGCACCAGGAAGGCAAGTCAAACGCGGACCGCTCAGTCGACCCCGATCTTGCGGCGACTGCTGCAAGGTCCACCTCAGCAACCGACTACTTCAGAAGTTGCATGAAGGCACGGCGCGAGTCCCTCGAATGGAGTCAACGCCGCCTGGCGAAGGAGATTCACGAACGTTTTGGGATCACGCTGGATCCGTCCGCCATCACGCGGATTGAGAATGGCCAACGAGAGCCCAAATACGCTGAATCAGTAGCAATTTCAGAGCTACTGGGTGTGCCCCTCAGGCCCGTGTCCGAGACGAGCGACGACGTCTTGAAGCAACTGCTGGACTGGTACAACCATCTCTCGCGCGAGGTTCGTCGCGGCGTGGAACTTCGCGACCGACTTCACGAAGTCGGCGGGGCCGCAAACGGACTCGACCACGTAATCGCGAATTTATGGGCTGCGCTTGGGGCAATGCAGTCGAAAACGCGTAACGGACGGTTGGTCATAGACTTCGATCCACTGCAGGTGTGGAGCGACTCGCAGCAGTAGCAACCCGATCCTCGTGCGAACACCGACAACTGACGAAGGCCGGCAGACTCTGACGAGCCCTGCCGGCCCTTCTGTCACTCGGGCTTCACACCCGTAACTACGACGTTGTAGAAGAATTTCTGGGGAACGACCTTGCGCAGGACATTCTCGTCGAGCCAGGTCATCTTCTTCCAGCCGCCGAAGGCGAATCCCGCCCAGCCCCAGCCGAGCTTGTCGGCGGGAACAGCGGCCTCGAAGGTGCGTACCGGCCAGCCGAGCATGGCTGCGGCCAGCTCCTCGGTGGCCGTCTTGACCTCGGTGGCGCCAGCGCTGCGGGCGATACCGGCGAGTTCGTCGGGATCGAAGGTGTGGATGTCGACCACGGCCTCCAACGCCGCCGCACGTGAGGACTCGTCGAGCTCTTCCTGCGGACGGCGCCACGACTGCAGCGGGCCGAACTTGGTGATGTTGGTGGTGGCCCACCAGGTGGCCCGGCTCATCCAGCGGGCGTAGAAGTCGCCGATGGTGGACGGTTCACCGGCGAACACGAACCGGCCGCCCGGCTTGAGTACCCGCAGGACTTCGCGCAACGACAGCTCGACATCCGGGATGTGGTGCAGCACAGCGTGTCCGACGACCAGGTCGAAGGTGTTGTCCTCGTAGGGGATCTTCTCGGCGTCGGCGACGCGGCCGTCGACGTCCAGACCCAGGTTCTCGGCGTTACGCAGCGCGACCTTCACCATGCCCGGCGACAGGTCGGTCACCGATCCCTTCTCTGCCACGCCCGACTGCATCAGGTTGAGCAGGAAGAACCCCGTGCCACAACCCAATTCCATCGCCCGGCCGTACGGCAGCGGAGCGTCGGTGATCGCCGCGTCGAAACGTCCACGCGCGTAGTCGATGCACCGCTCGTCGAAGCTGATCGACCACTTCTCGTCGTAGGTTTCGGCCTCCCAGTCGTGGTAGAGCACCTGGGCGAGTTTGGTGTCCTTGAGCGCCGCCTGCACCTGCTCCTCGGTGGCGTGCGGATTGGGTTCGGGATCGATGGTGGGTTCGGTCGACATCGTCTCAGCTTTCTTGATGGGGTACTACAAGTCTCTAGCGGCCGACGAATTCGGCCTTGCCGGGGCCGTTCTCGACGAACGAGGCCATCCCGATGGTGCGGTCCTCGGTGGTGAACAGGGCAGTGAACTGCTGTTCTTCGATCTTGAGGCCGGTCGCGAGATCGGTTTCGATGCCCTGATCGATTGCCGCCTTCGCCGCGGCGATCGCCACCGATGCCGACCGCGTGAACTGGCCCGCCCACTTCAGCGCCGCGCTGTACACGTCGTCGGGGGCCACCACTTCGTCGACCAGGCCGATGGCGAGCGCCTCCTCGGCGTCGACGAAGCGGCCGGTGAAGATCAGGTCCTTGGCCTTGGCCGGGCCGATGAGCCGGGCCAGCCGCTGGGTGCCGCCGCCGCCGGGAATAACGCCGAGCAGGATCTCCGGCAGCCCGAGCTTGACGTTGTCGCCGGCGATCCGCCGGTCGGCGCTCAGCGCCACCTCGAGCCCGCCGCCGAGGGCGTACCCGGTGATCGCTGCGACCGTCGGCTTGGGGATGTTCGCGACGGCTCCGAGATTCGCCTGCAGAGCGCCGGCGACCTTCTTCATCTCCGTGTAGCTCAAGTCATTCATCTCTTTGATGTCGGCGCCCGCGGCCAGCACCTTGGGTCCGCCGTAGACGACGACGGCCTTGATGTCGTCGCGCACCGTCGCCTCACGCGCCGCGGCCGCCAGTTCGGCCTGCACCTGCCGGTTCAGCGCGTTCATCGGCGGTCGGCTCAGCAGGATCGTGCCCACACCGGGGTGATCCGCAGAGGTTTCGAGGGTGACAAACTCGGCCATGATCTCCGAGGCTACCGGTCCGGCGGCGTGAAGCAACCTTCGGGTTAGCCTGCACTTGCCTTATCGAATGGCTTACGGGATCGATTCAGGCAGCTGGTGCCACTCACGCGCCTCCACCCCCACCGGCCACTACAGTTGAGCAGGTGGGAGCGCAGGCAGGCGATGCCGTCGAGCTCGTCGTCGGCGAACGGACCGTCCGGCTGTCGAGCCCTGACCGCACGTACTTCTCCGAACGCGGCGAAACCAAACTCGACCTGGCCAACTACTACCTGTCCGTCGGCGACGGCATCGTCCGCGCCCTGCGCGACCGACCCTGCATGCTGCACCGCTTCCCCAAGGGCGTCGGCGGCCCGGACGGTTTCGGCGGCCCGAAGGTCCACCAGAAACGCATCCCCGCCGGAGCCCCGGACTGGCTGGACACCGTGCAACTGTGGTTCCCGCGGTACGGGCGCACCGCCGACGAACTGTGCGTCACCGAACTCGCCTCCGTGATCTGGGCCGTCCAGATGTCGACGGTCGAGTTCCATCCGTGGAACTCGCGCCGCGCCGACACCGAAGCGCCCGACGAATGGCGCATCGACCTCGACCCCATGCCCGGCTGCGACTGGGCCCGTATCCGGCGGGTCGCGCATGTCGTGGGTGAGGTGCTCGACGACCTCGGCATGCGCGGCTTCCCCAAGACGTCCGGCGGGCGCGGCATGCACATCTACGTCCGCATCGAACCGGCATGGGGATTCGCCGACGTCCGGCGCGCGGCCCACGCGTTCGCGCTCGAAGTCCAGCGCCGCGCCCCCGCCGACGTGACGACGGCGTGGTGGCGCAAGGACCGCGACCAGTCGGCGGTGTTCGTCGACTACAACCAGAACACCCGCGACCACACGATGGCCGCCGCATACTCGGTGCGCGGCAATCCCCGCGGAACCGTGTCGGCACCGATCACCTGGGACGAGATCTACTCCTGCGAACCCGACGATTTCACCATCGCGACCATGCCCGAACGCTTCGCCCGCCTCGGCGACCTGCACGCCGGGATCGACGACGCCGCCCACCGCATCGACCAACTCCTCGACTGGGCCGAAGGGTCCGGTGACGTCGGGCTCCCAATGTGAGTCCGAGGTGGTGACCTCAGGCGGTCGTCTCGCCTGACCCTTCGTGACCCTCGCTCCTGCGTCGCATCGGCCTCAGGGATCAAGAAGGTTTGGTCGCTTTGGGTCAGCCCTCAGGGATCAAGATGCGTCCCACGGTTGTCCGGCGACCAGTATGACGCCGGTGCCCAAGCGCGCGACAGCCCTCAGTGGATCAAGATGTGTCCCACCGACCCGGCTCAACTCGGCGAGGTAGTCGTCGGACCCTTCGAGACGCGGCCGGCTCGCGAGCTCGCCTGACAGCCTTCAGGGATCAAGATGCATTCTGCTGAACGCGGCGAAGTAGTCGTCGGCGCCGTCGAACTTCATGCCGTACGGGTCATCGGCCTCGTCCTCGCCCACCACCTCGATGACGCGGTCGGTGGCGAGGGCATCGGCGACCGTGGGGTACCGGCTCAGTTCCCGCAGTCGTGCCCACGTGGGTGGCAACAGCGAATGGACGCCGCGCGACCAGGCGTCAAGGGCGTCGGCGGGACGGGCCCACGCCGACGTCGACGCCTCGGAGGTGGAGCCGTCGGCCTCCTGACCGTCGGGTAGCGCGGCGAGGAAGAAGTGGGTGCTGTAGCGTCGCTCGGAGATCGGCGGAGTAATCCAATGTGCCAGCGGCGCAAGCCAATCCGAACGTAACGCAAGACCTCGCCGATGCATGAAAGTGCCGAACGACTGTTCCTTGGCGACGAGCGCGGCCCGGTCGTCGGCGACCAGTTCACGCGCGGGGGTCCGGCCGTCGGCCGCAGTCGCGAGCAGTACCCCGCATTCTTCGAACGTTTCCCGGACGGCCGCGACCACCAGCATCCGGGCGGCCACCGGGCTGGTGGCGTACTTCTCGGCCCACCAATCGGCACCCGGTCCCACCCACCGCAGGTCGGTGTCGTCGGCGCCGTCCACGCCCCCGCCGGGAAACACGGTCATTCCCGCGGCGAACGCCATCTCGGGAACCCTGCGCAGCAGGAACACCTCGAGTCCCGACGCCCCGTCGCGCACGAGCGCCACGGTCGCCGCATCGCGGGGCGTGGCGATCACCTCCGGCAGCGGGATCGTCTGCTTTCCCGCCTCGACGAGCCACCTGTCGAGGGATTGGTCGTCATCCATCGTCGAGACCCGCGGTCAGCGTTTGGCGTCGGACGGCAGGCGACCGTCGAGCTCGACGAAGTACTCGTCCGAATTCGGAAATCGCAGACCCGACATCATCGGGGTGGTGGCCTCCGGCATGACGGTGGTGATCTCGCGGGGCTCACCCAGTAGGTCGGCGACGGTGTCGTAGCGGGCGATCTCCCGGAGCTGCGACCACGTGGGCGGCAGTAGAAAATGCTGCCGGTCGACCCAGCGGGCCAGCGCCTGCCGCGCCGACAACCAGCCGGCCACCGACACCTCGGAGGTCTCGCCGTCGGCATGCTGCCCCTCGGGGAGTGCGGCGACAAAGAAGCGGGTGTCATAGCGCCGCTTCTCGATCACCGGCGCGATCCAATGTGCCAGTGGCGCAATGAGATCAGCCCTCAGCGTCAGTCCGCGGTCGGCCAGGAACCCGGCCAGGGACAGCGACTTGTCCACCAGCTGTGCCCGTTCGTCAGCCAGCGTCCCGGGTTCGGGAAACCGCCCGTCGGCGTCGGTCGCGAACAGCACGCCGCATTCCTCGAACGTCTCGCGCACCGCCGCGCACACCAGGGACTGCGCGATCGGTTCGGTGGCCCCGAGCGTCCGCGCCCACCAGGCGGCACCGGGTCCGGTCCACGAGAAGTGTGCCTCGGCGTCACGGGCATCGACACCGCCACCGGGGAACACCGTCATACCGCCGGCGAACGCCATGGTGTTCACCCGCCGCTGCAGGAACACCTCCACACCGTCGGCGCCGTCACGGATCAGTACGACGGTGGAGGCGTCGCGCGGCAGCGCGGGCTGCGCGGGAATCGACGCACCTGTGTCGGGGTCGACTTGCGGCGACGACTGCTCTGCCCCAGATTGATCTGCCACGACCGAACCTCCTGCACTCGCCGCCACACCTGTCCCCGACGGCGGGGACGTTGCCTCGACACTATCGGGCCGACCGAACGCACGATCGGTGGAGGTCGGCAAACGCCGGCGGTGTCAGGCCCGGCGGTGCCCGCCCGCCCGCCTGCTGCGCCGGGCGAAGAACCGGGCACCGGACTTGGTCAGGGTGATCTGCTGCCGGAAGGCCATCGACAGGTTCCTGCTCGTCACCACCTCCGGCAGCAGACCCATCGCGACCACACCACCCTCCGACAACAGCAGCGCGTGGGTGAAGCCCTCGGGGATCTCCTCGACGTGGTGGGTGATCAGCACGATCGCGGGAGCATCGGCGTCCTTGGCCAGATCGGACAACCGGGCGACCAACTCTTCCCGGCCGCCCAGGTCCAGACCCGCGGCAGGCTCATCCAGCAATAGCATCTCGGGGTCGGTCATCAGTGCCCGCGCGATGACCACGCGCTTGCGCTCCCCCTCCGACAGGGTGCCGAATACCCGGTCGGCGAGATGCTCGGCGCCCATCGACTCCAACGACTCCAGCGCGCGCTCACGGTCGACGTCGTCGTACTGTTCCCGCCACCGGCCGAGCACCGAGTACCCCGCGGACACCACCACGTCGCGGACCAACTCGTCGTCGGGAATCCGGTCGAGGAGACCGGGACCGGCCATACCGATCCGGGTGGTCAACTCACGCAATTCGACCCGGCCGAGCTTCTCGTTGAGCACGAAGGCCTCGCCCGTCGTCGGATACAGCTCTCCCGCGGCCAGCCGCATCAGGGTGGTCTTGCCCGCCCCGTTGGGTCCGATGATCACCCAGCGCTCGTCGAGTTCGACCTGCCAGGACACCGGGCCGACAAGCGTTTTCCCAGAACGGACCACCGCCACGTCACGAAAGTCGATGAGCAGATCGGGATCCGACTCCGGAATCGGGTCGGGTTCGGGGGCGGCGGGGCGGAAGGGAAATGTCACGGTGTCCATCGTGCACTACCGCGCGGTCCTGTGGGCCCCGGCACGCGGAATGCCTTTCGACCGGTCGCCGCATATGCCCGGCGACATCCAGTCCCGACGGAATACCGGGGCACCGGTTCCCCTTTGACCTGTGTATGCCCGTTGATCTTTCGATTCTCGATCTTGCACAAGTAGGACGATCCGAAACCGTCGCGTCCAGTTTCGCCGCAAGCGTCGACCTCGCCCAGCGTGCCGAGCAGTGGGGCTACTCCCGCATCTGGTACGCCGAGCACCACAATATGGCGACCATCGCGTCGTCGGCGCCGGCGGTGCTCGTCGCGCACGTGGCGGCGCACACCAGCACCATCCGCCTCGGCGCCGGCGGCGTGATGCTGCCCAACCACGCTCCGCTCACCATCGCCGAACAATTCGGGACGCTCGCCGAACTACACCCCGGCCGCATCGACCTCGGGTTGGGCCGGGCGCCCGGCAGCGACCAGAAGACGTTCGCCGCGCTGCGCCGGACCATCGCCGATGCCGAACGCTTTCCCCAGGACGTCCTGGAACTGCAGGGCTACCTGACCGGGCAGTCCCGCGTCGACGGGGTCGCCGCCACTCCAGGCACCGGCACCGATGTTCCGCTCTATATCCTGGGCTCGTCGTTGTTCGGTGCCCAAGTGGCCGCGGCGCTCGGACTTCCGTACGCGTTCGCCTCGCATTTCGCGCCGCAGGCTCTCACCGATGCGGTGGCCCTGTACCGACGTGAGTTCAGGCCGTCGGCCGCGCTTGCCGAGCCGTACGTCATCGCCGGTGTCGGGGTGATCGCCGACGACGACGCCGAGCGCGCGGCCGCACAGCTGCACGCCGCCAAACGGGCCCGGGTGAACGCCCTCTTCAAACGCGAGCGGACCTTCACCGACGAGGAATGCGACGCCGTCCTGACGATGCCGCCGGGACAGCAGATCGAACAGATGATGACCTACTGCGGTGTGGGCACACCTGGGCAGGTGCGCGACTACCTCGACTGGTTCGCCGGTCACGCCGACGCCGACGAGCTGATACTCGCCTCCTTCGCCCCGGATCGCGAGGTTTGGCGCAACACGTTTGCGCACCTCGCTCCGCAGGCGGCGCCGGTCGGCTGAATCCCTGGGGCGTATCGGCCCTAATCCAGTGGAACGCGCCGCAGCACACCGTCGGCGGCGTCGGCGGCCTCGATCTCGTCGCGGGTGATACCGAGGATGAAGAGCACCGCATCGAGGAACGGGTGACTCAGCGCGGCGTCGGCCACCTCCCGCAATGCGGGTTTGGCGTTGAAAGCGATACCTTGCCCGGCGACGCTGAGCATGTCGATGTCGTTGGCGCCGTCGCCGACGGCCACGGTCTGCGCCATCGGGATACCGACCTGCTCGGCGAATGCCCGCAATGCCCGCGCCTTGCCCTGCCTGTCCACAACCTCACCGACGACCCGGCCGGTGAGTTTGCCGTCGGGGCCGATCTCCAGGGTGTTGGCGCGGACGAAGTCGAGTTCGAGCTCATGAGCCAGGCCGTCGATGACCTGACGGAACCCGCCCGAGACCACCCCGCAGTGATAGCCGAGGCGGTGCAGCGTCCGGATGGTGGTCCGGGCGCCGGGCGTCAGTTCCAACGACTCCGCGACCTCGTCGATGACGGAGGCGTCCAGCCCGGCCAGCGCCGCCACGCGCTGGTTGAGGGATTCGGTGAAGTCGAGTTCGCCGCGCATCGCGGCCTCGGTGACCGCCGCGACCTCGGCCTCGCGGCCCGCCTTGGCGGCCAGCATCTCGATAACCTCACCCTGGATCAGGGTGGAGTCGACGTCGAACACGATGAGCCGCTTGGCCCGCCTGGCGAGGCCGCCGCGTTCGACCGCGATATCGATCTCGTGACCGGAGGCCACCCCGGCGAGTGCCTTGCGCAGCGCGGCGTCGGCGGCGACGTCATCGCGACCAGCCACGCTGACCATCAGTTCCAGGCCCGTGAGCGGGTAGTCGGCGATCCCGCGGATCGAATCGATGTTGCCGCCCTGGGATGCCAGCGCCGACGCGACTGCCTGGAAGGCACGCGCGGTCACCGGACTGCCCAGGAGCACCACCGCGTGCGTCGACGGCCGACGGCCGCCCGAGTTGGCACCCACCTCGACATGCACGTCGATTCCGACCGAGTCCATGGCCTGTTCGACCACTTCCTGTACGTCCTGCGGGTCGCCCGTGCACGAAACCAGTACCCCGAGGGTCAGTCGACCGCGGATGACGACCTGTTCCACATCGAGAAGGCTCACCCGTTGGCCTGCCAGCGCCCCCATGAGGGTCGAGGTCACACCGGGCTTGTCGGGCCCGGTGACCGTGATCAGAACCGTTGTCTCATCGGAGGAATTGGCCACGAGTGGCAATCGTAGAGGGCGCAGGGCCGGAAACGCCAAGCGGCCCTCGCTGAGAGCGAGGGCCGCTTGGGCTTTGCTGTTCGGTGCTGTGTCGGCGACCGGAGAGGTCAGTGACCGCCGCCGGGGCCGACGTGGGCCTCTGCCTTCATCCGCTCGATCATGTGCGGATAGTGCAGTTCGAACGCCGGGCGCTCGGAACGGATCCGGGGCAGCTCGGTGAAGTTGTGCCGCGGCGGCGGGCAGCTGGTGGCCCATTCGAGCGAGTTGCCGAAGCCCCACGGATCGTCGACGGTCACGACCTCGCCGTAGCGGTAGCTGCGGAAGACGTTCCACAGGAACGGCAGGGTCGACAGGCCGAGGATGAACGCACCGACGGTCGAGACGATGTTCAGTTCGGTGAATCCGTCCGACGGCAGGTAGTCGGCGTAGCGGCGCGGCATGCCCTCGTTGCCCAGCCAGTGCTGGACCAGGAACGTGGTGTGGAAGCCGATGAAGGTGAGCCAGAAGTGCCAGCGGCCCAGGCCCTCGTCGAGCATGCGTCCGGTCATCTTGGGGAACCAGAAGTACACGCCGGCGTAGGTGGCGAACACGATGGTGCCGAAGAGCACGTAGTGGAAGTGTGCGACCACGAAGTACGAGTCCGACAGGTGGAAGTCCAGCGGCGGGCTGGCGAGCAGAACACCGGTGAGACCACCGAAGAGGAAGGTGACGATGAAGCCGACCGAGAAGAGCATCGGCGATTCGAACGTCATGTTGCCCTTCCACATGGTGCCGATCCAGTTGAAGAACTTCACACCGGTCGGGACCGCGATCAGGAAGGTCATGAACGAGAAGAACGGCAGCAGGACCGCGCCGGTGACGTACATGTGGTGCGCCCACACGGCCACCGACAGGGCGGCGATCGACAGGGTGGCGTACACCAGGCCGGAATAGCCGAACAGCGGCTTGCGGGCGAACACCGGGAACACCTCGGACACGATGCCGAAGAACGGCAGGGCGATGACGTACACCTCGGGGTGCCCGAAGAACCAGAACAGGTGCTGCCACAGGATGACGCCGCCGTTGGCGGGATCGTAGAGGTGGGCACCGAACTGGCGGTCGACCTCAAGGCCGAGCAGGGCGGCGGTGAGCAGCGGGAACACCAGCAGGATCAGCACACTGGTGACCAGGATGTTCCAGGTGAAGATCGGCATCCGGAACATGGTCATGCCGGGGGCGCGCAGGCACACGACGGTGGTGATCATGTTGACCGCACCGAGGATGGTGCCCAGACCACCGACGCCCAGACCCATGATCCACAGGTCGGCGCCGACGCCGGGCGAGTGCAGCGCGTCGGTGAGCGGCGTGTATGCGGTCCAGCCGAAGTCGGCGGCGCCACCCGGGGTGAGGAAGCCGGCCAGGGCCACGAGCGCACCGAACAGGAACAGCCAGAAACCCATGGCGTTCAGGCGCGGGAACGCGACGTCGGGTGAGCCGATCTGCAGCGGCAGCACGAAGTTGGCGAAGCCGATGACGATCGGGGTGGCGTACAGCAGCAGCATGACGGTGCCGTGCATCGTGAACAGCTGGTTGAACTGCTCCGTCGACAGGAACTGCATGCCGGGATGCGCGAGCTCGCCGCGCATGAGCAGAGCCATCAGACCACCCACGAGGAAGAACGCGAAGCAGGTGGTGATGTACATCATTCCGATCAGCTTGTGATCGGTGGTGGTGATGAGCTTGTAGAAGAACGAGCCCTTGGGCTGATAGCGCTCCGGGAACGGACGCACTGGTGCCACTTGCGTGGCGGGCTGGTCTACCGCAGTCACAGATCCTCCTCTAGCGCGACCTTTTGTCGTGGGCGACGGACTATCGGCACCCTGGGTCGGCACATGACGTTACCGAGCGCTTGTAGTGATCCTAAACCCTTCCGGGCGCCTCGACAGAGCGGGTCCTACGAACTGTCGTAATTGATAGTCACATGTACCTATACCAGCAGGTCAGAATGCCCGAGGGACCTTCGCCCCGAGTATCCGGCGCGGCGTGTTCGACGCCCATGCGGCGGGCCGGTCCCCGATCGCGGCGGCCGGCACCGCCGGCGACGATCAGACCATCCGGTGCCGGGTCCGGCCGGTTGCCGGTCCCGGAGTCGGGCAACTAGGTTGATCGGGTGCGATTCGGCTCCGGAACCAGCAATCCCCGCCCGCGACTGCGGCGGACGTCGATCGGCGCGGTACTGGCCGCGACGATGATGCTCCTCGGCGCGTGTGCGGGTGATGAGCAAGACCTGACCACGCCGGACGGCTCCCCCATCTCCATTCCGACCACGCGACTGGCCGAGGTCAACATCGTGGGCGCCGAACGCGACTACACCAAGACCTGTTTTGCACCCACCGCGCCGGACGCCGGTAAACTGGATGTCGGCCGGATCGTCGTCACCGATCCACTGCTTCTCGATGACCTCTGCGCGCTCGGGATCGGGTCCAAGGTCACCGCGGTCACCGTGCCCGAGGATGCCGTCCCCCGCTACCTCGGCCCGCAGCTCACCTCCGTTCCCGCGATCGGCGAATCCCCCGGATCATCCGCGGTCGCCACCGCCGACGCCGATATCGTGCTGACCACCCCGGCCACCGCCGTGCGCGCCGCGGCGTTCTCCGGCACCAAGGTCGTGACGATCGACCCCACCGACGATCCCGCGGCCAACTGGACCGAGCGGTACCGGTCGGTCGCCGCCGCTCTTAACCGGACCGCCGCCGCGACGGACCTGCTGGCCCGGTTCACCAGAGAGGCGGCCCGAACGGGCAGGCGTAAGGACGCCGCGCATACCGAGGTGTCCCTCGTCCGGTTCAGCGCCGACGGCCAGACCGCCGAGGGCACCGATTCGTTCGCCGCTCAGGTCCTCGCCGCTATCGGCGTCCAGCGGCCGGCAAGCCAGCGCGAGGCCGGCAGTACGAAACTGACCGACGACAATCTCACCGTCGCCGACGGCGACCTCATCTATGTCAGCTATCGCGACTCCGGAGACGTGACCGGCCCCTCCGTCGAGGACAGCGCGTCGTTCAGGCATGCCCGGACCGTCCTGGAGAGCGACCGCTGGCTCGATATGGGTGCACCCACCTGGAAGCGCGTGCTGGCAGTCGACGACACCGTCTGGTACTCGACATCGGGCCTGGCCGCGGCCTGGCTGGTGCTCAACGACGTGAAGGGATCGCTGGACTCCAACTCCTGAACCCCGTTACGGGAATGCCTACCGAAAGGTTTTCAATATCGGACTCGGATGGCTACGATCGACCCCATGATCCATACACTGCCCGACGAGTACCGGGACCTGCTTGAGCGTCCGCTCATCGGGATACTCGCCACCGTCGCCCCCGACGGGCGACCGGCGCAGCAGCCGATGCGATTCACCTGGGACGGCGCCCACCTACGGATGAGCCAGACCATTCCGCGCCGCAAATTCGTGCCACTGCAGGCCAACCCCAACTATTCGTTCATCATCACCGACCCCGACGACCCCGCGCGGGTATTGGAGATCACCGGCTGGCTGGTCACCGTCGGCGGCGACCCGGACGGCGACTTCTACCGGCAACTCGGCCGCCGCTACGGCAACCCCGACGAACCGGTCCCCGCCGACGTCGACGACCGGGTGGTGCTGATCCTCGACGCCCAGCACTTCATCCCGAAGACGGCACCACAGCCCACAGCGACAACCCCCGCGGGCTGAGGCCCGGCGGTGAGCAGTATTCGGTTGTCACAGGCGACCGATAAAGTGTTCGACCATCGCCACCGCACCTGACCCGCCCCGCATGCTCGGCCTCCACGCCCTCTGGCGTCCGGGGGCCGGTCTGTCGTTGTGGCACGACACACTCGCTCCCGAACCGGAACTGCCCGGACCGGTCGCCGCACTGCTGGCCGGCCGCCGGTTCAGTACGCGTGTGGCCGTCATCGATTCCGACGGCCGCCGGGACTTCGCGGCCACCGCCACCCTCGGCGTCACGGCCGCGGTCGTCCTTCTCGACGCCACCCGGTCGCTGCCGGCGCACCCCGAGATCGCCTGGTATCGCCATCTGCTCGACGGCGTGCGACGTCTGGTCGCCGCCGGCGCCGTCACGCCCACGGTCACGTCGGCGGGCGGCGCGTCGCTGGTGCGCTGGCAGCCCGTCGCCACCCCGGTGTGGCGTAGTTGGTCGGCGGTGATGTGGGGTGCCGCGCCCGAGATAGTCACCATGAACAATCCCGACCCCCGTGCCGCCGTGGACGATCTGGTCGCCGAACTCACCGACCATCTGTGCCGCGCTCGCCTGGCCGGTGTCCGCGCCGACGCACACCGGTTCGGCTTCATCGGGGACCTGCTCCCCGGATCGTCCGGCGACACCGTGTCGCCGAGTAGGGCGGGGGCCGCGTCGGCGGCGTGGCTGACCTGGCAGGCGAGCGCCGGCGGCGACGAGACGACCGTCGTGTTCCGGCTGCACGAACCCGATGAGACCGACGAGTTCCCCGGTACGCATGCACTGTGGCGATTCCAGGTGTGTCTGCGCAACGTCGAGGGTCATCTGGAACCGGTGGCGCCGCATCGACTCGATCCTGCACAACTCGACCGGGTGACCACCGACCTGGCCAACGCGGTCAGCGCGTTCGGGCCGCTGCGGCAGGCCGAACCCGACCGCACGAGCCTGGACTATCTGCTCACCACCGACACGGTCGCCGAACTCCTCTCCGACGGCGTCTCCGCGCTCGGCCGCGCCGGATTCGCGGTCCTGTTGCCACGCACCATCGCCGACGTCCGGCCCGCACTCTCGCTCACCGGGCGCCCGGTGGTGGGCAGCCCCCGGCGCAACGCGATGGTCGGGCTCGGTGCGGTACGGGATTTCCAGTGGCGGCTCGCGCTCGGCACCGGCGGCGACGCAGTTGCGCTCACCGACGCCGACATCGACGAATTGGCGCGGCAGAAGGGTGATCTGGTCCGGGTTCGCGGTATCTGGATGCGCGCCGAGGGTGCCGCACTGACCCGTGCGGCAGGGTTCATCGCCGCGCAGCGTGTCGCCGCCGCAGCCGGCACCCCACCCGACATGGGCGAGTTGCTCGACCTGGTGACCGGCGACACCGAACGCACCGGAATCCCGGTCACCGCGGTGTCGGGCATGTCCTGGCTCGACGACATCGCCGACGCGGGTTCGCTTCGCCCACCGGTACTTCCGGGTGCGGTCCTGGCCGATGCGACGTTGCGCCCGTACCAGCAGCGCGGATTTGAGTGGCTGACCCATCTCGGCGGGCTCGGGGTGGGTGCGGTACTCGCCGACGACATGGGCTTGGGCAAGACCGTCCAGGTGATCGCGGTCCTCGCCCACGAGCGTCGCAACGCCCACGAGTCCGCGGAGGACCGGCTGCCCACGCTCGTGATCTGCCCGATGTCGGTGATCGGTAACTGGCAACGCGAGATCGCCCGATTCGCACCGGAACTCACCGTCACCATGCATCACGGCCACCAACGCGCAACGGGCAAGGCGTTCGCCGCCCGGCGCCGCGATACCGACGTGGTCATCACGACCTTCGCGACGGCCACCCGCGACCGTGAGCTCCTCTCCTCGCATTCTTGGCGGCGCATAGTCGTCGACGAGGCCCAGCATGTCAAGAACGTGAATACTGCTGCGGCCAAGGCGATCCGCACGATTCCCACCGAGCACCGAGTCGCCCTGACCGGCACCCCGGTGGAGAATCGTCTGGAAGACCTACGTGCGGTCATCGACTTCGTGAACCCGGGACTGCTCGGTTCGGCGTCGGTGTTCCGCGCCAGATTCGCCGAGCCGATCGAACGCGAACGTGATCCGGCGGCGCTGCGGCACCTGACCAGATTGACCCGGCCATTCATCCTGCGCCGCGAAAAGACCGATCCGTCAATCATTTCCGACCTTCCCGCCAAAGATGAGCTGACGGTCCGGGCAAATCTGACCGTCGAGCAGGCGGCCCTGTACCGGGCCGTCGTCGACGAGTTGATGGAAGCACTCAAGGACAAAGAGCAGCGGGTGCTGCGCAGGCGGACGGTGCTCGCCGCACTGACCAGACTCAAGCAGATCTGCAATCATCCCGCGCACTACCTCGGTGACGGTTCACCGATCACCCGGCGCAGCGGCCACCGGTCGGGCAAGGTCGAGTTGCTGGCCGACATCGCGACAACCCTTGTCGACGAAGGAGACCGGGCATTGGTGTTCACCCAGTTCGCGGCGTTCGGGGAGATGCTCACCGGCTGGCTCGGCGAGTTGCTCGACGCCGATGTCCCCCTATTGCACGGTGGACTGTCCCGCACCGATCGCGATGCGATGGTGGCGCGCTTCCAGACCGGCGACGACGCGCCGCCCGTACTGGTGGCCACACTCAAGGCAGGCGGCACCGGACTCAACCTGACGGCCGCCAATCATGTTATCCACGTAGACCGTTGGTGGAATCCGGCCGTCGAGGACCAGGCCACCGACCGCGCCTACCGAATCGGTCAGCGGCGCGACGTGCACGTGCGCCGCTTCGTGTGCGTGGGCACTCTGGAGGAACGGATCGACGACATGATCGGAAGCAAACGCGAACTGTCGGCGCTCACCGTCGCGACAGGCGAGAGCTGGCTCGGCGACTTCGGCAACGACGAGTTGTACGAACTGTTCGCATTGCGCGATGAGGCGGTCAGCGAATGAGCCCGCGAGGTGCGGACCGGAAGGCGACCCGCGGCTACGGCGTGACTCCGTGGTCGCGGGCCGTCTGCGATGTCGTGGAGGGCCGCGATACCGGTCCGGTCGACTCCCGACGGATCACCAAGGCCCGCAGCTACTTCCGCGACCGCAACGTGCGGCAGCTGTCGATCGGCAGCGGGCGGGTCACCGCTCTCGTCGACGGTAGTCAGCTCGACCCGTTCGAGGTGACGGTCACTATGCGCCCGGTCCACACGCCGACGGTCGCGTCGTTATTGCGGTCCCGGAACGCCGTCGACGACCTGCTTGCGCTGACCCGCGGCACGCAGCCGAATGTACTGGGCGAGCTACTACTGCCCACCGAATCCGCCGACATCGCCTCAGAATGCAGCTGTCCCGACGAGACGGTCCGCTGCATCCACGTTCTCGCCGTCATCTACGAGGTGGCCGCTGACATCGACAGGCACGCAACCACTCTGCTCACGCTGATGGGCACCGACCTGACCCAACTCCTGTCGGCAGTCGAATCACTCAGCGGCGCAACATCTACCGACCCTGACGAGGTACCGACCCCACTGGTGCCGACCGCCGCGCCGGCACTCCCCCCGCTACCCGATCCGCCGCGGATGACCCCGATCATGGATCTCGACATCAAATCCCTGCACGCGGCGCTGCGCGCCTCCGGAATCCCGGCCGGCGACGTCGGCGAGGCCGTCGACCAACTCGCCGAACTCTACGACGCCCTTCTTGACCCCAAACAAAAGTAGCCCCCTCTTGATCCCTGAGGCCAGGCAATCATCGTTACCTCGGTCATGATGATGATCCCCGAACAAAAGTAGCCCCCTCTTGATCCCTGAGGCTGAAGCGACGAAGGAGCGAAGGTCACGAAGGGTCCGGTGAGACGCGAATCCTGACGGAACCACCGGCTCAGTGGCCACCAGTACGCCGATCAGATACGACAATGTCCGCAACCACCGGTGAAAGTGGTTGCGGACATTGCTATCTCACCAGGTTTCGAGGCTCATCGCCTAGCGGCTCTTCTTCCCTCAACCATCGAGTTGGACCGCATCGGCGTCGCCAGAGGCGACAACCCCACCCGACTTCGCGGCACCCCGCCCGTTGACCAGACCGGTGACGTCGATTCCGGAGTCTTCGAGAGTCGATATGACCCCGGCGATCGTCTGCGGCGAGATTCCGAGCAGTCCGGTGAGCGACGACTTTGCCTCCGACGATCCTCCGATGATCGAGATCTTGTCGATGTTGCCGAGTTGCTCGGCCGACTTGCCGGTCGCCTCGACGAGCGCCTTCAGCACGGCCGGCAGGATCTCCATCCGCACCGCCTGGTCGCTGAACGCGTTGAGCGAGTCGGCGATCTGGCGTTTACCGGTGGCCTCGGCCTCCAGTTTCGCCTTCAGACCATCGGCCTCGGCCTGCTGCTCGGCGCGCAGCGCTTCGGCGGCCAGCTTTCGGGCGTCGGCCTCAGCCGTGCGGTTGGCCAGCAGACCGTCGGCTTCTGCCTGGGCCTCCGCACGCCGGGCGTCGGCGGCGAGCTTGCGTGCGTCGGCGGTCGCCGCACCGGTCTGCCGGGCGGTTTCAGCCTGTGCCTGGGCGTGCAGAATGGCTGCCTGCCGTTCACCTTCGGCTCGGGCCACCGATGCCTGCCGTTCGGCCTCCGCGGGCGCGATCACATCCGCTTCGAGCGAGGCCTGCGATTGCAGAGTGCGCTTGCGTTCCACCTCGGTCCGCGCCTCAACGCGGGCGGCCTCCGCCTCTTCCCTGGCGATACCGACGGCCTTCTCCGCGCGCGCCCGGGCGAGCGGACCGGCCTGGTCGGCCTCGGCGTTCTCGGCTTCGGTCTGCGCACGCAGCCGAGCCAGTTCGACGTCGCGACGCTGGTTGGCGGTCGCGATGGCGGTGTCGGCCTGCGCCTGGGCCGTCGAACCTTCCTGCCGCGCCTTGGCGGAGAAGATCTGCGAATCGCGTTCGGCCTCGGCGGTACCGACGGCGGCGTCGCGCTTGACCTCGGCGATGCGCCGCTGACCGAGCGATTCGAGGTAGCCGTTACGGTCGGAGATACCGGCGATCTTGAGGACGTCGACCTCCATACCGATGCGGGCGAGGTCACTGCCCGCTTCCTCGACGACGCTGCGGGCGAGGGTGTCACGGTTGGAGTTGAGGTCCTCGACCGTCATCGTGGCGGTGATGCCACGCAGGCTGCCGGCGAGGATCTCGTTGATCTGTCGCTGCAGTTCGTTGCTGTCGGAGGTGAGGAATCGCTGCACGGCGGTCTGCACCGCCTCGTCGGCCGATCCGATCCGCACCAGGCCGACTGCTTCGACGTTGACGGGAACACCGTTGTTGGACAACGCATTCTGCAGGTTGATGTTCACGTTGAACGGTTCGAGCGACATGACGTCGACGCGTTCGATGCCCGGAATCCGGAAGCGGGCTCCGCCCCGGACCACCTTGGGCGCGCCGCGGCCGGTGAAAACGGCGACCTCGTTGGGTGGGACTTTGATGTAGTTCCGGACGTAGATCACCGGAATGAGAATGAACACCACGAATGCTACGACGGCGACCACTGCGATGATCGTAATCATATGCACCCCGTTTCCCTTGTTGTGTTGTCAGGTCTTTTGTGGCACTGAGACTTCCGTCAGTCCAGTGCCGGAATCGCCACCACCCGTACGTA
>NZ_JAGQTN010000266.1 GCF_020438995.1 Gordonia sp. (in: high G+C Gram-positive bacteria)
CCCCGTCGACGACGGCCTCCCGCGCGTGGGGCAAGCCGGCCGACTTCGTGTTCATCGACGGCGGGCACAGCATGGAGGCCGCCCAGAACGACCTCGACGGCTGGGCCCCGTGGGTGCGGATCGGTGGCGCGCTGTTGATCCACGACGTGTTCCCCGACCCCGCCGACGGCGGCCGCCCACCGTACGAGATCTATTGCCAGGCACTGGCTTCCGGACAATTCACCGAGGTCCGGGTCGAGGGTTCGCTGCGCGTGCTACGCCGCGACAGCGGCCAGGTTGGAGCACCGCTACCGAAGCCATAGCCCACCACGACCGGAGCGACCGGCGGGCACAACGTTCGCCGGCTCCGTTCAGGAACTCTTTTCCGCTTTCTCCCGGCCGTAGCGGCTGAGTGCATCGGCATTGTCGCCGGCCCCCATCAGTCGCGTGAATAGTTCTCCCTCACGGGCTTTCGCATCACGCATCTGCTGTCTCACCGGCTCGACCATCGTATGCTTCACCGCCATCAGCGAGGTCAGCGACCGCGAGGCCAGCAGTTCGGCATGCCCGGTCGCCTGCGCGAGCAGGTCGTCGGGCTCGCACACCGCGAAGACCAGCCCCATCGACTTGGCCTCGTCGGCGCCGATCCACTCCGAACTCATCAGTACCCACGCCGCATTCTGTCTGCCGATCAGCGTGGGCAGCAGGAACGACGAGGACGCCTCGGGCGGCACACCGAGGCTGGTGAACGGGCATTTGAGCCGCGCCGTCGACGACATGAACGCCAGATCTGCGAAACCCAGGATGGTGGTGCCGATGCCCAACCCGACGCCGTTGACCGCGCAGATCAGTGGTTTGGGAAAGTCGATGAGCGCGTCGATAAGTCCGCTGAATCCGTACTCACCGGGGGTGAAGGAGTCAGGATCGGTTGCCCTGACTGTGAATTCGTTCAGGTCGACACCGGCGCTGAAGGCGCGGCCCGCTCCCGTGATGAGCAGCACCGACACGTCCGGGTCGGCGGCGGCGTCGAGCATCGCGCGGGTGAGGCCGTCGCACAGCGCCTCGTTGAAGGCGTTCAGCGCCTCGGGCCTGTTGAGGGTGACGGTCCGGACCTTCGCGTGGTCGGAGATCGTGACCACGCTCATTCGGAGACCGCCCCGGCTTTGATCAGATGTCTTGTCAGGAAGCCGATCTCATGCTGCACGGTCGCCTCGTGCCAGTCGTTGCCGGCGAACACGTCGAAGTGATCGCACGGATAGTGGCGGACCTCGGCACGGGCGGTGAACGCCACCTTGGCCGCGGCCTCCGGCGGTGCGCCCGAATCGAAGTCGGCGATCTGGAACAGCACCGGCGCGTCGATCTCGCCGGCCTCCTTGCCCACCCGGAACGATCCGATCTCCATGCCGATGGCGGCGTCGATCTCGTTGCGCCAGCTCGGTCCGGCGATGGCCCGGTAGCTCTCGAAGAAGCCCGGCGCGCTCAGCGCCGCGTCGGTGTCGCCGGGATAGCCGACGACCCGCATCATCGTCGGCGGTCTGCCGATCTTGGCGGCCACTGTGCTGCCGAGCGCGGCCACCGCCGAGCGCGCCATGCCCGCACCGCTCACGTGTGTGCG
>NZ_JAGQTN010000267.1 GCF_020438995.1 Gordonia sp. (in: high G+C Gram-positive bacteria)
CGATGATCGGGATATTGTCCGCTACCTGTGACAACACGTCGTCGGCACCGGCCGGATCGCTGCCCCGGACGAGAGTCGCCGCATATGCGGCGGTGGCTTCGAGGGCATCGGCGAGCGGATAGTCGATGCCGATGGTGGTGTCCCAGCGCCCGGCCAGGATGCGCTGGGGGAGCCGCAGTCTGCGCTGCTCACGGCCGATGGCGTCCCGGTGCAAGTAGAGGGCGGCTATCACCTCGTCGGTGCTCTCGCCGCACGCCATCCGGCCCAGCCAGGCGTCGGCCATCGCCGGATCCCACTGGCTGGCCCGGGTGAATGCGCGTGCGGCCTGCGCACGGTCGTTCACCGGGTCCTGGCCGTCGACGGGAATACCGAGCGACAGAACACCGAGATCGAACAGTTGCCGAGCCCTGTGCGCGGCCTGCGTCATGAGTCCCCCAGTCTGCTTCCCGGACGGCCGCGCACCCCTTCGCGGCCCCGTCACACCCTACGGGCGAATCGCCCGAAACCACCAGTGGCTTATCCACAGGGTGCGTGGGAAGCCCCACCCCGCGGCACCCACTAGACTGACGCGGGTGAGTGCACAGGTGGATACCGTCTCAGCCGCTGCCCAGACCCCCGACCATCCGCAGCCGTTCCGCGAGCTAGGCCTCAAGGACGACGAGTACGACCGGATCAAGGAGATCCTCGGGCGCCGCCCCACCGACGCCGAACTGGCCATGTATTCGGTGATGTGGTCCGAGCACTGCAGCTACAAGTCGTCCAAGGTGCACCTGCGCTACTTCGGGGAGACCACCACCGACGAGATGCGGGCCTCGATGCTCGCCGGTATCGGCGAGAACGCCGGCGTCGTCGACATCGGCGACGGTTGGGCGGTCACCTTCAAGGTCGAGTCGCACAACCATCCGAGCTACGTCGAGCCGTACCAGGGTGCGGCCACCGGCGTGGGTGGCATCGTCCGCGACATCATGGCGATGGGCGCGCGGCCGATCGCGGTCATGGACCAGCTGCGGTTCGGTGCCGCCGATGCCCCCGACACCCGGCGCGTTGTCGACGGTGTGGTGCGCGGTGTGGGCGGCTACGGCAACTCCCTCGGCCTGCCCAATGTGGGTGGCGAGACGGTGTTCGACGCCTCGTATGCGGGTAATCCGCTGGTCAACGCGCTGTGCGCGGGCGTGCTGCGGGTGGAGGATCTGCACCTGGCGTTCGCCTCGGGTGCGGGCAACAAGATCATCCTGTTCGGTGCGCGCACCGGCCTCGACGGCATCGGTGGTGTGTCGGTGCTGGCGTCGGAGACCTTCGACGACAGCGAGGAGGACGGGCCGAACCGCAAGAAACTGCCGAGTGTTCAGGTGGGCGATCCGTTCACCGAGAAGGTGCTCATCGAGTGCTGCCTGGAGCTCTATCACGCCGGGCTCGTCGTGGGCATCCAGGATCTCGGTGGCGCCGGATTGTCGTGCGCCACTTCAGAACTCGCGGCCGCCGGTGACGGTGGCATGCACATCGACCTGGAAAAGGTGCCGATGCGTGCCACCGGGATGACCCCGGCCGAGGTCCTCTCCAGCGAATCCCAGGAACGCATGTGCGCGGTCGTGACACCCGACAACGTCGACGCATTCATGGCGGTGTGCCGTAAATGGGATGTGCTCGCGACCGACATCGGTGAGGTCACCGACGGCGACCACCTGGTGATCACCTGGCACGGTGAGACCGTTGTCGACGTGCCGCCGCGCACCGTCGCGCACGACGGTCCCGTCTACGAGCGTCCCGTCGCCCGGCCCGACTGGCAGGACGAGGTGATCGCGTCGTCGAGTGCCAGTCTGGCCCGGCCGTCGACCTCCGACGAACTGCGCGAAACACTGCTGACGATGCTCGCGTCGCCCGCGCTGTGCAGCCGCAAATTCATCACCGAACAGTACGACCGGTATGTGCGCGGCAACACCGTGCTCGCCGAACATGCCGACTCTGGTGTGGTGCGTATCGACGAGGAAACCGGCCTCGGTATCGCGCTGGCCACCGACGCATCCGGCCGCTACACCTACCTCGACCCGTACCGGGGTGCCCAGCTCGCGCTCGCCGAGGCCTACCGCAATGTGTCGGTCACCGGGGCCACCCCGAAGGCCGTCACCAACTGCCTCAACTTCGGCTCCCCCGAGGATCCGGCGGTGATGTGGCAGTTCCAACAGGCCGTCCGCGGCCTCGCCGACGGCTGCGCACAGCTAGGCATCCCGGTAACCGGCGGCAACGTCAGCTTCTACAACCAGACCGGATCCACCCCGATCCTCCCGACACCCGTCATCGGCGTGCTGGGCGTGATCGACGACGTCCGCCGCCGCACCCCCACCGGCTTCGGCACCGAACCGGGCGAAACGCTGATCCTGCTCGGCGACACCCACGACGAATTCGACGGGTCGATCTGGGCGCAGGTCGCCCACGATCACCTCGGCGGCGTCCCGCCGCAGGTCGACCTCGAACGTGAACGGCTCCTCTCGCAGATCCTCGTCGCCGGTTCGCGCGACGGCCTCATCTCGGCCGCCCACGACCTGTCCGAGGGCGGTCTGATCCAGGCCGTCGTAGAGTCGGCGCTGGCCGGTGAGACCGGTGCCCGCGTCCTGCTGCCCGAGGGCGCCGACCCGTTCGTCTGGCTGTTCTCCGAATCCGCCGGCCGCGTCCTCGTCGCCGTCCCCCGCACAGAGGAATCCCGCTTCTGCGGCATGCTCAACGCCCGCCAGATGCCATGGACCCGCATCGGCGTCGTCGACCAGGGCAGCGACTCGGTCGAGGTTCAAGACCACTTCTCGATCACCCTCGCCGAGCTCCGTCAGGTTCACGAGTCCACCCTCCCCACCCTCTTCGGCTGAACGGGCGACTACGCGAACCTGGCGACGAGGCGTTCGGGGTCGTCTGTGGTGATCTGGTCGGCTTGCAGGGCGAGCAGGCGGGTGATGGTGCGGCGGGAGAACAGGTTGACGCGGCGGACCGTGTAGGTGTCGACTGTGCGGCCTGCCGCGTGGAAGGCGCCGATCAGGTCGACGCCGCGGTCGTCGGCTCGCAGGACCAGCTTCTTGTCGAGGTAGACCATCTCCGCTCGCGGGGAGGCGTCGACGGCGTTCGCGACGAACTCGTCGAATCGTCCCGAGGTGAGTACCTGTTTGACGGCGCCGTCGTGACATGGGTCGTA
>NZ_JAGQTN010000268.1 GCF_020438995.1 Gordonia sp. (in: high G+C Gram-positive bacteria)
CGGCTATGGACTCATGGCCGACCGCTCACCGCCCAGCCGCTTCGGGTGCCGCCGCATGGGCGTCCGCCTCACCCAACGACCGGGCGGCGGACGCCGCCCACGCCGTGGCGACCAGGCACCTGCGCCGGTTGCTGCGCCTGCCGGGCACCCGCATCGCCGATGTCACCTGGCCCAAGCGCAAGGCCGGTAGCTGGCACTACTGGTGGCACGCCCACTTCGTTGACACTCTCGTCGACGCGGCGGTTCATCGTCCCTCCGGCAGCGCGAGCGGCGACCGGTCCTTCGATCCGCTCGTCGCCGGGGCCACCGATCTATTGCTCCGCGGCATCCGGCTGCGCAACCGGGGCAGGTGGATCAACAACTACTACGACGACATGGCGTGGCTGGGTCTGGCCGTCGAACGCGCCGACCGCAAGCTCGAGCTGTCACACCTACGGGCCCAGGAGGCGCTGACGGGGCAGATGCTGGCCCCGTGGGCGCCGGAGGCCGGCGGCGGCATCCCGTGGCGCAACAAGAAGGCGTCGAACGAGTCCGATCCGTTCTTCAACGCTCCCGCCAACGGGCCCGCGGCTATTCTGCTGGCGCGGACCGGTCATGTGGAGCGGGCGGCGGCGATGTGCGACTGGATCGACGCCACCCTGGTGGACCCCGAGTCGAAGTTGATCATCGACGGCATCCGGCCGCGGCCCGGCGGCACGGAGCGCGTGAAGGCGATCTATACCTATTGTCAAGGGGTTGTCCTGGGTGCCGAGACCGAACTGCTGCGACTGACGGGCGATGCCGTGCACGCCGAGCGCGTCGACCGGTTGCTCGGCGCGGTCGAGCGCCGAGTGGCCCCAGACGGGATCATCAAGGCCGCTCCGTTCGGCGGTGGCGGCGACGGCGGCCTGTTCGCCGGTATCCTCGCCCGCTATCTGGCGCTCGTCGCCACCGATCTGCCGGATTCGGCCCCGGGCGCCGCCGACCTGCGCCGACGGGCGGCGACCATCGTCACCACCAGCGCCGAGGCCGCGTGGACGCACCGGCTCGACGTCGACGGGTCGCCCGTGTTCGGCCACGACTGGCGGACTCCTGCCCGGATGCCGGTCTCCGGGGGAGCCGCCGGCAAGACCGTGGACGGTGCCACGCAGTCGTCGCAGATGCCCGAGCAGGACCTGTCGGTTCAACTGTCCGGATGGATGGTTTTGGAGGCGGCCGCCGCCGTTGACCTGGGACTTTCCGAACACGTATTAAATTGAGGCCCCCCGGATGTGTAGTTGAGACAGAACCTGAGATAGTCTCAGCTAGACCGTGGACGTGACATAAGACACAGATCGACTTTGTTATATGAAATGTTCGCACTGACACGACGAGGTGCCGGCAGGCCCCCGACGACGTTGACAACACAACGTTGACAGCGTTTCGGGGCCACCGCTTCCCCCTTGGGGCGACACGTCGTCACGCGCGGGAAGCAGGTGATGCACCATGACGTATCAACTCGATCCGGTTCAGCTCGGTCCGGTCCTTGGCCGCCTCGGGGCAGTGCCGGAGATCCCCCGTGCCGACGGACCGCCGCTGCGCCGCGGGGATCACTTCGGCACTCTCCCACTGGGGGATCCGACCGGCGGTGCCGACGGCATCCGCTGGCGTGAGCAGGTGGACGGCAAGCAGATCTACCCGCGGGTGTCCATCGACCGCGACGTCACCATCCGGATGAGCGACGGCGTCAAACTACGTGCCACCGTCATCCGGCCGGCCAACCGGTTCGGGCAGACCGCACTCACCCCCTACCCGGCGATCGTCAACATCAACCCGTACAACCGGGCCGCCATCGACTTCATCGACCACGCGCTCCACGTGCCCGTCGTCAGCAAGGCGATGCGCAACGCCGCCGGCTCGGTCGACGCCACCGGCACCGCTTTCGAAGGGCTGAGCAAGCTCACCAAGACCCTCGCGGGCGGCGTGTTCGACGTCTTCGGCGTCAACCGCACGCTCGTGCGCTCGGGCTACGTCCAGATCATCGTCGACGTCCGCGGCACCGGTGCCAGCCACGGCAAATGGGAGATCCTCGGTGCCCGCGAACAGCAGGATTCCGTCGAGATCCTCGACTGGGTGCGCGAGCAGGACTGGTGCGACGGCAAGCTCGGCCTGGCCGGCTGGTCGTACTCGGCCATCAACTCGCTGCAGGCCGCCGACAAGCGACCCGAGGGCCTGGGCGCGGTGTTCGCCGTCGAGGGCTGCGACGACATCGTCCGCGACATCTACATCACCGGCGGTATGCCGTCGGCGTTCATCCCGGCCTGGCTGTCGGTGGTCAATCTGCTCAAGTGGCTGCCCAATCCGTCGACGCTGATGCGCGACATGGTGCGCGGCGACGC
>NZ_JAGQTN010000269.1 GCF_020438995.1 Gordonia sp. (in: high G+C Gram-positive bacteria)
CACCGCCGGACCCCGCGCGAGGTACCGATTTTCGTGATCCAGGAACATCACGCCCGCCGGCTGCACTACGACTTCCGGCTCGAACACGACGGGGTGCTGGTGTCGTGGGCGGTGCCGAAGAATCTGCCGACCGGCCACGATCAGAACCGGCTCGCCGTGCAGACCGAGGACCATCCGCTCGACTACGCGGATTTCTCCGGCGACATCCCGGCCGGCGAATACGGCGGTGGGCACGTCGAGATCTGGGACAGCGGCACGTATGAACTGGAGAAATGGCGCGACAAGGAGATCATCGTCCGGTTGCACGGACGCCGAATCCAGGGCAGATATGTGCTGATCAAGACCGGTGAACGCAATTGGCTGGCGCATCTGATGCACGACGAACCGCGTCCCATCAAGGCCGATCTGCGCGATCCGCGGCCGATGCTGGCCGTCGATGAACCGATCGAGGGTCTGGACGAACGTGATTGGGCGTTCGAGGGGAAGTGGGACGGGTATCGGGTGCTGGTGCGCTCGGTGGGTGGTGAGTTCCGGCTGTCGTCGCGATCGGGCCTGGATCTGACCGCAGAATTTCCCGAGTTGCGCGGCATCGTCCAGGAGTTGGGCCTGCTCGATGTGGTGCTCGACGGTGAGGTTGTGGCGATCGACTCGTCGGGCCGTACCAATTTCACCATTCTGGCCTCGCGCGGTACGACCGCCGAACCGTACCGGCTGCGGTTGCTGCTGTTCGACATTCTGTACCTGAACGGCAAACAACTTCTCGATGTGCCCTGGTCACAGCGTCGGCAACTGCTCGACGAACTCGCGCCGCTGTTCGCGAAATCGCCTTACACGGAGGTGCCCGCACTACTGGAAGGTTCGGGCGCCGACGCCGTCGCCCACAGTCGCGAACACAACTACGAGGGTGTTGTCGCCAAGCTGCGCACCTCCGTCTACCAGCAGGGACGACGGTCGACGCAGTGGCGCAAACACAAGAACTGGAACGACATCGAGGTGGTGATCGGCGGCTGGCGACCGGGTAACGGCAACCGCGCCGACACCATCGGGTCGTTGCTGCTGGGGCTGCCGGAGGCAACCGGTCTGCGATATGTGGGGCGCGTGGGCACCGGCTTCACCGACGCCCAGTTGCGGGCGCTCGCCGACGAACTGGAGCCGCTGCGAATCCGCATGTGCCCGTTCATCGACGCCCTCGACCGGCCTGTCGCATCGACGGCGACGTGGGTTTTGCCCAAGCTGGTCGGTGAGGTGCGGTTCATGGACTGGACGTCGACGGGGCACCTGCGTCATCCCAGTTGGCGGGGTATCCGGCGCGACAAACTGCCCGGCGACCTGTAGCGAGGCAAACCGTGCGTCCATCAATGTGCTTCAGCGAAGTCGGAGGACTAGGGTGTCTGAGATGTTCGTAGTCGCCCACATCAGCGACCTGCATTTCAACGGCTCGGAACACCACCGCAGCCGCGTCGAATCGGTGCTGCACTACATCAATTCCCGCGCCGAAGGCATCGACGCGCTGCTCATCACCGGCGACCTCGTCGACCGTGGGACGGCAGCCGAATACGACGAGGCGTTCGAGACGATTCACAGTCCGTTGCCGACGGTCATCACCATCGGCAATCACGACGACCGCGAACACTACAACGACCGGTTCCGCCACGATCCCAGCCTGGCGCACGCCAATTCGTCGCTCACCGTGAACGGGGTGCAGTTGCTGCTCGTCGACTCATCGATCCCCGGCCGGGCGGGCGGCTACATCGACGACGACGACCTCGACTGGCTCGAAGATCAGTTGCACGACGCCGAACCCGGTACCCCGGCGCTGGTCGCATTCCATCATCCGCCGGTGACCGTGCACATGTCGTACATGGACACGATCCGGCAGACCGGCGAGGAGCGACTCGCCGAACTCGTCGACCGCTACCCGAATATCGTCGCGTTCCTGTGCGGCCACATCCATTCCGCCGCCGTCACCACTTTCGCGGGTCGCCCCCTGTGCGTCGCCCCCGGTGTCTCCTCCACCCTCAACCTGCCGTTCGAGGGATCAGGTGTCCTCAACGAGGGTCAGCCACCGGGCATCGCGTTCCACCTGATCGGCGACGACAACCGCATCGTCACCCACTTCCGCGCCGTCATGGACTGAGCTGTCGCGACCGGAGTGGTTATGTCATGCGTGTACCTCACCGGACCCTTCGTGACCCTCGCTCGTACCTCGCTTCGGCCTCAGGGATCAAGAAGTATGGTCGCCCACATACCTCGCTTCGGCCTCAGGGATCAAGAAGTATGGTCGCCCACACCGCCCCAGGGATCAAGAAGTATGGTCGCCCACACCGCCCCAGGGATCACGATGGATGGTCGCCCGCAACAACGCATCGAACCGCGATGGCCTATCCGCGACCACACTTCTTGATCCCTGAGGCCGATGCGACGAAGGAGCGAGGGTCGCGAAGGGTCCGGTGACATTCCACCATGGCGTCACCACCTCAAAACCGTTGAAACATCAGGTAAGTGAGGCCATTGCCTTGTCAGCGGTGCCCGGCGAGAAGTAGTTGATGACCGGCAGCACGGCGGCCAGCGGGGCGGGGGCGACGGCCTCGGGACGGTGGGTGATCGCCCGGACGATCCAGCGCGCCGCCTCCTCCACGTCAAGAGCGGGAGCTTCGGCATATTCGGCTGTGGGAGCGATCATTTCGGTACGCACCAGCGGGAAGTAAACGTTGGTGGCGCATACCTGCGGGTGTGGCTTCTCCGCGTTCAGGCTGCGTCCGAAAATGCTCAAAGCGTTTTTGGACGCCGCGTACGCCGAGAATCTCGGGAATGTTCCCGACAGCAGACCCCAGGTGCACACATTGACGAACTGCCCCTGCCCACGGTCGATCATCCCAGGCAGCAATCCGAGCGTAAGCTGCACCGGCGCATAGTAATTGAGCTGCATGGTGCGCTGAAAGTCGTGCAGTCGGTCCGTCGAATCAACGATCTTGCGGCGAATGGACCGGCCGGCATTGTTCACCAGCACATCCACCCCGACACCATTGAGATCTTCGACCAGACCGGTGATAGCGGTCTCCTCCGACAGATCGCATACCCGGTAGTCGGCACCGATATACTTTGCAAGCGTGGATAATTCGTCCTCGCGCCGGGCCACCATGATCACCTCGGCCCCGCGACCGGCCAGGTCGATGGCGGCGGCCCGCCCGATCCCGCCGGACGCCCCGGTCACCACCACCCGCAGCCCCGCGACGTCGCGGCCGGGTCCGCCGAAAAGCTCTTCCACCCGGCCGGGCAGCCAGGTCCGGCGCTGCATCGCACCGGCCACCGCCCGACCGAATCGTTCCTGCGCACCCATGATCAATTCCCTCCGTCGGATCCGCCGACGCCGTTGAGTTTGTCGACCTCGGTGAACAGATCGCCGATCGCATAGTTGTCGACGGCCACGAAATTCGGGATCTGACCACGTTCGGTCCGGCACTTGGCCAGTCGCGGCCCCAGAACCGCCGACGAGTTGACGGTATGGGCGTCACGGATACGGCTGGCGAAGTTGCCCAGCCAGTGATTGATCAGGAACAACGGGGCATCGGCGGCACCCCGATTGGGTCGGCAGTTGAAGTCGGCGACCTTCTTGAACTCGTACGGTGTTTCCTGCACCCAGATATCCGACGGCAACACCCACGGGCGCGCAGTCCCTCCGCCGGTGTTCTCATGAATCCACACCAGACGTTTCCCGGAGTCGATCATCTCCTCCAGCGTCGGCCACGGCTGCCCGAGCGTCGGCGTGTACAGCATGTCGTACATCCCGGCCGATTTCAGCAGCGTCTCAACGTCTTCGGGAGTCACCTTGTCCTGCACCATGAATGTGATGACCTCGCGCGGATGATCACGCATCCATTCTTTGACCCGCACCATCAGCGGCAGCCATTCGGTGGAGCCCAACTCGCAGAGTTCGTGGCACAGATAAGGTTTCACCGCACCCACCGGTTCCAGGTCGAACGAGTCGCGCACCCGCAACGCGCTGCGCACCACGTCCTTGCCGTAGGTCCTCTCCGCCGCGGCGAACGCGTCGGCCCGGCTGGCCTGTGTATTGGCCACCGTCGGTGGACGATCCGACATCTGTCCGTACCAGCTGTCTACGAGAAACACCCGCACCCCGTCGCGCAGTTGGCCCATCACCCCGGTGGGCTGTTCGCCGATGAACCAGCCGTTGCCGTCGGCGGCCGACATCGAGTTATGGGTCGACGGGTACGCGACGTCGTTGTACCTGCGGTCGCACAGTTCGCGATGCCCGTTACAGGCTTTGGGGTCGTAGCCCTTCGCGGCGACGATCGCCATGTCGCGGGCCTTGGGCCAGGCCAGATAAGCAACCGACCCGATCACCAGTGACACCACCGCGAGCGCGGCAAGCGGGATGGTGGCCTTCTCCAGGTGCAGCTTTCGCTCGGCGGATCGCAACCAGCTGAGCCCGGCGACGATCAGATCCCTGCCACCCCAGCCGATCAGCGCCAGACCCGCCGCACTGCCGATGATCGCGAGTACCGCCAGCGGGCGCAGTACCGTCAGAATCCCGATAATCGCGATCAACGATCCACGCGCGGCGAGCGCGGTGCGGGTGGCCCGGCGTGGCCGGATCAGCCAGTGCCCCAGATCGATCCATTCCTGCTGGGTGGTGGGGATCGACCGGATGCCGCCCATCGCATGCCCGATCAGCCCGACCACCAGCGCCAGGGCCGCGATGATCCACAACCGACCGTCGATCTCGTGCCAGGCGGCGACGGTCAGCGCGCCCTTGATGTCATCTGTGGGGATGAGCACCGACGCCAGCGTGGCCCCCAGGATCACCCCGACGATGATTCCGCCCAGCCACATGAACGCCCGGCCGAACGTGCGCGAAATCTGTGCCCACGTCTTCTCCCGCAACAGCGCCGACCCCAGCAGCAGTAGCACCGCCAGCATCGGCTGCAGCCAGGCGGTGATCCGCACCCAGTGCACCGTCGACACGATCTGCTTGTCGAAGCCCGACGCCCCGATCTGCGACAGCGTCACATCCATGTCGTCGGGAAGCTTGGCGGCGGCGTCGGGGGCGATGGTCTTGAGCGCGGCGATCGCAACGGCCCCGATGTCGGCGATCCGCAGGACCGGCAGCGCGGTGTCGCCGGTGGTGAACGCACGATGCAGCGGCACCGCCGCCGACCGCACCACCGGACCCGCCGCGGGCGAGGAGATCACCGACGACGACACCGACTCCACCAGCGGACGCAACGCCACCAGATCGGGCGCGGCGTCCAGCAACCTGTCGGACACCGCCAACCCGACGACGCGTGCCACCTCGGGATCCTGGCGCACCGAGTCGACATGCCGGGCGAACCGCTCGGAGTCGATCACCTCACGGTTCAGCAACCCCGCGAACAACCCCAGCACCAGGCATCCGGTGCCGAGCACGAACAAGATCCGGGCCGCGATCACACGCATGCAGCCCATTCAAACACCCGAGACGTCACAAACCCCACCGATAGCCCCCGGCATCGCAATAATTGTCGTGCCGGGGCTCAGCGGTGGGGTTTGTGACGGGAACCTAGAGTGCCTTCAGTTCCTCAATAACACCATTCACCGACTTCTTGGCATCACCGAACAGCATCGAGGTGCCCTCGCCGAAGAACAGCGGGTTGTCGATGCCGGCGTAACCGGAGCTCATCGACCGTTTGAGGACGATCACCGAGCGGGCCTCGTCGACGTTGAGGATCGGCATACCGAAGATCGGCGAACTCGGATCGTTGCGGGCGGCCGGGTTGGTGACGTCGTTGGCGCCGATGACGATGGCCACATCGGTGCGGCTGAACTCGCCATTGATGTCGTCCATCTCCTTCATCGCGTCGTAGGCGACGTCGGCTTCGGCGAGCAGCACGTTCATGTGGCCGGGCATACGGCCGGCAACCGGGTGGATCGCGTACTTGACCTCGACACCCTTGGCTTCGAGCAGCGCGGCCATCTCCTTAACGGCGTGCTGCGCCTGGGCCACGGCCAGACCGTAACCGGGCACGACGATGACCTGGTTGGCGTACGCCATCTGGATGGCGGCGTCGGCGGCCGAGGTGGCCTTGACCGTGCCACCGGCTCCACCTGCACCGCCACCGGCGGTGCCGTCGGGACCGGCACCGAACGATCCGAACACGATGGCCGGGATCGAGCGGTTCATCGCCTTGGCCATCAGGTTGGTCAGGATCGAACCGGATGCGCCGACGATCATGCCGGCCACGATGAGCGCGGTGTTGTCCAGCGCGATACCGGCGGCGGCCGCGGACAGACCGGTCATGGCGTTGAGCAGCGAGATCACCACGGGCATGTCGGCGCCGCCGATCGGCAGCACCACGAACAGACCCATCACACCGGCGGCGATGAGCAGACCCACCATGAACCAGATCGCCGAACCGTCACCGGAAGCGGCCTTGACACCCATGAAGACGGCCAGGACCAGGGAGACGATCAGCAGGATGATGTTGGCCAGCTGGAACAGTTTGGCGTTGCCGACGGAGAACTTCTCCAGGCCCTTCGGCATGATCTCCTGCAGCTTGGTGAACGCCACCAGCGAACCCCAGAACGAGATCGAACCGATGATCGCGGCGATCAGCGAACCGACCACCATCGGCGAGGCGGGCTCCACACCGTGGAACTCCTTGAAGCCGTCGGTCTCGATGAACTCGGCCCACGCGATGAGCGCGACGGTACCGCCGCCCACACCGTTGAACAGCGCCACCAGCTGCGGCATCGCGGTCATCTTGGTCTTGAGTGCCGGCGGGATACCGAGCGCGACACCGATGATCAGGCCGACGGCGATGAGGATCCAGTTGATCGCGGGCACGCTGTCGCGGCCGTGTGCCCCGGCCTCGGCGACGGCGCCCTGATTCCAGACGAACAGCAGCGTGGCGGCCACGGCCAGGCCCATGCCGACGGCGGCGATCCAGTTGCCGCGGACGGCGGTCTTGGGGCCGGTAAGGCCCATCAGGCCGTAGATGAACAGGGAGAACGCCGCAATGTACAGCGCCATCACGACGTACGAGATCGTCTCGCTGGGGTCATGGGTGCCCTGTGCGAGCAGGAGAACGTTGTTCACTTGGCGGCCTCCTTCTTACCCTTGAACATGCCGAGCATGCGGTCGGTGACGGCGAAGCCGCCGATCACGTTGAGCGTGCCGAACACCAGCGCGACGAACGCGATGATGCGCACACCCCAGCCGGCATCGGCCGGGAGCTGGCCGAGCACCACCAGCGCGCCGAGCACGACGATGCCGTGGATGGCGTTGGTACCCGACATCAGCGGGGTGTGCAGGGTGTTGGGAACCTTGGAGATGACGGCGAACCCGACGAACCCGGCCAGGACCAGGATCGCGAGATTCGCCAGAAGCCCGGTGTACATCAGGCGGTGGCCTCCTCACGGGTGACACACGCCGCGGCGAGCACCTCGTCGTCGAAATCGGGGGTGATGGCGCCGTCGTCGCCGAGCATCAGCTCGATCAGGGCCAGCAGGTTCTTGGAGTACAGCTCGCTCGAGTGCTCGGGCATCGTGGCGGGCAGGTTGAGCGGCGAGGCGATGGTCACGTCGTGCTTGACGACGGTCTGCCCCGGCTCGGTCAGTTCGCAGTTGCCACCGGTCTCGCCGGCGAGGTCGACGACGACGCTGCCGGGCTTCATGCCCTCGACGGCCGCGGCGGTCACCAGGCGCGGTGCGGGACGACCCGGCACGAGCGCGGTGGTGATGACGACGTCGAAGCCCTTGATGGCGTCTTCGAGTGCCTGCTGCTGCTGAGCGCGTTCTGCTTCGGTGAGTTCACGGGCGTAACCGCCCTCGCCGGCGGCCTCGATACCGAGGTCGAGCCACTGGGCACCCACGGACCGGACCTGCTCGGCCACCTCGGGCCGCACGTCGTAGCCGGTGGTGCGGGCGCCGAGGCGCTTGGCGGTGGCCAGGGCCTGCAGCCCGGCCACACCCACGCCGAGGACCAGCACGGTGGCCGGCTTGACGGTGCCCGCGGCGGTGGTCAGCATCGGGAAGAACCGCGTCGATTCCTCGGCCGCCAGGATGACGGACTTGTAACCCGACACGTTGCCCTGCGAGCTGAGCGCATCCATCACCTGCGCACGCGAGATACGCGGAATCGCCTCCACCGCGTACGCCTCGACGCCGGCGGCCTTGAGCGCGCCGATCTTGTTGTCGGCGTTGCGCGGGGCGAGGAAGCCGATCAGCTTCTGGCCCGGACGCAGTTTGGCGATCTCGTCGTCGGACGGCGGGGCCACCCGCAGCACGACGTCGGCCGCGTACGGGTCACCGATGGTGGCCCCCGCATCGACATATTGACTGTCCGGGATCAACGCATCGATCCCGGCTCCGGACTCGACGACGACGTCGACGCCCTTGCCCACGAGCGAAGCGACCACCTTGGGGACCAGCGCCACGCGGCGCTCCCCGTCGGCCGTTTCGCGCACGACACCCACACTCATTTTTCTGTCACCTTGTCTGGTTTCACAATCGTCGTCTGATTCACCATCGCCGCTGGTTCACACCCGGCGATCGCATCGACAACCGATGCGTGGAACGACGGAAAAGGGTGATGTCGTCCCGGTCACAAAACTAGCCAAGAACATAGCATGGCCTAAGTGCCACAAGGTAATGCGGTAAGCTACCTCACTTTCGCTTGACGCGAGGGCCTTCGGCACTGTCGGCGGACCGAACAGCTCGCGCGAATACCTGACCGGACACCTGTCCAGAGATTGTTCTAGAACATGTTCTAGTTTCGGGTTACGCTCTACGACATGGCTGGAAGCACAGAGATCCCGCAGACCGTCGCCCTCGCCGACGTTCCCCACTTCACCGACGAGTTCGACGTCGTGGTCGCCGGCCTGGGCATGGCCGGCGGATGCGCCGCCGTCGAAGCCGCGAGCAACGGCGCCCGCGTCCTCGTCCTCGAACGCGCCGCCGTCGCCGGCGGCACCACATCGCTGGCGGGCGGGCACTTCTACCTCGGCGGCGGCACCGCCGTCCAGGAGGCCACCGGGCACGCCGACTCGGCCGAGGAGATGGAGAAGTACCTGACCGCGGTGTCGGCCGACCCCGACCCGGAGAAGATCCACGCCTACTGCCAGGGCAGCGTCGAGCACTTCACCTGGCTCGAAGCGCTCGGCTTCAGCTTCGAACGCAGCTACTACCCCGAAAAGGCCGTCATCCAGCCCCAGACCCAGGGCCTGATGTACACCGGCAACGAGAAGGTGTGGCCGTTCCGCGACATCGCGGTCCCTGCCCCGCGTGGCCACAAGGTGCCCGTGCCCGGCGACACCGGCGGCGCGTCGCTGGTCATCGAACTACTGGTCAAGAAACTCGCCGAACTCGGCGTCGAGATCCGGTACGAGACCGGCGCCCGGCAACTCGTCGTCGATGATGAGGGCCGGGTCGCGGGGATGGCGTGGAAGTCTCCGGAGGCCTCAGGCTTCATCCGCGCCAAGTCGGTCATCATCGCAGCCGGTGGATTCGTCTCCAACTCCGAAATGGTGGCCGAGAACGTCCCCAAGATGGCCGAGAAGTCGTACCCGCTGGGCACCACCTACGACGACGGCCTCGGCCTGCGCATGGGTCTGTCGGTGGGCGCGCAACTGCGCGGCATGGATCAGACCTTCGTCACCGCTCCCATCTATCCGCCCGCCAGCATGGTCATGGGCGTGATCGTCAACAAGAACGGTGACCGATTCGTCACCGAGGATTCCTACCATTCCCGGACATCGGCATTCGTGATGGATCAACCCGATTCGGCGGCATTTCTCGTCATCAACGAATCACATATGAGCCAGCAAAAGAATTATCTGGTGCCACTGATCGACGGCTGGGAAACGGTCGAAGAAATGGAAGAAGGGCTCGGAATTCCGGAAGGAAGGCTGCGCGCCACCATCGACCGCTACAACGAGCACGCCGCCGCCGGCGAGGACCCCGATTTTCACAAGGCCCCCGAGTACCTCGCTCCGCTGACCCAAGGTCCTTGGGCCGCATACAATCTGAGCCTCGGCAAAGCGATCTACGCGGGCTTCACCATGGGCGGAATGGTCACTTCGGTGGACGGACAGGTCCGCCGCGCCGACGGTTCGGTGATCGACGGACTGTACGCGGCAGGTGCCTGCGCGTCGAATATCGCCGAGAACGGCAAGAATTACGCCAGCGGCACCCAGCTCGGTGAAGGATCGTTCTTCGGCCGCCGGGCCGGACGTCACGCCGCGGCAGCCGCGGCGAACTGACCTACTTCCGCCCCCGCAGCGCGGCGGCGAGCTTGGCCAGCGCCACGGCCACCTCGTCCAGCGCTTTGCTGACGGCTTCGACGTTGGCGACCGCGCCGGCACGGACCACGCTCTGCGCATCCGACACAGCCCGGGCGATCGCCGTCGCCGGCAATTCCGGCAGGGCGGGAGGCCCCGATCGGACAGGAACGGGCGGCTGGGCGGGTACCGGAGTGCGAGCAGGTACGGCTGCCTGAGCGGGTTCGGTCACCTCAGGGGGTGCGGATGTCGGCTGGACCTCCGACGCACGGGGCGCGTGATCGTCGGCATCGGGTGCGCGCCTGCGGCCCCCACCCCGGACGGCACGCTCATCCACCCCCGCACCCCGCATCGGTGACTGGGCTTCCGGGGCAGCGTCGTCGGCCGAACGCCGGGCATGATGCCCGGTGGCGGACTGCTTACCCTGTTTCGGCTGCGGCGGGGGAGATACCGGACGCGGTTTCTGCGGCCCTGAACCGGTGTTCGCCGGGCGCGGGAAGGCACCCGACCCGGACGCGGGCGCCTGACGGCCCGGCGGGCGCGGCGCCGGGCCGGTGGCATGCGGCGCAGGCCCACCCGCCTTGGGCTGACCACCGGTCTGCGACGCCCGTGGCGGCGGCTGCTGCTGCCCGGGACCGGACTGCGGTGCCGGCCGGTGCGCGCGGGGCTCGGGCATCAGGTGCCGCCGCCGTTCGAGTCCGTCCATCGACGCGCCCTCGACCACCGGTGGCTCCATGTTCGTCGAACGACGGCCACCGCGATATCCGTCACCCGGAAGCGGCCCCGACGGAGCGCCGGCCGAACCCGCACCGGGCCCACCGGCGCCCGGTCCGGTATTGATCGGCCCGGTGCCGGTAGATCGGCCACCGGCCGGACCACCGCCCGCCTGCCCGTTACCCGAGGCTGCGGCGATGGCGGTCGGTGCGTGCCCGTTGCCGGTCGCATAGAAGTGCGGACCGCCGTGCGCCTCGAAGAACAGACAGTGCGCCCCCGTGAGAGAGCGCGCGCTGCACGGATTGCGCTCGATCAGCGACTGGGCCTGGGTGTCGAAGTCGTTCCACTCGAGCCAGAGTCTGCGATCGGATCGCGGGTGATCGCTGGCGTCGGTGGCGTGGTTACCGGAGTGCCCGACGGCCAGCCGGCAATGCACGAGCCACTGCAGGTCGTTGGCCAGACCGAGCCGGGCGCGCTCTTCGGGGGTGCACACGACCGTCGACCAACACCCGGCACCGTTCATCGAAGAGCTCCCATCACCACGCCTGTCCCAAACCGCCGGCCCCGGCCCCCGTCCGGTCTCCGGACCAACGGCCAGTCTATGGACCTGGCGCAGCAGTCGCCACCACTCGCCCCCTATCAAGTCCCACCGAACCCTGTCCGCATCGGACAGTCGAGAGACCGGACGGTCTACACCGGCGTCCGAACGTCCCGAACGAGTTCATCCCCACCCAGCACGAATACGTGCGAGGCCGCGTCGGATGAGGTGCCCGGATAGTCGAGCCGCACGTGCGATCCCCGGGTCTCGGTGCGGGCCGCCGCGGCCGCGACCACCGCCCGCGCGGCCAGAGTCAGAGCCGCGTCCTCGACCTCCCGCGTGGTGGCGGGCGCACCCGGCCTGCGCGGGGCGGCGTCGAGGATGCCGACCGCCGCGTCGAGCCCGGCGGCGTCGCGGCCCAACGCGGCGTACCTGGTCATCGTGTCCTGCAGGGCGGTGCGGTCGAGTACGCGCGGTACCGGGCCGTCTGCCTCGTCCGCGATTTCCGATATCGACAGGTCACGACGCGAAATCGCGAGCGAGGCCGCTCGGCGACCCACCACAAGGCCCTCGAGAAGGCTGTTGGAGGCGAGCCGGTTGCCTCCGTGCAGGCCCGTACGGGCGACCTCACCGGCCGCGAGCAGACCGGGCACAGATGTGGCACCCGAGGTATCGGTGACGACACCGCCGCACAGATAGTGCGCGCCCGGCACCACCGGAATACGCCCCGACGACGGGTCGACGCCCGATGCCATCAACCCCGCGGTGACCGTCGGGAACCGGACCTCGAATCCGCCGTGCGCCGCGCCGACGCCGGTGACGTCGAGGTAGACGCACGGATGTCCGGTGCGGGCGATGGCCGCATGCACCGCATTGGCGACAACATCCCGGGGTGCGAGGTCGCCGAGCGGATGCACACCGTCGGTGACGGAGTGGCCGTCGACGTCGACGAGCCTGCCGCCCTCACCCCGGACCGCCTCGCTGATCAGCGTGCGCCTGCCTCGATCACCGTCCACGAAAAGCATTGTCGGATGGAACTGGATGAATTCGAGGTCGGCCACCTGCGCGCCCGCTCGCAGCGCCAGGCCGATGCCGTCAGCGGTGGCCCCCGCAGGGTTGGTCGTCGCGGCGTACAGGTGTCCGGCGCCGCCGGTGGCGAGCAGGATCGTCGGTGCGTACACGGCGTGTTCGGCGCCATCGCGCAGGTAACGCACACCGACCGCCCGGCCGCCCGACCGGATCACGTCGGTGGCGATGGCCTCGTCGAGCACCTCAACGAACGAGCCGGGGGTCGGTGAGTGGGAGGTCAGTTCGGTGACGCGACTACCGAGGGCCCGCTGGATGACCGCGCCGGTCGCGTCGCCGCCGGCGTGGATGATGCGCCGCACCGAATGCCCGCCTTCGCGGGTGCGTGACAGCAGTCCGTCGGGGGCGCGGTCAAAGTCCGCACCCCACTGCATCAGTCCCCATACAGCGTCATAGCCGTCGGCGAGGATGGGCCGCGCGGCCACCGGATCGGTCAGCCCGGCCCCAGCGGCCAGCGTGTCCGTCAGGTGCAGGTCGACCGAATCGGCCGGATCCCCGGGGTCGAGCGGGTCCTCGACGGTGACGACGGCGACGCCGCCCTGGGCGTAGAAGGTGGACGTCGACTGTTCAGCGCGGTCGGCCCGCCATGCCGGTCCTTTGTTGAGGATCACGACGCTGCAGCCGGCCTCGGCCGCACGGATCGCCGCGGTCAGTCCTGCGATCCCCGCCCCGACGACCACGAAATCGGCACGATCGCTCTTGCCCGCGGTCATGCTGTCCGGCATGCGGCCTCCTTGATTCTCGAAGTGGGATTCCGGGAGAGGTTTTCGACTTTCAGTCGAAAACCATACGCCGAGAGTGGCCCTTCTCATAGGTGCACGTATGCGCACATATGAGATACTTTCTCGCATGCCCCTGCTGCACAATCACCTCTTCCGCCGGTTGTATGCCGCGCAGGTGGCCTCCCTACTCGGCTCCGGACTCCTCACGGTGGCCCTCGCATTGCTCGCGGCACGCTTGGCCGGTGACGACGCCGGCGTCGTCCTCGGCACCGCGCTGACGATCAAGATGGTCGCCTACGTGGGCATGGCACCGGTCATGCGCGCCGCCTGCGAACGATTCCCGCGCGCCACGGTGCTCATCGGCGCCGACGCCGTGCGACTGGCGATGGTCGCCGCGCTCCCCCTGGTCACGCAGGTGTGGCAGGTCTACGTCCTGGTGTTCGCACTACAGACAGCGTCGGCCACGTTCACCCCTACCTTCACCGCGACGATCCCCACCGTCGTGCCACACCGCGACGACTACACGCGGGCGGTCGCCGCCTCCCGCATCGCCTACGACCTGGAGGCCCTGGCCTCCCCCATGCTCGCGGCGGCACTGCTGTTCACGGTCCCGCCTTCTGGTATATTCCTCGTCGCCGCAACAGGATTCGCGGCCTCGGCCCTGCTCGTCGGCTCGGTCCGCACCGCCCTGGGCACCGCGACCCCGGCTGCCGGCTCCGCACCGTTTCATCGCCGGGCCACCGCAGGACTGCGAATCATGTTTTCGCGCAGCACTTTCCGCGGTCTCATCGCGATCAACCTGTGCTGCGCGGCTGTCACCGCACCGGTGATGGTGTATTCGGTGGTGTACGTCGACACCGAACTCGACCTGGGCGCCGGCGCCCTCGCCCCCCTGCTCGCCGCCTGTGGTGTCGGATCACTGTGCACCGCAATTCTTTTGCCGATGGCCGGCCGCTACATCACACCCCGGTCGACGGCATTGGCCGGGGCGGTCATCGGCTGCGGGGCCCTGCTGGCCACCACCACCGCACACCTGGCGGGCCTGACCTACCCGGCATTGCTCGCGGTCTGGTTCGTCATCGGCATCGCGACATCCCTGATGAACACGTCCGCCCCCAGACTCATCGCCGATCACACCGACGCCGGCAGCGCCGCCGATGTGTTCACCGCCCAGTTCTCCGCATCGCATGCCGCCTTCCTGATCACCTACCCGCTCGCCGGGGTCACCGCCACGCACGGCGCGGCCGGCCCCGCGACCCTGCTGACGGTGGCGCTGACCGGCCTGACCTGCGCCGCACTCGCCTGGCACACCCCCGTCGGCACTCGCGCGGCCCACCAGCGGGCACCCGCCCCCTCGACTGCTTGAATGGGCCATGGCACCGAGCCTGAATCCCCCGAGCCTGAATCACCGTGTCGAACCCGGAACCGAACATCTGCTGGCGGCGACGGAGATGTTCGCGATGCTCGCCGACCCGACCCGCTTAGGCCTGCTCTGGCACCTCACCAACGGCGAAGCCGACGTCACCGCCCTGACCGGCGCCGTCGGCGCATCCCGCACCGCGGTAAGCCAGCACCTGGCCAAACTGCGCTTCACCGGGCTCGTCGACACCCGCAGGGAGGGACGCCGCGTGGTGTACCGGATCCGCGACGGCCACGTCGCCAGGCTGGTCCGCGAAGGCCTCAATCACGCCGACCACCGCATCACCGGGGAACCCGCACACGACTGAAAACCGCTCCTGTGGCAGAAAACCGCACCATCATGAGACCGTACGTACTATCCGGACGGCAGCGCGGGTTAGGGTAACACCGTCATGTGCAACCACAGGAGTCACGAATGAGACGTTTCTGGCCGGCGCTGCTGGCATTGTTCGGCTTCGCCTTCGTCACCGCGGCGATCCTCATCCCTACCGTCCTGGTGTCGCAGCTCCGCGTGGTGCCGCTGGACCTCGACATCACCTCCGACGCCACCACGGTGTCCGCCGACGGCAACGCCGACGACCGCTTCCCGGCCGTCGTCCTCGACCGCTGCTCGCTCACCGCGCCCAAGGTCCGTCAGCTCGACGCCCACCTGACGCAGCAGCGCCGCTCGGTCATCATCGACCCGTCCAGCAAGACCCGTGCCACCGTTCAGTCGGCGCAGACGGTCCGGATCGACCGCGTCCGCGACGCCGATGGCAAAGAGACCGACCTGTCGTTCGCGGCCGCCGGTGAACCCCGCACCTGCAAGGACGGCCTGCTCAGCGCCACCATCGACCGTGTCTCGGTCAACCGCAAGACGTCCGTCCCCGACGGCAAGGTCCACTCGATCCAGTTCGAGGCCCTGCCCGAAGGCGGCAACCTCGACGACGTGTCGGTGGACGTCCCGCGTCAGGGCTTCCAGTACAAGTTCGGCTTCAACGTCAAGAAGCGTCCCTACCTGTACTTCGACACCAACACCCGCACCGACAACCCGGCCAACTTCGTCGGCGAGACCACCCTCAAGGGCGTCAAGGTGTACGAGTTCGTCAGCGAGGTCCCCGAGACCGACCTGTCCGAACTCCCCAACCCGCAGGGCGAGGCCTCCCTTGGCACGCTGCTGACCCAGCCGGCCAGCTGGTGGGGCATCACCGGCCAGGGCATCAAACCGACCGACCCGGTCACGATGCACCGCTACGGCAAGGCCACCCGGCACGTCTTCGTCGAACCCGTCACCGGCACCATCCTCGACGGCAAGGAAGATCAGGAGCAGTACTACCGCTCCCCCGATCAGAGCCAGTCGCTGCCCACCGCGATCCGCGAATTCAAGCTGCACGCTCTCAAAGGCACGTTCAAGTGGGCCGACAGCACCGTCGCACGCCAGGCCGACAAGGCCGACCACTACAAGGGTCTGCTGAAGATGGCCAAGTTCTGGCTGCCGCTGATCCTGGGCATCATCGGTGCGCTCCTGATCCTGGCCTGGTTGTGGCTGTTCCTGCGGGACCGCCGCCGCACCGCCGCCGACGGACCGTCCGGCGACAGCGCCTTCGACTACGAGGGCCCGGGCACCGCCGCCGGCGCCTGGTCGGAACCCGAGCCGTCCACGGAGGCCACCACGGTGATCCCCACCGACGACGCCACGACGGTGATCCCCACCGACGACGACGCCACCACGGTGATTCCGACGACGGAGGACACAAGCTCCACCGCCGGTGTCGGCCCCTGGGACCGCCCCACCGAACAGATCCGGCCCATCGACTCGGGCGACGAACCGGACGATCCCCTCCGCAAACGCTGAGCTGACAACCCCGCTGAGCTGACAACCACTGTGCCCCCACGATCCGATCGTGGGGGCACAGTGCTGTCAGCCCTCCCTCTACCCCTTTGTGCTGCCCACTTCGCCGGTCGAGGCATGCGTGGATGGCAACCAGCCGGGGATGGCAACCAACCGGGAATGCGTGGATGGGGGGCGGGGTCCGGTGAGAAACCACAGAGCCGGTGACCCGAAGGTCACCGGCTCTGTGTTGTTACCGTCTACGCTCGGCTCAGAAGAAGGCCGGCTTGAAGGTGGTGTTCCAGGACTCCTTGAAGCGGTCCTGCCAGTAGTCCCACCAGTGACCACCGTCGGGCGAGATGTGGGTCTTGAGCTTCACACCGGGTACCGCGGCGAGGCGGGCGATGTAGAGCTGGCTGCTGGTGGAGGCGGCGACCTCCAGCGGAACCATCTGCGCGAACTTGACGGCGTCGAAGTTGGCGCTGCCGGGGACGAGGGCCGCGTTGCGGTTACCGACGCCGCTGCCCGACGACACGTACACGTACTTGCCGGCCAGGTTGTTGGCGGTCAGGAACGGGTCGTTGGCGGTCCAGGCGCCGAACGGTGCGATACCCCACATGTTGATGGGGTTGCCGCCCATCTCCATCACCGACACCTGGATGCCCTGGTTGAAGCCGGGCATGGTGACGGTCGGGTAGCCGCTGTAGGAGGCGACGGCCTTGTAGAAGCCGGGGTGCCGCGAGGCCAGGTTGAGCGCCGCGGTGCCGGACATCGACAGACCGGCGACACCGTTGCGACGGTTGTCGCTGTTGTACTTGCGCTTCATGTAGCCGGGCAGTTCACGGGTGAGGAAGGTTTCCCACTTGTTCTTGCCGAGCTTGGGGTCGGTGGTCTGCCAGTCGGTGTAGAAGGAGCCTCCGCCACCGAACGGGATGGCGACGTTGACACCCTTGCCGACCATGTAGCTGTCGACGTTGGTGTTGATGAGCCAGCCGCTGTTGTTGTTGGGGGCGCGCAGGCCGTCGAGCAGGTAGAGCGTGGGCTTGGCCGCCCCGCCGCCACCGCTGATGATGCGGACCGGGACGTTACGTCCCATGGCTGCCGAGTAGACGTACTCGGTGGTGCCGGCCGCGGCGGCCTCGGGTGCGTGGGCGACCACGGCCCCGCTGGTGACTGCGACCGCGGCGACGACACCGGCCACAAGGCGCTTTCTCACGCGCTTGAACATGTACTGATTCCTAACGATTCTGGCCGGGGTGGCCCCGCTCGACGAGGATGTAGTTATACCGGCCGGCCTCGGATTCGAGGTCGGCCGGTCCATCGCATGACACTGTAACGGATCAATAACAGGCCAGCAAAGGGTACGGCCGGGTCAAAGTTGTTCTTTTCGGCAGTTCGGCGCCGGTTTTCGGTGCTTTCGCACGCTTGGGACAAATCCCGCGCGGCGTGTCGACTGCCAGTACCGGCGGGTAATGTCACCGACGGATTCACCGAGCCACCGCCCGGACGAACCACATGCCGCGATGAATGGAGTTCCTCAGTGACGCAGCAGCAGGCCGACGCCGTCGTCGTCGGAGCGGGCCTTGCGGGTTTGGTCGCCACCTACGAGCTGACGAGGGCCGGCCGCAAGGTGATCGTCGTCGATCAGGAGAACCGGAACAATCTCGGCGGTCAGGCCTTCTGGTCGCTGGGCGGGCTGTTCCTGGTCGACAGCCCTGAGCAGCGTCGTCTGGGCATCTCCGATTCGGCCGAGCTGGCGTTGCAGGACTGGATGGGGTCGGCCGGTTTCGACCGTGAGGTGCAGGACTACTGGCCGCGTCAGTGGGCGCGCGCGTACGTCGAGTTCGCCGCGGGCGACAAACGGCAGTATCTACACGATCTGGGGTTGCGGTTCGTGCCGGTGGTCGGCTGGGCCGAACGCGGCGGCGGTTTCGCCGACGGCCACGGCAACTCGGTGCCCCGGTTCCATCTCACCTGGGGCACCGGTCCCGAGGTGGTGCGGATCTTCGCCGAACCGGTGCTGGAGGCCGAGAAACGCGGTCTGGTGGAGTTCCGGTTCCGGCACCGCGTCGACGAGCTGATCGTCTCCGGCGACGCGGCGGTCGGTGTCCGCGGCGCCGTCCTGGCACCGTGCGACGATCTCGACCGCGGCCGGGCGTCGAATCGCGACGTGGTGGGAGACTTCGAGGTGCGGGCGGGTGCGGTGATCGTCACCACCGGCGGCATCGGCCACAATCATGAACTGATCCGCGAGAACTGGCCCACCGAACGCCTCGGCAAGGCACCCGAGCACATGATCTCGGGGGTCCCCGCGCACGTGGACGGCCGGATGCTGGGTATCGCCGAGGACGCGGGCGCGAGCCTGGTCAACCGCGACCGCATGTGGCATTACACCGAGGGCATCCACAACTGGGATCCGATCTGGCCCGATCACGCGATCCGCATCATCCCGGGACCGTCGTCGTTGTGGCTCGACGCCGAGGGCAATCGGCTCACCGCCCCCAACTTCCCCGGTTTCGACACCAATTCGACGATGCGCGAGATCCTCAAGACCGGCCACGACTACTCGTGGTTCGTGCTCACCCGGAGCATCGTCGAAAAGGAGTTCATGCTGTCGGGGTCCGAGCAGAATCCGGACGTCACCAGCAAGGACTTGAAGATCCTCGCCCGCAGCCGGGTATCCAAGGGCGCACCGGGCCCGGTCGACGCGTTCACCAGACACGGCGTCGATTTCGTCGTCGCCGACGACCTGCCCGCGCTGGTGGCCGGCATGAACAAGATCGCCCGCGGCCCCGCGCTCGACCTGGCCCATATCGAACGCGTCATCTCCGCCCGGGACGCGCAGATCGACAACAAGTTCTCCAAGGACGCGCAGATCATGGCGATGACCAATGCGCGTCAGTATCTCGGGGACAAGGTGGTGCGGGTGGCCAAGCCGCACAAGCTGCTCGACCCGGCACACGGCCCGCTGATCGCGGTACGCCTGAACATCCTGACCCGCAAGACCCTCGGCGGTCTGGAAACCGATCTCGACGCGGCAGTGATGCGCCCGGACGGTTCCCGGTTCGACGGCCTGTACGCGGCAGGTGAGGTGGCCGGTTTCGGTGGTGGCGGCGTGCACGGTTACAACGCTCTGGAGGGCACATTCCTGGGCGGCTGCATCTTCTCCGGCCGGGCTGCGGGACGGGCCGTCGCCCGGGGCTGATCGCTCCCGGAGTCAGGCTAGGCGCGCCTTCATGGAAACGAACGCGTCGCCACACTAACGTGGATCAACGTGACAACTCCGCAGACGATCCTGACCCGAAAGACCAAGGCCGCGATCTTCCTTGTCGCAACCATCAACGAAGGCGCCGAGCAGACCGTCCACGATTTCCTCCCCGAGCTGGGTGGTCTGACGAGTTCGGTGTCCTCTCGTGCACCGGAGGCCGCGCTCGCAGCGATCGTCGGGATCGGCGCCGACGCCTGGGGCCGGTTGTTCGACGCGCCGCGCCCGTCGTCGTTGCGGCGGTTCACACCGCTGTCGGGCCCGGTGCACAGCGCACCCGCCACGCCGGGTGATCTGCTGCTGCACATCAAGGCCGACCAGATGGATCAGTGTTTCGAGGTGGGCCGGCTGATCACCGAAGCTCTGGGCGATGCGATCACCGTCGTCGACGAGGTGCACGGTTTCCGCTATTTCGATCTGCGCGACCTGATCGGTTTCGTCGACGGCACAGAGAATCCGACGGGACAAGACGCTATCGACACCATCACCACGACCGACGACGACGGTTACGCGGGCGGCAGTTATGTCGCGATTCAGCGGTACGTCACCGATTTCGGGGCGTGGCGGGCACTGAGCACCGAGGAGCAGGAGGCGGCCATCGGTCGTTCCAAGGCCGACAACATCGAGATGTCCGACGATGTGAAACCCACCAATTCACATATCGCGCTGAATGTGATCACCGACGACGACGGCAATGAACTCGACATCGTCCGCGACAACATGCCGTACGGAGATGTATCGGGAACCGGCGAGTCGGGTACATACTTCATCGCCTATTCGGCTACCCCTGACATCACAGAACGTATGCTGCGCAACATGTTCCTGGGCGATCCACCCGGAAACCACGACAGACTGCTGGATTTCACCACCGCGGTGACGGGTGCGCAGTTCTTCGCACCGACCGTCGAATTCCTCGACACCCCACCACCGCTTCCCGATACCGATACCGCACCCCGAACACCGCCGTCACGGCCGTCCAACGGCTCACTGGGCATCGGCTCACTTCGCTGATCACCTCACAGACTGACCACATCACTCCAGAGAGGGAGAACCAATGAACAATCTGCATCGCGAACTCGCCCCCATTTCCGAAAGCGCGTGGCAAGAAATCGAGGACGAGGCCACCCGGTCGTTCAAACGCAACAGTGCCGGCCGGCGTCTGGTCGATGTGAATGGTCCGCTGGGTCTGGACACCGCGTCGGTGACGCTCGGCAGCCGCGCCAAGATCGACTCCCCCGCCGACGGCATCTCCGCTTTCCTGCGCCAGACGCAGCCACTCGTCGAGTTGAAGGTGCCGTTCGCGGTGACGCGCGAGGCCATCGACAATGTCGATCGCGGTGCCAAGGATTCAGATTGGGATCCGGTGCGTGATGCGGCCGCACAACTCGCGCTTGCCGAGGACCGGGCGATCTTCGAAGGTTATGAGTCGGCCGGCATCACCGGTATCGGCAGCCGGGCTGCCTCGCATGCGATGGCCCTGCCCGAGGACGTCCGCGACTACCCGGAGGCGATCAGCCAGGCCCTGAACCAGTTGCGCCTGGAATCGGTCGACGGCCCGTACTCGCTGGCCCTGTCGGCCGACCTGTACTCGCAGGTCGCCGAGACCTCCAACCACGGTTACCCGATCCGCCAGCACATCCAGCGCATCCTCGACGGCGAGATCGTGTGGGCGCCGGCGATCGAGGGCGCGTACCTGATCAGCACCCGCGGCGGCGACTTCGAGCTGACCATCGGCCAGGACGTGTCGATCGGTTACGACTCGCACGACGGCGATTCGGTGAACCTCTATTTCCAGGAGTCGTTCACCTTCCTGACCTACTCTCCCGAGGCCGTCATCCCCCTCACCATCCCGTAGCGGCGAGCCCGGCATTTCGGGCGCGAAATCCGTTCGCGCCGTTATTCACTCGCACTGAGTCGGAGCCGGTTGCTAGCGTGGTCGGGTGCCCCAGGTCTGCCGCCCATGTTGATCCGACTCGTCCGAACCTATCTCCCGCCGTACACCAACAACCTCGTCGCTGTCGTGCTGTTCCAGTTCGTCGCGACGGGCGCGATGCTGTATCTGCCCACGCTCAACGCCGACATCATCGACGGTGGTGTGGCCAACGGCGACACCGGCTACATCCTGCGGGTGGGCGGCGTCATGCTCGTGGTCACGGTGTTGCAGGTGTGCACGACGATCGCCGCGCAGTTCTTCGGGGCGCGTGGCGCGCTCGGCATCGGCCGCGACATCCGGCACGACCTGCTGCACACCGTCGACGGCTTCTCGGCGCGTGAGGTGGGCCGGTTCGGTGCGCCGTCGCTGATCACCCGCACCACCAACGACGTCCAGCAGGTGCAGATGCTGATCGTGATGGCCGCGGCGATCCTCGTGTCGGCGCCCATCATGTGTGTGGGCGGCATCGTGATGGGCGTGCACGTGGCCTCTGGGCTGGCGTGGGTGCTGGTGGTGGCCGTGCCCATCCTGGGCGGGGCGATGGCGGTGCTGATCAGCAAGATGGTGCCGGGTTTCCGGGCGATGCAGGACAAACTCGATGCCATCAACCGGGTGCTGCGCGAGCAGATCACCGGCATCCGGGTGGTGCGGGCGTTCGTCCGCGAACGCTACGAGACCGACCGGTTCGCCGTCGCCAACGACGAACTGTCGGCGGCCACGCTGCGCGTCGGCAAGATGATGGCGCTGATGTTCCCGGTGATCCTGCTGGTCTCCAACGTGACCATTGTCGCCATCATCTGGTTCGGCGGGCACCGCGTCGACGACGGCCACCTCGAGATCGGGGCGCTGACGGCGATGATGTCGTACGTCATGCAGATCATGATGTCGGTGATGATGGCCTCGTTCCTGGCGATGATGGCCCCGCGCGCCGCGGTGTGCGCCGAACGCATCCTGGAGGTGCTGGACACCGAGTCGTCGGTGCACGCTCCCGACGCACCGATCGGCTTTTCCGCGGACCCGGCGACAGCGGAGTTCTCCGGCGCCGAGTTCCGCTATCCGGGTGCCGATTCGCCTGTGCTGAGCGATATCTCGTTCCGGATCACCCCGGGCACCACCACCGCGATCGTCGGCTCCACCGGCGCGGGCAAGACCACCCTGCTCAGCCTGATCCCACGGCTCATCGATGTCACCGACGGTTCGGTGTCGGTGGGCGGCACCGATGTCCGCCGGCTCGACCCCGACAAGCTGCGGGAGGTGATCGGGCTGGTCCCGCAGCGACCGTATCTGTTCTCCGGCACCGTCGCGAGCAACCTGCGCTACGGCAAATCCGACGCCACGGACGAACAGATCTGGGAGGCACTTCAGATCGCGCAGGCCGCCGATTTCGTGTCCGCGATGCCGCAGGGTATCGACACCCCGATCGCGCAGGGCGGCACCACCGTCTCGGGTGGTCAACGGCAGCGACTGGCGATCGCCCGGGCCCTCATCCGCCGCCCGGCGATCTACCTGTTCGACGACTCGTTCTCGGCCCTCGACCTGACCACCGACGCCCGGCTGCGTGCGGCACTGGCCCCGGTCACCCGCGATGCTGCAGTTGTGGTTGTGGCGCAACGTATTTCGACGATCACCGAAGCCGATCAGATCGTCGTCCTCGAACACGGACGGATCACCGGCATCGGCACCCACGACGAATTGCTGGCGTCGTGCCCCACGTACGCCGAGATCGCCGAATCCCAACGCGCCGTGGAGGATGTCGCATGACCCGCCCAGGAATGCAAATGGGTAACGTGCCCGGCGACAAGGCGCGCTCGTTCGGTCCGTCGATCAAACGGATCGTGCGGCTGTTGTCTGAGTACCGGGTACTGATGCCGACGATCCTGCTGGCGCTGACCGCGTCGGTGATCTTGCAGTCAATCGCGCCGCGGGTACTCGGGCACGCCACCGATCTCGTGTTCAACGGCGTTATCGGAAAAGTCCTGCCTGCCGGGCAGACCAAGGCCGAGGCGGTCGCCGGGCTACGCGAGAAGGGTCAGGACACATTCGCCGACATGGTGTCGTCGATGGACGTGATCCCCGGTACCGGAATCGATTTCGGCGACGTGGGACGCGTCCTGCTGATCGTGCTGGCGTTGTACGTCGTATCGATGACACTGGCGTGGCTGGCGTCGTATCTGCTCAATATCGTCGTGGTGGCCACGATCCGGCGCCTGCGCGCCGACGTCGAGGCCAAGATCCATCGACTACCATTGCGCTACTACGACTCTCAACCGCGCGGTGATCTACTCAGCCGCGTCACCAACGATCTGGACAATCTGTCGCAGAGTATGCAGCAGACCATTTCGCAGCTCCTCAACTCGGTGCTGATGGTGATCGCCCTGCTCGTGATGATGGTGGTCATCTCCCCGCTGCTGGCGCTCATCGCGATCGTGACGGTGCCCTTGGCTATCGGCGCGACCGCGATCATCGCGAAAAGGTCCAAGCCGCATTTCATTTCGCAGTGGAGTTCGACGGGCAAGCTGAACGCGCAAGTGGAGGAGGCGTTCACCGGCCACGAACTGGTCAAGGCGTTCGGCCGCCAGCGTGAGGTGGAGCAGGTCTTCGACGAACGAAATCAGAAACTGTACGAATCGAGTTGGCGGGCCCAGTTCATCTCCGGTGTCACCATGCCGGTGATCATGTTCCTGGGCAACCTGAACTATGTGGCGGTTGCGGTCGTCGGCGGTCTGCGGGTGGCGTCGGGTTCGCTGAGTCTTGGTGAGGTGCAGGCGTTCATCCAGTATTCGCGGCAGTTCTCCCAGCCGCTCACCCAGATCGGGTCGATGGTCAATCTGCTGCAGAGCGGGGTGGCCTCTGCCGAACGCATCTTCGACATTCTCGACGCCGCCGAGGAATCCCCCGATCCCGTGCAGCCACGGTCCCCTCTCGATGATCACGGGCTCATCGAATTCAACGATGTCTCGTTCCGGTACGCCGTGGAAAAGCCGCTCATCGAGGACCTTTCGCTGGTGGCGCGGCCGGGGCAGATGGTCGCGATCGTCGGACCCACCGGCGCGGGCAAGACCACGCTGGTCAACCTGATCATGCGCTTCTACGACGTCGACACCGGCACCATCAGCGTCGACGGCCTCGACTCACGCCTGATGACGCGTGCCGACCTTCGCGAACGTACCGGCATGGTGTTGCAGGACTCCTGGCTGTTCGGCGGCACCATCTACGACAACATCGCCTACGGCGACCCCACCGCATCCCGCGAGGAGGTCATCGCGGCGGCCACCCTCAGTCACGTCGACGCGTTCGTGCGGCATCTGCCCGACGGCTACGACACCGTCCTCGACGACGAGGGCGGCGGCGTGAGTGCCGGTGAGCGCCAGCTCATCACGATCGCGCGGGCGTTCCTGGCCAAACCGACCATCCTGATTCTCGACGAGGCCACCAGTTCCGTCGACACCCGAACCGAACTGCTCATCCAGAAGGCGATGGCCCGGCTGCGTACCGACCGCACCAGTTTCGTGATCGCCCACCGCCTTTCGACGATCCGCGACGCCGACATCATCGTCGTGATGGAAGACGGCCGCATCGTCGAGCAGGGCTCCCACAAGCAACTCCTGGCCACCCGCGGCGCCTACTACCGCCTCTACAACAGTCAGTTCGCCGGCGCCATCGAATCCGAATAGCAGTAGGACACCGCTCAGTCCCGGCCGCGTTCGATCGCGAGGGCGATCGACCGTTCGATGTGTTCACCGGCCGCGCCCGGAACGTCGATGATGCCGCGCAGTTCGTCGCGGAGTTTGCGGTAGGCAGCCTGCCGTTCGGCCGGAGTGGCACCCTCGTCGGAGGCGGTGGCGGTCAGTTTTCGGGCCCGGTTCAGCGATTCCCGCTCGTCGGCGGTGAAGCCGCTGTCCCGACGACGGCGAGCCTCGCGTTCGGCGGCCTCGAACGACACCACATATTCCCGTACGGCGTCCCGGTAGCGTTCGATGTCGGCCGGGTCATCGAAGTCGTCGGGTTCGGCGGGACGTAGGGTGTCGGCACGAACCCGGGCCCGGTGGAATGCCTCGGTGAGCGGTTCGCGCAGGTCGATCAGCATCGGGAAGTCGATCAGCGTGGCCAGGTCCATCTCGTAGGAGAACCAGCGGTCGTTCACCTTGTCGTGGGTGGCCATCGTCTTGGCGAGTTGCCGCACCCGCGGCGGCGCCGAGGTCGCCACCGCGCGCTGCGCCGCTTCCGCCTCGATGCGGGCCAGTTCGATCTTGTCCCGGCGCCGTCGCTCGCTGTATGCCGCGACCGCTTTGCCCCACCCGCCGACGATCGCGGCGAACGGAAATACCAGCCACCAGTAGCTGGAGAGAAAGCTGAACAGCGGGCCCACACCTTGACCTTACGTGTAGTCAGTAGTCGCGGTCGGCACTCACCGGGGCTATCAGCGCCTCCCCGGCTGTGAAGCGCCGCACGTTCTCGGCGAGGAACGGTGCCATCTCACGGGTCAGACCCGACGCCGGGTTGGCGATGTGCGGGGTGATGATGACGTTCGGCAGCGACCACAGCGGGTCGTCGGGCGACGGCGGTTCGGGGTCGGTCACATCCAGCGCGGCCCCGGCGATCACCCCGTCGCGCAGCGCGTTGTACAGCGCTTTCTGGTCGATGAGCGGGCCGCGGGCCACGTTCACGATCCACGCGTGATCCGGCAGCGCGGCGAGGCTGCGTTCGTTGATGAGGTGCCGGGTTTCCGGTGTCGACGGCGCTGCGAGCACCACATGATCGGTCTGCGCCCACACCTCGTCGAGCCGGTCGGCGGGCAGCGTCAAAGCCGCACCCTCGACGGGCCGTCCCGACCGGTTCACCGCGATCGTCGACGCCCCGCACGCCGTCAGCCGCGGAATGAGCGACGCCCCGATCCCACCGGCCCCGACGATCGCGACTCTCGCCCCGCGCAGCGTCCGCACCCCGGTATCGATGGGTTGTTTGTCCCAGTGCCGCAACACCGACGTGTTGATCTGCCGCAGCCCGGCCAGCAGCAGCGCCAGCGCGTGTTCGGCGACCCCTTCGGCGTAGAACCCCGACGCATTGGTCCACAGTCGTTTGGCGTCGATCACGCCCGCACCTACGAACGCCTCGATGCCCGCCGTCTTGAGCGCCACCCACTCGATATCGTCGGTCAGTTCGGGAAAGCCGCCCGGCCCGGCCCCGATCCACACCAGCACCCGCGCCTGATCCAACGGCACGACCCGACCCCCGGCCCCCTCGACAGCCGCTACCAGATGCGGATCGCGCTCCGGCTCGATCGCCACCGTCACTTCACTCACTGTCAACTCCTTCAGCGCCCCGCGATCTCCCGCGCGGCGCTGGTCGCCAGGTCATCGGCGATCTCGTTGTAGTGATCGCCGTTGTGCCCCTTCACCCATTTCCACGTCACGTCGTGACGCTTCTCCTCCTCGACCAGCTTGCGCCACAGGTCGGCGTTCTTGACCGGCTTGCGGTCCTTGGTCTGCCACCCGTTGGCCTGCCAGCCTTTCACCCACGCCATGATGCCGTTGCGGACATAACTGGAGTCGGTGTACAGAACAACGCTAGACGGCCTGGTCAACGCCGCAAGACCTTCGATCGCCGCGGTTAATTCCATCTGATTGTTGGTGGTGTGTTCCACGCCCCCCGACAGCCGCTTCTCCTGCCCCCGCCAGCGCATGATCACACCCCACCCACCGGGCCCCGGATTCCCCAGACAAGCACCGTCCGTTGATATTTCGACGACGCTCGCCGCTTCTCCGGCCGTCGCCGCCGGTTCCTGTTCGTTCACCACGACAGGTAGGTTACCCAACCTTCGGCCCTGCGAGCGCCTCGCGGAACGGGCTGTGAACTACCCGGCGAGCTCGATGAGTTTGCCGACGGTGCGCCAGTTGCGGCCCGTCCCGGTGACCCCGAGCGTCCTGGCGATCAGCGGTGGTGTCAGCTTCGATGCCGCGACCCCCACGCCGTAGCGGATGTGCAGATCAGCGCCGATGACCTCGATCCGGGTGTCGTCAAATGGCTTTGCCACCAAGGCTTGTACCTTCTCCGGCTCCGGTGTGCCTGTCAGCGGGTACAGATAGTTGAGTTTCTCGTCGACCACCTCGAAGGGATGCGCGTCGACCGCGGCACGCAGTTCGTCGATGGACCGGCTGATGACTTCGCGAAAGTACCCGTACCGGGTCTCGATCGCCGATTCCAGGGCCCGATCGAACTCGGCCGGATCGCCCGGCGGAACACAGAACAGATTTCCCGACGCGATGTAGGTGGACACATCCGAAGCGCCCAGCGACTGCGCGACATCCCGCAGCTCCGCCATCGGCAACTTCGCGGTCCCCCCGACATTCACCGCCCTGATAAGCACAACCCGCCGCGACATCGCACCAGCATCCCACATCTATCCGGAATTCTGGTGCCACATACTGGCACCGGAATTCCGCATTGATCATTCGATCGCCGCACCCGCGCGGAGGGCGTCGGTGACCCGGGTCAAGTCTTCGAGTTGCTGGTCGGTGGGGGCTTCCCAGAGTTTCTTGGGGAGCTTTTCGAGCGCTTTGATCGCCTTTTCGGCCCGCGCGAGCGCGTCGTCGTGGTCGTCCCCGTCGGCGGTCGCCGAGACCGCGATCAGGCGGTCGTCGAGTGCGAAGGCGGCGTCATCGAGGCGGTCCCGGGCGGCGACGAGTGAATCATCGTGCGGCAGCGCGGGGTTCTGGTGGACATCGAGCATGGCGTAGCGGATCCGCTGATGCAGCAGCGCTTCTCGTGAGGTGTCGGTGGTCCATGATTGCGGGGCACGGCCCGCTTTGCCGGGGATCAGGTCGGTGGAGTGGGCGAAGTCGCGGACCCGTTTGTTGGAGTCGTAGGCGAACCACACCACCCCGATGAGCAAGAACAGCGCCGCCACCGCCACCACGACAATGACCACTATCGCTACCGTCGACATCGACGCGCCTCCCTGTTCGAGTTCCCCATCGACCTTAGTCGCCGCCGCCCGGCCTCTTCTGCTCGGCACGCAACGCGGCCGCGTTCACCTTGGTCAGTACGGAGTGCAGTTCGATGAGATCGTCCCAGTCGACACCGAGCGCGTCGACGACGGCCGGCGGGATCGCGAGGGCCTGCTCCCGCAGGTCGCGACCGGTGTCGGTGAGGACGATGTCGACGTTGCGTTCGTCGTCACCGCGTCGGCGGCGCTCGATGAGCCCGTTCGCCTCCAGCCGTTTGAGCAGCGGCGACAGGGTGGCCGAGTCGAGTTGCAGAACGCGTCCGATGTCCTTGACGGCCCTCGGTTCGGACTCCCACAGCGCCAACATCACCAGGTACTGCGGGTGGGTGAGGCCGAGCGGGTCGAGCAACCGGCGGTAGATCCGCAGCACCGACCGGTTGGCGACGGCGAGTGCGAAACACACCTGGCGTTCGAGTAGGAGCGGGTTCTCATCAACAGGGATCGCGGCGGCCATGCGAATCATCCTACGTGAATTAGATCGCACACGATTGAATCGACCAGCCGGCTGTGTGATATTTGATAGTGCACGATCAATTAACCCACGATCACAAAGGGACTCCAATGACCAGCCCAGAAGCCGGCACCGCACCGGCGAACGACGGACGCAACGATCCGATCCACCGCCCCAACCCGCTGCGTTGGATCGCCTACGCGTACGGTGCACGGCTTCCGGAGCGCAACCGCTCGTGGGTGTACAACGACCTCACCGGACGCTTCGCCGTCCCCCGTCACCTGCTGCGCAGCCAGTTCAGCTTCCTGCCGCTTTACCTGATCCTGTACTTCGCCTTCCCCGGCGAGGTGGGCATCCGCCTGGCGATGGTCGCGCTCGGCGCCTCCCTGGCGCTCATCTTCTCCGTCTCCTACATGCCCCAGAACCGCAGTCGGCGACTGCAGAAGAACGGCCTCGGCGGCACCACGCTCACCCAGCGCCGCCAACGTGAGGTCGACGCCGACCGCGACGCCTACCAGGCGATCCACCGGCACCGCGACGCGACGACAGACTGACCCCGCTGCACCCACCGGTGTCGACCATGCCACCGTGTAGGGCATGACCATCGCCGAGATCCTCGCCATCTTCGCCGCAGGCCTGGGTGCCGGCGCCATCAACACGCTGGTCGGCAGCGGCACGCTCATCACGTTCCCGACGCTGGTGGCGTTCGGTTACGCCCCGGTCACCGCCACCATCTCGAACGCGATCGGCCTGGTCGCGGGTGGTGTGTCGGGCACGTGGGGGTATCGGCGCGAGCTGGCCGGGCAGTGGCAGCAGCTCAAGTGGCAGATACCGGCGTCGTTCTTCGGTGCGCTCGTCGGCTGCTGGCTGCTGCTGCATCTGCCGGAGTCGGTGTTCGAGGCGGTGGTCCCGATCCTGCTGGTGGCCGCGCTGATCCTGGTGGTGACGCAGCCCCGCATCCAGCGCTGGGTGGCCGCACGCACCGGTTTCGACGTCCGGGCCGTCGCCGAGGAACGCACCGACCATCATCGGCTACCGATGACGCCGCTGCGGATCACCGCGATGATCGCGGCCACGTTCCTCATCGGCATCTACGGCGGCTACTTCACCGCGGCGCAGGGCATCATGCTGATCGCCGCCCTCGGCGTCATCGTGCCCGACGATCTGCAGCGTATGAACGCGGTCAAGAATCTGCTGTCGCTCGTCGTGAACGTGGTGGCCGCGGTCACCTACACGATCACCGCGTTCGACCGGATCAGTTGGGCCGCAGCCGGACTCATCGCCGCAGGCTCACTGATCGGCGGGGTCCTGGGCGCCCGCTACGGACGTCGCCTGTCCCCCACCGCATTACGCGCGACGATCGTCGTGGTCGGCCTCATCGGCCTGGTCCGGCTCCTGCTCAGCTGACTCACACCTCGATCGGCGGATACAACCGGTCCATCGTGTACACCCGGTTGCGCCTCGCCGCCCACGAGCTGACCGCGAGTGCGGCCAACAGCAACCCGAGCAGCACCGCCACCGCGATAGGAAGACGCTCGTCGACGCCGCCGTTGATGAGTTGGCGCATCCCGTTGACGGCGTAGGTCATCGGGTCGAACGGGTGCAGGATCTGGAACGGTCTGGCGGTGGTCTCCACCGGATAGATACCACCCGACGACACCATCTGCACCATCAGGAATGCCAGCGTCAGGACGCGACCGACGGGTATCCCGAATATCGCGTTGAACATCTGGATGATCGCCAGATACGTTGCGCCGATGAGAATCACGAATGCGATGGCACCGGCGACGTGCGCGACGTCGAGCCCGAGCCCGAAGTGCACCACGAGGTACATGACCAGGCCCTGGCCGACGGCGATCAGCAGTGCGGGCCAGTAGGAGCTGAGAACGGTACGGATGGCGCTGACGCCGTTGACGATGGGCCGGGACTGCAACGGCTTGAGGATCATCCAGATCAGCATCGCCCCGATGAACAGGGCCAGCGTCATGAAGAACGGCGCGAATCCGGACCCGAAGTTGGGTGCCTCGTTGTCGTGGAACATGTCGAGAGCGACCGGCGACGACAACGTCTGGGCTGTTCCGATCCGCTGCTGATCGGACCATTTGGGTACCTGTTTGGCGCCGTCGGCCAGTCCGGCGGCGAGTTGTTCGGCGCCCGCCTTGAGTTGCGGTGTACCCGCGGCGAGTTGCCCTGCCCCGTCGGCGAGTTGTGTTCCGCCCGCGGCGAGTTGCGTGAGACCGCCTGCGAGAGTGTCGATGCCGGTCTTCAGTTGGGCCGATCCGTCGCGCAACCTGGTGACCTGAGTGGTGAGGTCTCCGCTTTCGAGCATCGAGAGCATCGACGTGACCCCGGGATCGGACAGCTGCGTCGTCAGCGTCGTACTCGTCTGCTTCAGACCGTCGATCCGGGCGGTGGTCTGCGGGCTCAGCCCCTGCGTCGACAGGAATTTCTCCACCGGTGCAAGGGTTTTGGCCGCGTTGCGGACGGCCGGGTTCGGGTCGAGTTTGAGGAAGGTGATGATCTGCCGCACCGATCGCAGCGCCTCCCCCTGCGCCGACCCGGCAAGCGAAAGACTGTCGAGAACCGGGGACAATTCGGTGCTCAGTTGTTGCGCCGTAGTCACATACGACGACGGTTTCACTCCCGAACTCTGAAGCTGATTGATAATTCCCAGCAGTGGCCCGGTCGCCGACTCCACCCCGGCTGCCAGTTCGGCCGATCCGGCTTGCAGTTGCGCACTGCCGTCGCGGGCGGTGGCCAGGTTGTCGGCGAGCAGTTTGGATCCCGAAGCGAGTTGCTGCGCAGCCGAATCCGCTGTTGCCAGGTTGGTCGCGAGCAGCTTCGCGCCGGCCGACGCCTTGTCGATGCCCTTGCCCGCGGTGGTCAGGCCCACGAGCACCTGGTCGACGGACTGCTGTCCGATGGTGTCGCCGACTTTCGCGAGCACCTCTCGGGCCGCGTTCTGCCCGATGACGCTGGCGAGGTAGCTGTTGGCGTCGTTGAAGGTGAACTGCAGCAACGCTTTATGCGGGTTGGCGGTGTTCGGGGAGACGACGGCCGCGGAGAAGTCCTCGGGCAGTGTGATCGAGAAGTAATACTTGCCGTCGGCGACGCCACGCCGGGCATCCTCGGCCGACATCTCGGTGAGGTTGAGCTGTCCGGACGACTTCAGCGCCGCCGCCACTTGATCGCCGGCGTTGATTTTCTTACCGCCGTTGACCGCACCCTCGTCCAGGTTGACCAGCGCGGCGGGCATCTTGTTGACCTCGCCGAACGGATTCCAGAACGCCCACAGGTACAGCGCACCGTACAGCAGCGGCAACAGCACCATCGTGATGACGGCGATCCTGGGCAGTGTGCCCCGCGAGTACCGCCTGATCTCGGTGCCCAGCGACATTCCGGCCAGCATCAGCGACCACCTTCCCGGGTTGCGTCAAGTTGGTCGATCAGAAGTTGATGCCGGATCAGGTTGGGCACCGTGGTCTGGGTGCGCCAGCCGACGGCGGGTGGCAGCGGGTTGGCGGATGCGGTGATCACCGTCTGCGTGGTGCCCAGCGCGACGAGCCGCTCCACCAGCAGCCGCTGATCGCGCGCGTTGGCCACCTGGTCGACGGCCCCGACCACCAGCAGCGGGGGTCTACGGGTGTTGCCGAGCGCGATCCGCAGCAGCAGCCCGTCCAGTTCGGGCAGCTCTTCGACGTATTCATCGAGGTCGGGCAGTGGCAGGTCCCCGAACACCGGCCCGCACACCCGCCTCAGGTCGTCGGTGCGCGCCCGGCGCACCAGCGTGTACCAGGGCGCGTCCCAGCGGATCTGTTCGGTCAGGATGTCAACGACGCGCACCGATTCATAGACGGCGTCGAGCCCTTCGACACCCACCATCCCGGCCCGGCGGAAGATCCGGCGGGGCGCGGATTCACCGAGGACGTCGAGGTCACCGCTGCGTGCCTTCATCCGGCCGGCCAGCGTCATCAGCAGGGCGGTGCGGCCGCTGCCCGCGGGCCCCACCAACACGTTCAGCCCGCCTTCGGGTATGTCGAGGTCGAGGGGCCCGTACACCGGCCCCCACGGCCCGGACTGGGTGATCGCACGTGCGGTGATCGCCGACGCGGCCATCAGCACCTCCGTTATCTGATCGCAGCTGACGACGTTCACTATCGCGCATCACGATCGATCCGGAGAAACCGGCGTGGGTGTCAGGCTACTTCCTTACCCTCACCCGACCGCTGCTCCAACTGCTGCAATGCGGTGCGCCCGAACACCTGCTGCTCGGTGATCGCGAGCTGGCTACGGGACCGGGTGGTGAACGCGAGGGTCCAGTCGATGAAGGTGGTGAACCGGCTGCGGTGCCCGACGAGGTACATCAGGTGCAGGAACAGCCAACCGAGCCAGGCGAGGAAGCCGGCTAGCTCGATCTTCTTCTTGGTACCGGGGATCGGGATCTGCGCGACGGCACTGAACCGGGCGATGGTGGCCATCGAGCCTTTGTCCCAGTAGCTGAACGGTTTCCGCGATTCCACCGGGGCACCGGATAATCCGGCCTTGATCGCGTCGGTGGCGTAGCGGGCTCCCTGGATCGCACCCTGCGCCATACCCGGGACGCCGTCGACAAAAGCCATGTCGCCCACCACGAATACGTTGGGGTGGCCCGGAATCGTCAGGTCGGGAAGCACTTTCACGCGGCCGGCGCGGTCGAGCTCCACCTCGCTCTGTGCGGCGAGCAGCTTGCCGAGGGGGCTGGCGGCGACACCCGCCGACCATACCTTGCACTGGCTTTCGATACGGCGGGTGGTGCCGCCTGAGCCCGATGTGTCCGCGTCCTTGACCACGAGGCCGTCGTAGTCCATGTCGACGACCATCGCGCCGAGCTGCACCTCGACGCCGAGCTTGGCGAGTTTCTCGGCGGCCTTCTGGCTGAGCTTGCCCCCGTACGGCGGCAGGACGACGGGTGCGCCGTCGAGCAGGATGACCCGCGCGGTGGTGGAGTCGATGTTTCGGAAGGTGCCTTTGAGCGTCTTGCGTGCCATCTCGGCGATCTGACCCGCCATCTCGACGCCGGTGGCGCCCGCACCGACGACGACGAAGGTCAGCAGCCGGTCCCGTTCTTCCTCGTCGTCGGACAGTTCGGCCTGTTCGAACGCGCCGAGGATGCGGCCGCGCAGCTCGAGCGCGTCATCGATGGTCTTGAGGCCGGGTGCGAACTCGGCGAACCGGTCGTTGCCGAAGTACGACTGCCCGGCGCCGGCGGCGATGATGATGCTGTCGTAGGGGGTGGTGGTGACTCGTTCGAGGAGCCGCGAGGTGACCGTCTTACCGGCGATGTCGATGTCCTCGACCTCGCCGAGGACCACGGTCAGGTTCTTCTGCTTGCGCCGCACCACCCGGAACGGCGGCGCGATCTGGCCTTCGGAGATGATGCCGGTGGCCACCTGGTACAGCAGCGGCTGGAACAGGTGATGGGTCGTCTTGGCGATCACCGTGACGTCGACGTCGGTTTTGGCCAGTTCACGGGCGGCGGTGAGGCCACCGAATCCGGAGCCGATGACGACGACGTGATGGCGTGCCGGTGTGCCGGCCGCGTCCGTGGGTCGTACTGCCTTCGCTGACATGGGCGCATCCTTTCGGTTCATCGGCGGCACCCAGGCGGTCGATGCCATCGTCGAAATACGCTCCATGCCGGTACTCCGGCTACGCCAGTCGCACTGCCGATGCTAATACAAGTAACACGACCGACGCATCCGGCTTTGCGGATGCGTCGGTGGTGGCAGCGGTGTTCTGTGAGCGTGGGCGTTCAGTGCGCGTGGCGGTCAGCGGGCGACGGCCACCAAGGGCGTGGTGGGCATGTCGTCGTCCTCGTCCTGCGCCCCGAAGTCGAGCTTGTCGGCGATGTCGTCGAGCGTGCAGTAGCCGTCTTCGACGGCGCGGATCAGCAACGCGATCTTGGTTCCCGCGGGGCGGCCGACCTCCCGATACTTGGACCGGATCCGGGCCAGGTGCGTGCGCACGGTGGCGACGGTGACGAACAGTTGGTCGGCCACTTCCACCTTGGTGTCGCAGACGAGCCAGGTGGCCAGGATCTCCACCTCGCGGACACTGAGGCGCGGAGAGGCCAAACCATGACCGATCAGCGGTCGCGCACCAGGCAGGGCAGGATGGGCGACGGGGCCGTGGGACACGAGCGAAGCTGTCATCTGTTTCTCCTACATCCAGGCTCGGCATCGCCCAGACGACCGATTCGCATCAGCAACCCGACGATGTGTGAAAGCAAAGCCCCCCGCCGCGAACCTGAATATATGCCAACAACTACCTGTGCGTATAGACGATAAAACGTGCGACACCAGTACTGGTGGCACCGTTACCTGAACTAAGTGGAAAATTGCCCAAAATCAGGGTCTTTAGGCACTTTTCACGACTCACGCCTACGCGGTAGCAGCCTCGCGATATGGACGGAAGGCTTCGTGTAACGCCTGTCTGGCACCCGACGATAGTCGGACGCCGGGCGGCCGTCGATACACCCTCCGGTCTACAGTCCCGGCCCACGCCGGCGGCGGACACCACCGGTCCGGCACCCCCACGACCGGAACCCTTCCGGCCGAGGTGTCCCGACACAAGGTCCATACCCCACATGCTGCGTAATCATGAAAATCTGACTTCATGGTTCTGAATAGTCCTGCGCGAATCGGATTCCACCCTTTGTTCCGACAAATACCCATGTCCCCCAAACGGAGTAACAATCGACAAATGCAGGCCATATTTCAACAGATTCTTCAACCTCGACAGTTGCTTACCGCAGCGTGAGGTAACCACGTTCACCAAGCGAGAACATGCAGGTAGAACCGCTTTCAGGGCGCGCTCGCGACGACGTCGACCCCACCGAACGGTTTGATCCCGGACGCCCGGTTCCGCACGGCAAGCAAGTAACATTCGTGTCATTCTTCCGATTCGTCCTCCAATTGGACGAGTGACCAACTAATCTGCGAGCATCGAGTCGTTGGGGGAGCCTCGTAGCGTCGGCCCCACCGCAGAAGGTTGATATTCGAGGGGAGTCACATGTCCGCGCCGGATAGTTCGACAGGCAGCACAGTGTCGCCCGGCAGCGCAGTGTCGCCCGGCAGCGCCGCACGACCGTACCCACCCGTCGCCCACCTGGGCGATGCCGCCCTCGCCCAGGCGATGCACGACGATTCCAGGATGCGGACCACCGAAACAACCTCTGCCCCCGAGGCCGCGCCCGCCGAATCGTCGACCCGACTCCTGCGGCTGATCACCCTCGTCCAAGACGAGGACACCTCAGCATCGGCCGACGACACCAAGGCCCAGGTACTCGATGAGCTCGAAGCGATCATCGAGGTGCAGCAGGAAACGCTCGCTCGCCTGGAGTGCCTCTACCAGACCATCCGCGAGCTATAGGGCGGCCAACTTAGACGAACACTAGTTCGATTACAAGACTTTGTCAAAGGTTTATCAGACCGCTAGTATGTTCGCATGGTCGCCACCGAAACCTTCACCGAACTCCTGCGCCGCCCCCGCGACGTCGTCGCCCTCACCGACGAGGGGCCGGTCCACATCACGCGCCGCGACGCCGACGACCTCATTCTCATGCGCGCCGACGACCTCGAACAACAGGAGAAGGGCATCGCGCTGGCATCGTCACTGCTGCGGGCCACACTGAGTTCCGACGGCAACCTGACCACGGCATTCGACTCCCTCTACCCGTGGTTCGCACTCCTGTCGGCCGTCGAGCAGAAAAATTGCATCGACGACGTGTCCAAGCACCTATGGAGCGCCGCCGATCTCGGTACGTACGGAACGCTACTGTCGCGGGTGACCGGCTGGCGCACCACCGCGGAGGGGTATGCAAGCGGTGCCACGGCACAAGCCGACTTCCGATGGACCCGTGAACCCGTCACCGAAACCGCAGCCTCCGCCAAGAAGCGACGGCCCACCCGCAGGTAGACCTCATGCAGCCGACGCGACGCCGGGAGCGAGGATCACGAATGGTCCGGTGACCCTGACGGCAATTACCCGGTCACCCAGTACTGCCCTTGAACCCAACCCGAAGCCGCGGCACGACTTTTCGGATGCGCTTTCACATACGCGCGCATCCGCCCCGGGTTCTCCGTCATCCTCTGCGCAACAGCCTGGAAGCCCATGTCATCGCATTGTGACCGCGTCACCCCGGTACGCGCACCGACACACTTGTCGATGGCAACCTTCTTGGGTGCTCCCATACGCCACTTGTCGACGCCCACGAGCACGGCCTTGAGCGTCGGCCCGGTGACGACCCATCCACCCTCAGTACATATCCTGCTCGGGCAATCACTCGGCCGATCGGGCCACAGCACAGCCTGCGCACCCGACGACGCCCGCGCCTCACCCGCCGCCACGAATACCCCGGACATACCCACCACGACGCCCGCGAGGACCGCCACCACATCTTTCATCCGCATTTCTGCTCCTTGCTCCGTAGTTGCCAACTCAGTAGTCATGCGAGAATATCCCGGGGCTGGGACAAGGCGTCCAGCGTCCGACCGACGCCGCGTCCCCGCGAGCATCCACCAGGACCCCACCAATCACATATGGTCAAGTAATGGACACCGGGCGGAAGGTGAACAGTGCCAGCGAACGAAACATGGTCTGCTTCGGAGGTTGAGGCATGCGTCGCCGACTATCTCTACATGATGGCGCTTGAATTCAACGGGCAAAAGTACAACAAGGCGGAACGCGCGCGGACGCTTGCCGCCAACTTAAATGGGCGAACAGATAAGGCGGTAAAGTACAAGTGGCATAATATTAGCGCCGTCATGCTGGAACTCGGATACCCGCACCATCCGGGATACAAGCCTGCGAAGAACTACCATCGGATATTAGTTGACGAGGTATCAAAGCAACTATTGACAAACGAATCACTCCGAGCAGCCGTCGAGGATATCGTGAGCCGACCTGCCGTAGTACCACCTGTCGGAGCGATCCCAGGCGACATCGTGTGGCGAGCGGTCAGTCCACCAGCACCGACAACAATATCCCATGGCTTCCACGACACACCAACGTTCAGCGCCGCGAAACGTGACTACTTTGCAATCGAAGCCAGGAACCGTTCACTGGGGGAAGCCGGTGAAAAACACGTTGTCGAGATGGAGATACGTCGACTGTGGGAGGCCGGACAACAAAAGCTCAGCAACCGAGTTGAGCACGTGTCACAAACGGCCGGTGATGGCCTTGGATACGACATCCACTCATTTGAGGTAGATGGCCGCGAACGTCTCATCGAGGTGAAGACGACATCCTTCGAAATCCGGACGCCCTTCTACGTTAGTCGCAATGAACTGGACCGATCGAGAGCCGATTCCGATATCTACCACCTATACCGAGTTTTCGAGTTTCGTGAGGAGCCCAAGCACTTCATCCTCTCTGGCCACATCAGCGACCACTGCCAACTCAACGCCGAAACGTACCTGGCCCGAGTCGACTGATCTCATCGCGGCACCGTCCAGGCGGCGGGCACCACATGTCAGACGGTTATGGTCTACTCGCACCTGTGACTGAACCCCTCGCGCCGGGCATCTACGAGTCGCTCCACACGCAGCGGCTGCAGAGTTCTGTCGCTCGCACGGAGCTTGAACCCGAGTACCGGCCGCTGGCCGAAGGCGACGAGCCGCATGTGCTCGCGCGCCATGTCGCTTCGGCGGTCGAGCGTCACCTCGCTCACGTCAGGGGTTCCGGGGAACGGATCGCCGTCGTTAACGACATCGTCGCTGGCCTTGGCCACTCCGACGGTGACGATATTTCCGAATCTGCGCACCTTACCGCGCTCAGCCTGGCCGGACAGGCGCCCCCACGACGGCCAGAAACGCCACTGTCCGACGTTGCGCTTCTAACCAACACGCGCGACGAGCCGAACATGGCAAGCGAAATCGGTCGCGAACTGGAGAGCGCCGACCACGTCGATCTGCTCTGCGCGTTCATTCGGTTTGCTGGCGTCGCGGTCATCGGACGTGAGCTCGCACGGCTACGCGAGCGCGGCGTGAAGCTGCGCGTCGTCACCACGACATACCGCGGGGCGACCGAACAGCGCGCGGTCGATGAACTGGTGACAAAATACGGCGCCGAGGTTCGCATCCGCTACGAGACGGCATCGACCCGGCTCCATGCGAAGGCGTGGCTGTTCCGCCGAAACTCAGGGTTCGATACTGGGTATGTCGGCAGTTCCAACTTGTCCCGGTCGGCGATGGTCGACGGCCTTGAATGGAACGTTCGGATCTCGAGCGTCGCAACCCCCGCTTTGACCCGGAAATTTGAAGCGACCTTCGATACCTATTGGGATGACCCTGCTTTCAAGCAGTACGATCCAGAGTCTGACTCTGATCTCCTCGACCGCGCACTTCGCGAGGCGGGCGGCCAAGGCACATCTCGCGATGCTCTCACGGTGTCTGGTCTGGATGTTCGCCCCTATCCACACCAAGAACGGATCCTCGAAGCGCTCGAAGTCGCCCGCGTTGTCCACGACCGACACCGCAACCTCGTCGTGGCAGCAACAGGCACGGGCAAGACGGTCGTCGCAGCACTCGACTACCAGAATCTCTGCGATGCAGCCGGACGACGCCTTTCACTGCTGGTCGTCGCGCACCGTAAGGAGATCCTTGAGCAATCCCTCCGCAAGTATCGGGAAGTGTTGGGTGACGGAAACTTTGGCGAGCTCTACGTCGACGGACACAAGCCGTCGGAGTGGACCCATGTGTTCGCAAGCGTCCAATCTCTGAGCTCACGCGGAGCCAGAGATTTTGACGCTACCCACTTCGATGTCATTGTCATCGACGAATTCCATCACGCGGCAGCCGAAACGTACCGGTCGCTACTGTCCCGCGTCACACCGAGCGAATTGCTTGGCCTTACGGCTACCCCAGAGCGCAGCGACGGCGCCGACATCCTCGGCTGGTTCGATGGGCAAGCCACCTACGAGCTGCGGCTGTGGAACGCCCTCGAACAAGACCTACTGTGCCCATTCCACTATTACGGGATCGCCGACAACACCGACCTACGTGACGTCACGTGGTCGGGTGGCGACTACCAGGTCGCTGCGCTCGAGAACCTGTACACCGGCAATGAAGCGCGAACTCGATTGATTCTCAACGCAGTTCGCGACTACATTGCGTACCCAAAGGTCATGCGCGCCCTTGGGTTTTGCGTGTCGATCGCTCACGCCCACTACATGGCAGACTCGTTCACCAAGCAAGGAATCGCATCTGTGGCCCTGTCCGCGAATACGCCACGCGAGGAACGCGCTCAGGCATTCGCCGACCTGGGGAACGGCAAGGTCCAGTGCCTCTTCGCCGTCGACATTTTCAACGAGGGTATCGACATTCCCAATGTCGATACCCTCCTGATGCTCCGGCCAACGCAGAGCGCAACAGTGTTTCTTCAACAGCTCGGTCGAGGACTACGGCGGAGCGCCACCAAGGCTGTGTTGACCGTTCTCGATTTCATCGGCCACCAGCGTACTGAGTTCAACTTCGCTCCGCGTTTCAGTGCCCTTACCGGCGCGCACTACAAGCACCTCGTCGACGAGGTGGAGGGCGGCTTCCCGTTCCTGCCTGGCGCGAGTCGTCTCGTCCTCGATCGGCAATCGCAAGAGATTGTGCTCAATTCGATTCGACGGCAGCTTCCCACGAACCAACGCCGCGCGCTCGTCGAGTCTGTGCGTTCCACAGGCGAACCCATATTGTCGGACTATCTCGCCAAGACTCGCGGCGAGCTCTCCGACATCTACGCAGGCACCGGCAGTAGCACCAGAGCGTGGACACCCTTGCTGCGCGACGCAGGCATCGACACACCCGCCGCAGGTCCAGCCGAAGCCTCGCTTCTCAAACGGGTCCGAGCCCTCGCCCACGTCGATGACCTGGAACGGATCACCGCGTACCGTACGCTCGCGTCGGCCGATTGCCCGGAGTACACGAATCTTTCCGAGCGGGACCAGGCGTACGCCCGCATGCTCTTCTTCACCCTATGGTCTGATCGCGGTGGATTTGATTCCTACGAGACTGGGTTCGCTCATCTCCGCAACCACCCGGCGATCTGCTCTGAGATCGACCAAGTCCTGGCTGTCGCCACCGCGAGCATCAACCACATCCCTAAATCATTGCAGGATCTGGGCGACTCATGCCCCCTCTACTCACATGCGACCTACCGTAAGGAAGAGGTGCTCGCAGCAATAGGTTTCGCAAACTCTGAAAGGAAGGCTCGAGGTCAGGCTGGAGGTGCTGTCGGTATCGGCCAGTTCGAATCTCTGTTCGTAACCCTCCACAAAGACGAATCGGAGTTCAGTCCAGCGACAATGTACCGCGATTTCCCCGTTTCTCGCGAAACCTTCCACTGGGAATCGCCCAACAACACTGCTGCCAACTCTGACCGTGGCCGCCGTTGGCTCGACCAACGAACCAACGGGGTCAACGTACTGCTGTTCGTTCGTGACCGCACGAACGGACTCTATGGCGCGGACCCGTTCATCCTGCTCGGGCCAGTCGACTACGTCAGCCACCGCGGCGAACGCCCCATCTCCGTCACCTGGAGGCTACGCCGCCCCATGCCGGCCGATGTGTTCGCAAGCGGTTCCATCGTGGGCGAGTAGCGCCCCGTTCCCACTCCCCGACACACGAAAGGCTCACCCGTGACCGACACCCCGTTCCGCATCCCGACTCTCACGACGGCGAAGTTCGACGACCACGGCCCTGGATTCGACGACATGGAAATAGTCTGCGGACTGCAGGAACCCGCCGACTACATACTGAATGGCGTTGAAAACCACGACCGTGCAGGCTTCGCCAGCGTCGGTCTCACTGCGTACGCAAAGTTCACAGGAACCTATCGCAACGAGTCGGTGTTCACCGCGATGCGTGACATGGTCAACGACCTGCACCATCTCGCAGATGCGATGGGCCTCGACTGGGCCGAAGTCTCCGAACAGTGTCAGTACGAGCACGAGATCCGGTTCAATGACTGATTTTCGCTCCTTCCGAACGACCAGTCGGTCTGTCAGTTCAGCCGTTCGGGCGACAGCACTAGAACTCCACACAATGATGTGGCATAATACCGCCTGTTCGCGTCGAACCACGTTGCGGCACTACGTAGGAGAAATTGCCTAATGATGACGGGTAATGCCCAATTAAGCGCCCACGAGCTCGAGCTTTCGAAGGTCTTCAATCGCGATTTCGACTTCAGAATTCCCGAGTACCAACGGCCGTACTCATGGCAGCCTGAACACGCCCGTCAGCTCCTCGATGACCTCAGCGAAGCGCTAGACCGAGAGGACGACGAACCATATTTCCTTGGATCGATCGTACTGGTCAAAGACGAGAAGAACCCAGAAGCAGACGTCATTGACGGGCAACAGCGACTCACCACACTGACTATCTTGCTCGCCACACTTCGCGATCTATCCACCAATCCCCGATTCGCCAGCGAACTCGCTCTCATGATCGAAGAACCTGGGAGTCAGCTTCACGGGCGGGTTGAAAAACCGCGCCTCGCACTCCGGCCACGCGACGCCGAATTCTTTGCTTCCAACGTACAGAAGCCTGGCTCAACGGTTCAGATGGAATCTATGAGCGACCATTACGTGTCGCGAGATTCATTGCGCGCAATCCGCGACAATACCCTGGAATTCCGCAAACAGCTCCAATCCGATTCGTGGCCAGAATCGCGGCGCGAGCAACTGTCGACGCTTCTCAGCATTCGCACACTGATGGTTGTAGTTACAACGACCGATCTCGACAGCGCATATCGCATATTCAGCGTGATGAATGCTCGTGGCCTCAACTTGGAACCTACCGATATTTTCAAGTCACAGCTCGTCGGGTCGATCGACTCGGATGATACACGCAAGAAATATGCGGAGAAATGGGAAGATGCTGAGGCATTTCTCGGCCGTAGCGACTTCAAAGACCTGTTCGGTCACATCCGAACAATCCACACAAAACAACGACCCCAAAAGGTAATCCTCAGCGAATTCCCCCGGCAAGTTCTCAACTCCTACATCAAGACCGGACGGTCCACGGAGTTCGTCGATCAAGTCTTGCAGCCTTACTCGGAAGCTTACAAGCAAATCTGCAATTCCTCCTACGAATCAGGCGCCGCAGGCGCCGACGAAGTAAACTCCTGGCTGCGAAGGCTGAACCGAATCAACAATAGCGATTGGCGTCCGGTGGCGCTGTGGGCACTTCATTCACAAGGCGACAACCCCCCATGGCTAGCAGACATACTCCGACTCCTGGAGCGACTTGCTGCCAGCATGCTGATCCGGCGTGTATACGCAACGCCGAGGGCGCAGCGATACGCAGAGGTCCTGCGGGATCTTGACGAGAAGGGTTTAGGACTCGCCTCGCCTGCCCTACAACTCAGTTCAGCCGAGATTCGCAATACCAGAGAGATCTTGGACGGCGACGTCTACCTCCACGCGAATAGTTGTAGGTACATCCTCCTCCGACTCGACGAAAGCCTCGCTGATATCAAGTCGGTGTGGTCGGACGAGAAGAAGATCACGATCGAGCACGTACTGCCACAGAATCCCACGGCACGCTCACAGTGGACCAAGACTTTCAGCAACAGTGATCGCGAACTGTGGACACATCGGCTTGCGAATCTCGTCCTACTTAGTAGGTCGAAGAACTCGGCTTCGCAAAACTTTGACTTCGACAAAAAGAAGACGCAGTACTTCACCGGAAAGACCGGCGTGGCAACCTTCGCCCTGACCACCCAGGTCCTGGGTCATGCAAAGTGGGACACGAAGGTACTTGAACATAGGCAGCCTGAGCTCTTGCAAACCCTCTACTCTGAATGGCAGCTTCAAGATCGGCCACAGGTTGCTTCCGGCGTTGATTACCGACACCGCCATCGTGCCACCTCGCTGTAACCTCGCCCCCGCCTCGCGAAGCGGCCCGCCAGGTCGAGTTGCTTGGCGTGTGACCACCTGCACATCATGCACCACGAGGACGCCTCCTGTCAGATCAGTCTGTAGAACTACGAACGGTTTTCGCTTCTCAGCTGACGACTTCACGGACAATTGCCGCGACTTGCGGGTTGGTGATGTTCGCGAGAATGGCGAGGACTTGTTCGGATGTCTGTGGACGCGAGTTGACGCCCATGCGGTGTGCGTCGCGAAGGCTGTCGGGATGGGCTGACGCGAGGTGCCGCAGGAGGGTTCCGGCGTCGACCAGGCGGATACCTCGCTTGGCCATCCAATCCTTCGGAAAATGGCGGACGTTCTGTGTCAGCAGCACGTCAGCATCCGCTGAGAGTGCCGCAGCCAGGACATGTCTGTCCTTGGGATCCATGTCGACCTTTGCGACTCGCGCCTCCTCACGCTTGTTGATCTCGACCAACGCGGTCGGCAGATACGCCGACAGTCGGTCGACCAAGATGTCCGCTGCCTCGGGGGTGAAGTTGAACTGCTTGATGAGGTTGCGGGTGGTCTCCTCGAGAATCGGCTCGCTCCAATGGATGTCGAGTACTCCCAGTTTCGCGGAGTAGACGACGTAGTCGCGCAGTGTCCGCGAGATCAGTATGTTCGCGTCGGCGAGAGTGACCGACAGGTTCAATCGAGGTTCCCGTACTTGTTCGCCAGGTCGGCGACGACTGCCATATGGTCCTCGTCGAGGAACTCGCGCATTTTCTGGATCGACGAGGCAGGGATGCGGTGATGCTTGCCGACCATGCGGAACTCGATGCGTTTGCGTTCAATCATCCGCATCAGCGTCGGCCTGGACATCCCGAGGAGCTTTGCTGCCTCAGTGGTGGTGAACTCGTGTTTGGCGGGGATGACGAGGGCTCCGGTGGTTTGCTCGGCGTCGAGCAACGCCAGCACCTTCTTGGCGCTTTCGCGGGGGAGGCGCAGCGTTACCTCGATCTCCGGCTGATCACCGGCCAGTTCTAAACGCAAAGCCTCGACGTCCTCGGTCAGTGAGTGGCTCATATCATCTCCTGGAGGCCATACCCGGCTAAGTGCTCTAAGTGTACGCGGGGCCGGGGCTCCGACGCAGCTCAAAACGGTGGCGGGTTGGCTTCGTCCCATTTGCGCTGGTCGTCGGCCAGTTTGGTGATCCGTTTCTGGCGGGCGGTGTCGAGGGATGCTCGGGCGGGGTGGTCGGGGTCGCGGTGTGGGATGAGGCCAGGGAACAGGGTGCGGCCAGTGAAGAAGGCGGCGTGGAACTCGTGGCCGGTGGGGGATTGGAACCAGCCGTGGCCTAGGTCGTCTTGGTAGTCCTGCCAGCTCGTGAACGTCTTGATGCGGTGGTGGAAGCGGCAGAGTGGTTTGAGGTTGGTGAGGACTGTTTGACCGCCTTGGGTGGGGTTGCGGTGGTCGAAGGGAGTGGTGTGGTCGATGTCGGCTTTCCAGACCGGGGAGTTGCAGCCGGGGAAGGTGCAGCACAACTCCCCTGCCTTGACCAGGTTGATCAGCTTCTTGCTGGGGGTGTACCTGGTGGGCTGCCGGTCGGCTTGCTTGGTGTGGGTGTTGAGGTAGCTGCGTTCGGCTTCGACGACCATCGTGCGCAGGGTGGCGGCGTCGATGATGCCGTGGCCGTCGAGAAAGCCCGGGTCGTTGTCCAGGCCGAGCAGGGTCGACAGGTTGACCACGATGTGAAACACCGGGCGTGCACCCGAACCGCATCCGTCGACACCGCATCCGTCGATCGAGTGCCGTCGCGAGCGGTCGGCGGCGGGAGCA
>NZ_JAGQTN010000270.1 GCF_020438995.1 Gordonia sp. (in: high G+C Gram-positive bacteria)
GTCCAGCCGGCGGCGGCCAGGTGCCGGTCCCAGGCGAGGCGTTCGGTGAAGAATTCGTGCTCGCTACCCGGACCGCCGCGGCCGGCCAGCTTGGCGAAGTCGCCGACGAGATTGTCGGCGAGCCAGGCGCGGACCGCCCCGGCGAACACATCGGCGGCATCGGGGGTGTTCTCCGCCCAAGCACCCAGGTCAACCGAGCGATCCGCCAGGTCAACCGCCCCCTGCGCGTCCGTGACACTCGTCGTCATGGGAGCTAGCATAGCCGACCAAGCAAGTGCTAGGTTGGCTGCATGTCGAGTGCCGCCGAACCCACCTCAACCGACTACCCGAGGACCACCCCGGCGGCATTGCGCCGGGCGGCGCGGAATTGGCCGGGCGGCACCGCAATCGTCGACGGTCAGTGGGGTGCGGACGTAGCCCTGAACTGGGCCGAACTCCACGAGGCCGTCCACACCTTTGCCGCCGCCCTGGTCGCCTCAGGCATCGGCGCCGGTGACAGGGTGGCCATCTGGGCACCCAACAGTCATCACTGGCCGGTCGCGGCCCTCGGCACGCACTACGCGGGAGCGGTGCTGGTTCCTCTCAATACCCGGTACACCGCCGGTGAGGCCGTCGAGATCATCGAACGCTCCGCGGCGGCGGCCGTCGTCGTATCCGGCGAGTTCCTCGGCGCCGATCACTGCGGGGAGCTTCTGGACAAGCATCGAGACAGCCTGCCGCAGCATGTTATTCACGTTCCGCTGAGCAAATCCGCGATTCCCGGAGGCGCTGTCGGCTGGACGGAATTCCTGGATCGCGGTACCGACGAATCGGCGGCCGAAGCCGAGCGACGTGCCGATGGGGTGAGCCCCGACGACCTCTCGGACATCATGTTCACCTCGGGTACCACTGGAAAGTCCAAGGGCGTCATGGCAACTCATCGTCAGACCCTCGCCGGATCGCACGCCTGGGGAGCCAACGGCAGACTGAACTCCGACGACCGCTACCTGATGGTCAATCCGTACTTCCACACCTTCGGTTACAAGGCCGGCATTCTGCCCTGCGTGCTGTTCGGTGTCACCATGCTGCCGCTGGCCGTGTACTCCCCCACCGCCGCAATGGAATTGGCATCCCGACGGCGGGCCACCGTGTTCCCGGGTGCCCCCACCGTCTTCCAGACCATCCTCGACGACCCCGACCGCACCGGACACGACCTGAGCTCACTGCGGCTGGTGGTGACCGGAGCGGCGATCGTCCCGGTGGTGCTCATCGACCGGATCGCCGCCGAACTGGGCGTCGACACCGTCATCACCGCGTACGGGCTCACCGAATGCTCCGGGTTCGTCTCCACCTGCACCGCCGACGACGACGCCGTCACCGTCGCCAACACCTGTGGACGCGCATTCGCAGGCATGGAGATCGCGTTGTCGGAACAGGGTGAGGTGCTCGCCCGCGGCGACATGGTGATGGTCGGCTACCTCGACGATCCCGACGCCACCGCAGCCACCATCGACGCCGACGGCTGGCTGCACACCGGCGACATCGGCACCATCGATGAGCGCGGCAACCTCAAGATCACCGACCGGCTCAAGGACATGTACATCTGCGGCGGCTTCAACGTGTACCCCGCCGAGGTGGAACAGGTCCTCGCCCGGATCGACGGCGTCACCGAATCCGCCGTCATCGGCGTGCCTGACGAACGGCTCGGAGAAGTCGGCAAGGCGTTCCTCACCGTCCGTGCGGATGCGGTCGTCGAGGAGGACGCCGTAATCGCCTACTGCCGTGAGCATCTGGCCAACTTCAAGGTGCCACGCTCGGTACGGATCGTCGATACGTTCCCCCGCAACGCGTCGGGCAAGATCCTCAAACGCGAACTGTCGTAGTCGAACAGAACCCCGCGCCGGTTGGTGTGCCGAGTAACTACTGCTGGGTGGCGGCCCAATCGGCTACTCGGCGGGCGGATTCCTCCTCCGACAGGTCCTCGACGCGGGTCATCACCGACCAACGCACACCGAACGGGTCGCGGATGGAGGCGAAGCGGTCGCCGGAGACGAAGGTGGCGGGGGCCTCGCGGACGGTGGCACCGGCCTCGACGGCCTTGGCGACCACCTCATCGACATTCGGCCGGTACAGCCCGAGCGAATAGCAGTCAGCATCAGGCCCGCTCGCTCCGCTCCCGGCGCCCGCGGGCGCGGGGATCAGGCCGTACTCCTCGTTGGGTTCGCCGAGTTGCAGGTGTCCGGTGCCGAAGTCGATGTCGGCGTGCACGATCACGCCGCCGAACTCGGTCTTGTCGATCAGCCTGGCACCGAAGACGTTCTGGTAGAACTCGATTGCCTCGGCCGCTCCCCTGATTGCGATGAACGGGGTCAGGCTGGTCGCGCCGTGCGGTAGGCCATCGGTGGTATGGGCGCCGGTGACGCCGGTGATGTTTTCGTCTGCTTGTGTCATGGCGCAACCGTATTCTGTGGACATATGCGAAGGCTTGAAGATTTGCGACAGATCGCGGGTGAGTATCGGTGACTGATACCGGCGACTCGCGGGGTTTGCTGTATCCGGCGCGCCTGCCGACGTTCCGGCGGGTGCCCGCCCCCGACGACCTCACCGACGTGGTCCGGTGGTTCTGGATCCCGGTCTGGCGGCTGGCACCCGGGCGGACGTCCCGGCAGAATCTACTGCCGTTCCCGGCGTCGAATCTGGTGGTGCAGCACGACGGGACCGTCCTGTCCGGGCCGACGACCAGCGCCTCGTATCGGGACCTGCACGGTCATGGCTGGGCGGTCGGAACGTTGCTGCGACCCGCCGGGCTCGCCGGTATCCACCAGGCCCCCAA
>NZ_JAGQTN010000271.1 GCF_020438995.1 Gordonia sp. (in: high G+C Gram-positive bacteria)
CCCCACCACCGCGAACACCAGCGCCACCAGGTCCCGTCGTGTCCGCGAGCCCGCCACGGCCACCGCGATCGGCCCCAAAAACTCCAGCGCCACCGCCGACCCGAGTGGCAGGTGGTCGAGTGCTTCATAGAATGCGATGTTCATCGCCGCGGTCATCAGTCCGAACGCCGACGCCAGACGCAGCCGGCGCCAGTGCCATGCTGCGGGACCCGGCCGTACCCACAGCACCAGAACGACGGCGGCACCGGCGATCCGCAACCATGCCACGCCCGCGGGCTCCATCGCGTCGAACAGCCCTACAGCCACTGCCGCACCCAGATACATCGATGTCGCGCCGACGATCATCAAGCCGGGCGGCAGCAGACGGTCTGCTGCCTTCCTGCCGGCCGGCGCGGAATCAGCGAGGCTCACCGGGCTCACTGTAGGTCAGGCATCACGACGATGCCGCCCGGTCGGCATCATTACCCTTGGCCACCACCGCGCCGGCCATCAACCCGGAATCCGGGTGCCCGGTACCGGCACCTGGATTCTAAATTGGCCTATGCCTCGTCGGGACCGAACCTGTGTGCGGACATCCGACTCCGCGCCCACAGCCCGACGACGAGCGTCGCCCCGCTCACCACGGCCGCACCCACGACACCGTCGGGCACCGGAATCGATGCCCAGGCCCACCCACCGAGGACGCGGGCACAGGTGACCATCCACCAGAGGGCAGGGCCGAGTAAGCGGGCCAGGAGTTCGGCGACCACCCAACCGAATCCGCCGGACGTACCGACCGAGCCGATGATCGCGAGCACCGTACCGACGATGCTGATCACCCCGACGACCGGTACCACCACGATGTTGGCTGCGATCGCGACGATGCTGAACCGGCCGCTGATCAAGGCGATGATGGGAGCGGTCACCAGTTGCGCGGCGATGGCCATCGCGAGCACTTCGGCGATGCCGGTGGGGATTCGATGGTCCCACAACCAGTCCCGGATCACCGGGCCCCACAGGACGATACCGGCGGTGGCTGCTACCGACAGCGCGAAGCCGGGGGCGAGGGCCAGTTCCGGCCACCACAGCAGCCCGACGATCACCGCCGTCCCCAGTGCGGGCAACGCCTGGGACCTGCGCCGGCCGAGCATGGCGAGCAGGCCGACCGAACCCATCATCGCGGCCCGGAGCACACTTGGCGACGGCCGCACCAGGATCACGAAGGCGACGATGACCAGCAGGCCGAGGATCGGGAGAAGCCTACGCGGACAACCCAGTAGGGCGAGCAGGACCAGTGCCGCACCGCAGACGATGGCGAAGTTGCTTCCCGAGACGGCGGTGAGGTGGCTCAGGCCCGCATCACGGAAGTCGTCGCGCACTTCGTTGTCCAGGCCGGAGATGTCGCCGAGGACCAGGCCAGGCAGGAGACCGGATTCAGGTGAGCTCAACGCCCGGGCACTGAGGGTGCGCAGTCGGTCACGGATATGCGCCGCGACCCGCTGATGAGCAGGTGGTTCGCCGACGAGTGTTGGTGTACCGACGGCGG
>NZ_JAGQTN010000272.1 GCF_020438995.1 Gordonia sp. (in: high G+C Gram-positive bacteria)
CCACCGGTCGGATCGGCCGATGCGACACCCGCACCGCCCAGACCCACGGCCATCGCCGCCACCGTCGCCAATGCCGCCGACCGCACACCGATCATGCGACGAGTTCCCCACAACCCAGCCATATACTCACTACCCTCCGCGAACCGATACGCGATATCACATATCCGGGAGGACAATAGCAGTTGTCGGCGTCACATCATACGGATGTCCCGATTTGTATGACCCGAATCGGACTATTCACACGCGACGCCGTCGCCGTCCCGGTCCAGTTTGCGTGAATAGCCCGGTTGCCCTGCATAGATCGGATCGGCCCCGGCGGCCCGGACCGCCGAGCAGTTGGCGTAGTAGACACTGCCGCCGCTGTCGGGAACCTCTGTCGTCTCGGGCACGACCGTCGGTTCCGGAACGACCGTCATTTCGGGGGTGACCGTCTCCTCGACGGGGAGCTCGACCACCCGGTTCGGGGTCCGGATGGGTGTGTCGGTCGTCGTCGTCGGCGTACGTGTCCGGGTCCGGGTCCGTTCGGTCTCGGTGGCTCGTTCGGTCTCGGTGGTCCGGGCGGGGGCCTCGCTCGACGTGGTCGAAGATTCCGTGATCGTCGCGCCGCAGGTCTCGAGGACCCGTTGCATCGCCGACTTCTCCGCGGTTGTCACCCAGAGGCGATATTTGGTCTTGACGTCGATCTGCCGCGACACGTACGTGCATCGGTACGACTTCTTGGGCGGCAGCCACGTCGCCGCGTCACCGTCGCTCTTGCGCGAGTTGGTGGGTCCGTCGGTGGGTTGCAGGTTGATCGGGTCGTTGGCGAGGTCGCGGCGTTCGTCGGCCGACAGTTTCTGCGCACCCTTCTGCCAGGCGTCCGACAGGGCCACGATGTGATCGATCTGCACCGCGGACGAGGACTTCTCGCCGCGCACGAACTCGATGTCGCGGCCGGTGTACGGATCGCGCAGCGTGCCCGACAGAACGACGCAGTCGCGAGTGCCGGGCTTGAAGGTGACGTCGTCGAGACCCTTGAGCATGTCGTTGCGGGTGTCGCAGCCGTTGTGGCCGCCCTCGACATCGACGTCGTCGGACCAGCGGCTGCCGAACTCGTCGCGGCTGTAGCCGGTCTTCGGAGCGCGGCCCTTGACGTCGAGTTCGTCGAGCTTGCCCAACGCCACCATCGCCTCGCGGCCCTGCATCCGGGTGCCGGTGGCCACCGCCGACGGACTGGCCGACGACGAACTCGACGAGGTGGTCGGCGGCGTTGTGGTGGTCGAGGACCCGGCGACGGTGTCGACGGTGCCCGCATCGTCATCCGGGGAACCGACAAGCCCCGCGACGACGATCAGCCCGACGACGGCCGCGCCCACGACCGCGAGCCACTTCCATTTCGGTGACCGGCGGCGCGGCGCACCCGGTGCACCACCGGTGACCGGCGACGGCGGCGGATACGGCGACGCACCGTCCTCATCTGCGAAGCCGTCGGTCCATCCCGACCCGTCCCACCAGCGCATCCGGCCACTGCCCGCCGGATCGGCAAACCATCCCGCCCCCGGCAAACCCGATGACATCTCTCGCACCCACTCCACTCTCACACCCACGCCACTCGCGGGCCATTCCGCACCGGCACCAGGTTCTGTACCGTCGTAGGCGCCAGAATTGTTACACAGGCACGGCAGCCGCCCGGGTGTCATCCGCTTCAACGATGTCCGGTCTTTCCGTGTTCGCATAGAGTGGCGTCTGTTGAATGTCGGCACGACAGACGTCGGCATCACACCGTCGGCACCACACACCACCACATCAACGGAAGGCTATACACAATGGGCGTGAGCCTGAGCAAGGGCGGAAATGTCTCGCTGACCAAGGAGGCCCCCGGCCTCACCGCGGTCTCGATCGGCCTCGGCTGGGACATCCGGACCACCACCGGCACCGACTTCGACCTCGACGCCAGCGCCATCGCGCTCGGCCCGGACAAGAAGGTGCTGTCCGATAATCACTTCGTGTTCTTCAACAACCTGCGTTCGCCGGAAGGCTCGATCGAGCACCTCGGCGACAACCTGACCGGCAGCGGCGACGGTGACGACGAGGTCATCAACGTCGACCTCGCGGGCACCCCCCCGACCATCGACTCGATCGTCTTCCCCGTGTCGATCTACGACGCCGAGGCCCGCTCGCAGTCGTTCGGGCAGGTCCGCAACGCCTACATCCGCGTTCTCAACCAGGCCAACGGCCAGGAGATCGCCCGCTACGACCTGAGCGAGGACGCCTCCACCGAGACCGCGATGGTCTTCGGCGAGCTGTACCGCAACGGCGCCGACTGGAAGTTCCGGGCCATCGGCCAGGGCTACGCCTCCGGCCTGCGCGGTATCGCCCAGGACTTCGGCGTCAACGTCTGACACCGCACCTCCCGGCCGGCGAGACTTCCCGTGCCCGGGTCCGGCACTCATTCAGTGCCGGGTCTGGGCACGGGAGCGCTCGCCGGTCACTCCCTCCGCAGCGTTGCGGACAACCGCTCCATCCCCGCGCGTTCACCGCGCACTTCCTGTTGCCCGCATGAAAGGCCCCGCGAACTCTCGTGGTTCTACGAATATTCGGCCTCTCCTTCGCCATCACGATCGTCTCGCTGATCGTCGCGTTCCTGTATGGCGGACCGGAGGCCCTGCTCCTCACCCTGATCCTCGGCATTCTCGAGGTCAGCCTGTCCTTCGACAACGCGGTCATCAACGCCACCGTGCTGCGCCGGATGAGCGAGTTCTGGCAGAAAATCTTCCTCACGGTCGGTGTGCTCATCGCCGTGTTCGGTATGCGTCTGGTCTTCCCGCTCGCCATCGTGTGGCTCACTGCCGGCCTCGATCCGGCCAAAGCCCTCGACCTGGCACTCAACCCGCCGGCCAACGACGCCGCGCACTTCGCCGACGGCTCACCGAGCTACGAAACGATCATCACCGACGCGCATCCGCAGATCGCGGCGTTCGGCGGCATGTTCCTGCTGATGCTGTTCCTCGGCTTCATCCTGGAGGAGAAAGAACTCACCTGGCTCACCTGGATCGAACGTCCGCTGGAGAAGATCGGCAAACTCGACCAGCTTGAGATCGTGCTGGCGATCGGCCTGCTGGTGGTCACCGCCGAATGGATCGCCCCCGACGACAAGCGCGCCACCGTCATGGTCGCCGGCGCGCTCGGCCTGATCACCTACGTCGTGGTCAACGGACTCGGCGAACTGTTCCACACCGATCAGTTCGAAGAGGACGACGAGGACGAGGCCACCGAAGACGCGAAGCCCGCTCGCAGCGGCCCGAGCGACCTGGCCAAGGCCACAGGCAAGGCCGGCTTCTTCCTGTTCCTCTACCTTGAGGTGCTCGACGCGTCGTTCTCGTTCGACGGTGTCATCGGCGCGTTCGCCATCACCGCCGATCCGATCATCATCGCGCTGGGCCTGGGCCTGATCGGCGCCATGTTCGTGCGTTCGCTGACGGTGTACCTGGTCCGCCAGGGCACCCTGTCGGAGTACGTGTACCTCGAACACGGTGCACACTGGGCGATCGGTGCGCTCGCGCTGATCCTGCTGTACTCCATCGGTACCCACGTGCCCGAGGTCGTCACCGGCCTCATCGGCGTGGTGCTGATCGGCGCGGCGCTCGTCTCGAGCATCATCCGCCGCCGCAACGAGCAGGCCAAGGAACTCACCGCGGCCTGACGCACGCATCGCGGTCACACATGAACGTCCCGCCCGGATTCGTCCGGGCGGGACGTTCATGTCTGCTCAGGAGGTGGTGACGCCGAAGCTCGCGACCGTCGCGACGAGATCGGGGTACTCGGTGCCTTCGGCCCAGAACTTCCAGGTGTCCGATTCGCGTGCCAGACGCCCGTAGACCACCGACCGGGCGTTGGGCATGCCCGAGTTGAGATTGTAGTCGGCGAGCACCTCGCCGCCGCGCCGCACGGTGATCCGGGCACCGGGTACCCGACCGAAACCGACCGCGGCGTCGTACACCGTGACCGCGACCGCGACCTGCGCGACCTGCGGGTCCATGCCGGCCAGATCGATCGTCAGGGTCTGCTCGGAGTCCTGCTTGCTGAAGCCGACCGTCCCGTCGGGAGTCACTGCGTTGTTGAAATAGACGAAGTGCTGGTTGGAGATGACCTTGCCGTCGCGGTCCAGCGCGTAGCCGGACATATCGGCGTCGTAGCCGAGCGAGGCGTCGGCGTCGACCCCGACGGTGACGGTGACCCTGTCCCGCCCTGCGCCCGGCTTGCGGCGCCGGTCCCGCGTCATATCTATCGCCATGTGCGCGTCTCCCTCACCGGATAACCCCGCGTCACCGGATAACCCCGCGGTAGGCCAGGACCCATCTGATCGGGTCCAGGCACCGGAACGGTGAGATGCCACTGCGGTGCAGCTTTTCGCCCACCGGCGGCATCCCGAGCGCCGATACCGCGAAGTATCTGTTCTCGTAGTACTGCCCGGTGACCGGGTTGCGCAGTGTCCGGAGCATCGGGCCCGCATGCAGTCGCTGCAGCAGACTCACCACCTCGGCATGCAGCAGATCGCCGTCATGCTCGTTGTACTCGGCCGGAATCAGCCCGGGATCGCGGTTGAACGCGGCGCCCGGGTTGGCCATCACCCGCCCCCACGAGCTCTGTTCCACTTTCGACAATGCTTGCAGCGCATCGAATTTCGACAGCACGAGGCCGATCTTGGGGTTGCCGTGACCGATCAGCGCCATCACCTTGCGCAGCACGTCGCCGGGGTCGCCGCCGATCAGGTTGGTGGGCGGCACCAGATCCAGGAGTTGGTCGGAGATGTCGCGCACCCGCAGCGGGTCGAACAGGAACAGCACGGCGTGCGCCTGACCGAAGAACTCCCACGACGGCCCGCCGGTGTCCGCGTTCTCCAGATCCTCCCCGGCCACGTCCCGGATGACGAGGAACTGCTGTCGCTCGCCCCAGAACCCGATGTTGAAGATGAGGGGCGGCTGATGTGCGGCCGATGCTGCGGCCGGGGTGGCGGCGGCGATCCCACGTTCCTCGAACAGCGGCCGCTCGTAGTTGGCGGCGTAGGTTCGCTCGGTCACCGCGTCGGCGGGGGTGACTTCCGTGTCAACGGCCTCCAGGAACTTCTTGAGCTGCTTGATCAGCACGGCTATGTACACGGTCTTGCCGGTGTAGCGGGCCCCGGCCATCGCGATGCAGGTGGCATCGCCCCAGCGCCAGTGCTGCGGCAGTTCGTAGTGGCAGCGCGGGCACACCTCGACGACATGAGTGACGTCCCCGGGCACCGGCGACCAGGTGTGGTCGGCGTCCGGCGGCCGTCGGGCGGTACTCACGGTGCGGGTGTGTACATCGCCGGCCGCGTACCGGGAGGCGACCGGGTTGAGTTCGACGCGTGTGTCGGCGCTGTCCGTCCAGGCGAACTCGTCGTCGGGAAGATCGTGAAAACAGCGGGGGCACTTGATCATCGGGCGGCTCCGAGGTGTCCGGTCCGACCGGACGCGGCGAGCAGTCCGGCGACCACCCGCGAGACGAGTTGTGGCTGCCCGGACAGGAATTCGCGGCCGTCCACACCGGGCGGCGGCAGCGGGCAGATCGCACCCGCGAAACCTGGCCGCGCCGACACCGTCGTGGAGTCCGAAAGCACCAGGGCCACAATGCCTTTGTTGAGGTCGACCACCCCGGTGCCGTGAGTGACCACCACGGTCAGCCCCGACCTGTCGAACGGGCTGATCGCCGCGTTCACATCCACCGAGTAACCGAATCCCGACGCCGGCGGCCGTCCGAGATGCTCACCGAGTTCGCCACCGCTGAAAGCGTTCTGCCCTGCGCCGGAGGGGCCCGGAGTGGTGAGAGCGACCGGCTGCCCACCCGAGAGGACCGCCGCCAGACCGGCCACGATGTCGCCGGCCGCGGCCACCATACCGGATGCGTACAACGACGCCATCGACACCGAGGTGTCGACGACGCAGCCGACGCTCACCTGATCGTCCTCGTCGACCTGATCGCGATGCAGCACCCCACGGCAGGCCGCCCGCGCCTGTGCGGCGACCGGCGGCAGCGGGGCATCGGGCACGGCGAGTTTGGTGGTGACGCTCACCGCGGCAGCGCCGGCGGGCACGAGCGTGGCCAGCTCGATGAAACTCAGGCCCGACACGTCGCGGGGTGTCAGCGCGATGACATCGGCACCCATGTCGGCCGGGTCGTCCGGGCCGAGCGTCACATGCAGGACCGTCCCCTGGTCGAACCGGTCCCGGCCGTCGGGCACTGCCGAGACCACCGTCTCCTCGTCGACGCGCGGCAGAATCAGCAGGCCGGCGGTGTGCTGGACCACCCGGACGGTCCGCCCGCCCCGGCCCTGTGCCAGCAGCCGGGCGCCACCGGTCTGGCCCCCGTCACCGATGCCGACCGATCCGGCGACGATCAGCGTTACGGCGATCGGCCTGCGCGGCAATTCCGCGGAAGCCTTGCCGTCGAGTACGAATGTGGCCATCAGCGTGGCTCCTTCCGGCTTCGGGGCGGCTGCCCCCCATCACGTACGGGATTGCCCTCACGTGCGGTGACACGAAACTCCTTGAGCCAGTCCCTGGCCGCGGCCGGATACTCGGCGAAGAACCGCTCGGCCCGCGCCGCGTACCCGCGCGCGAGGACCGGCCACACCGCATCACGCAGCGCGGTCACCGATGCGGGCAGCGGATAGCCATCGGCGGCCAGTGTCTCGATGATCCGGTCCGACCAGGTCGCCAGGCCCGGAACGTCGATCAGTGTGCGCACCGGCGGTTTTCCGTCGATGCGGCCGAGCAGCGACTGGGCCACCAGCAGGTCCACGTCGACGATGCCACGGCGGATCAGGTGCAGCAGGAACGGCGACACGTACCGGCGATCCGGGGTGAGTGCCCCCAGCGACGGTGTCCCCGGCCCCGACGGCGGTGCCCAGGGCTCACCTGCGAGCTGACCGACCACATATCCGGTACAGATGGCCAGGGCCAGGTCGGGTGCGCAGCGCCGCTCCGAAACGATGCCCTCCGTCACGCAGATCTCCACCGCCGCAAGCAATTCGGCGCGTGTCAGGGGCACACTGTCCGGTTCGGTGCACAATCGGCGCAGCATCGCGGCGGCGAGCGTCCCGTCGGTGATCCCGGCCTCCCGGACGTGCCCACGATCACCGGCGATGACCTGTTCGAACAGTCGGTGATCGGCCGGCCCGGTCAGCACCGGTGCACGCAGCAACGCCGAGCCCGTCCGGGCGGGCTCCCGGCTCGACCAATCCAGCAGATCCTCGACATCAGGACATTCGAGACCGACGATCCCGGCGACGACTGCGCGACAGTCCTCGTCGCTGTAACGGTCCGAGGAGAGAGTGAACTCTATTGCCGCCGTGGCCCATTCGCGCCGGACAGCGCGATCGGCCTGCGCGGTCTCCGGGGCCGCGAGCACCTGCACCGCGGCGAAAGGATACAGATACGCGTCGGCCGGGGTGGGGTTGGCCGGCACCGGAATCACCTGTCCGGCAATATCACCCGAACCGGCGGGGGCGTCCTCGAAGATCCACGACCACCCGGCGAAGCGGATCGACCGCAGATAGTCGACCGGATACTGGGCAAGTATCGGACGCAGATAGCGCGCCCGTACGTCAGGCCCGATGATGTGCACGCCGAAGTTGCCGGGCCAGCGATCGGGCGGCGCCCAGAAGAAGTCCCGGAGCCCGCCGGCGTCCAGAGCCGCGGCGAGTTCGCCGGTGACCCTGGTGAATTCGCTTCCACGCCGGCCCACCCTGTCGATGACCTCGGCCAGTCGCAGACCCTCGATCATTTGTTCGGCGGGTTCGGCCGATCCGCTTCGGGCGGCCAGTTCGGCGATGCGTTCGTCGAGCGCGGGACGCAGCGCGGCCAGGTCGACCGCCCGCGCATCCGGCACCGATTCCACAGGCCCCCAGGCGATCCACTGGGCATCGGCGAGCGCAGCGGTCAGGAACTGCGCACCGATCGCCTCCACCGGCCTGCTGTTCCGGTGCGCCTCGACGAACCTGGTCAAGAGTTGGTCGGCGGTCAGCGGGTGGCTCATGCGGGCCTTGCCGACGCGTTGCGCCGCCCATGGCACTCGATCCACGCCGTCGGGTGCGTCGTCGGCGATCACCTTGAGCGCATCGGCATGGAACTCGGCCAGATCCGCATCCTCCTCGACGGCGATCGCCAACGGCCACAACGGCGTCAGCGTGTCGTCGGCGAACTCCTCCGAGATCTGCTCACAGCGGGCGAGTACCCGGATCGCGATCTCCTCGTCGGCCAGTACCCCCTCGGCGAGCGTCGAGAGCACGCCGACCGGCACCTGTCCCCGGGCCACCCGGTGCACCGAGCCCAGGTCGCCGAGGTCGGGCACCTCGCTCTCGTCGATGACGACCGCTCCGGCCGGTCGGCCGGGCTCCGGCTCGGCGCCGTGGGCCATCGCGATCAGGTGCACACCACGGCTGACGTCGATCTCGGCGTAGTCGGGGCCGTCGTGGGTGGTCCACGAGAACCCCTGCGTAACCTGAAGCGGCAGAAAGAAACTCACCGCCGCAATCCACTGGGCCGAGTTCTCGTGGCCGTCGGTCAGCAGCACCACCGATGGTCCGCCGGAGATCGCCTGGGCGACAGCGTCGAGCAGCACCCGGAACACCCCCTGACGGTCGATGTCGCGGCCGAGCAGAAACTCCACTGCCGACACCACATTGATGTCGGGGTTGGGCCGCGGCAGCTCCGGACCCGCGAGGGTGGCCGCGGCCACGTGCGCCTGCCCGTAAGGCACCAGCCAGTCCGGCGAACGCCAGCGGACGATGGGCCGGTCGGCGCGCGCGGCGATCGGCCGCCGGTCCAGCGCCACGTGCGCGAACACGTTGCCGGGCCGCCCCGAGGCATCGCGACCGGCGTCGACGGTGTGCCAGTAGGCACCCACCCCGCCGATCACCTGATAGCTCAATCTCCTGGGGCGAGAATCGATCTGGTCCTGATCGGGAAACCGCGGCAGCCGCGGCTCGAGATCGAATGCCGTGACGATTCGCTTGACCAGGCTCTCCCGCTCGCTCTGGGACAGGTGCCCGGTGACCTCTTTGATCTGCCACCCGCCCGGACCCGTGCCGGTATCGAAACTGGTGTATGTCAACTGGGCGGCAGAGCGCGCTGCCGCGGCCGGCCGCGGCGTGGTGACGGGTGCCTTCGTGCTGTCCATGACCGGGCTACCTCTGCATTCCGGGCGTCTGGTGTGGTTGCGGGGACCGGTCCGGGATGAACAGGTGATTCATCGGCGGGTCGAAGAGCGCGACCGCGCGGGGCCGCCGGGTGTCGGTGGCGAACAATCGTAGATAGCCGCGTAGCCCGCTGGTGTCGAACGTCCACTCCGTACCGATGGCCCGGCCCTCCTTGAGGACTCCGTTGAACCGGCAATGCGGCACCGAACCGGTCGGTGAATCGAGCAGAATCGCTTGTCCGTCCTGCGGTTCGAGAGGCAGCCGCTGCTGATTGTTCACCAGCACCAGCGCCGGCGGTGATTCGATGTCGTTGTGCGACCGCAGAATCAGCCGCAACCGTCGCGATCCGGGGGCCACCGTGTCGAACCAGTAATCGAGGCGTTCGAGACCCGGATATGCCAACGAGGTGATCTCGCCGCGGATTGTCTCACCACGCGAATAGGCCACCGGCACAAGACAAACCTGGCATCCCGACCAGTGCAGCAGACGTGGCCGGAAGGTGAGCGCGCCGTCGCGTTCGTGGACCTGCTTGGTGATCTCCGCCGCCGGATGCTGCGCGCATACCTGCTCCGGCGGCAACGACATCGAGCCGACGAACGCCTGCACTGCCGCTGCCCCCGCCGGCCAGCCGAAGGTGGCGAGCTGGGTGTGATACCGCTCGACGATCCGCGGTTCTTGCACCGCGGCAAGGGGTCTGGTGTGCACACGGGTGGTGCCGACCCGGACCCGGTTGCCCGACACCGTGACCGGCGTGATGTAGGCGCGTTCCCAGTTGGGCGGCCAGATGACCCCGACCATCTGCGATCGCTCCGGATCGAGCGCGACGATCGGATCCTTGATGAGGTTACCGTCGACGAATCCCTCTGCGGCGATGACGGATTCGTCCCGGTCCTCACTGCCCAGGCCGGCGGTCGGCTCGGCGGGGAACCGGTAGATCCGTACATTCTGACCCGCATCCGGTGTGGTCCAGCGCAATCCGAAGGTACTACGGTCCTCGCCCATCTCCACATGCAGATCGGTGATGGGCTTGAGCTCCACGGGCACAAGGATTTCCAGCTGCCGTGGCCGGGACAGCCGGACCGTGCCGGCGAGGTCGACCTCGGCGACGGCCCGGTACAGGAACCGGCGTCCGCGGGCGGCGCCGGTATCGACGAAGCCGGTCAGGTTGGGTGCGCCCACACAGATCTGGTTACGCGGATTGCCGACCGCCGGCCCCGAACCGTCGAGCGGAATCCGGAACACCTGCACCGCACGGGTTCCCGGAAACACCGTCCACCGCCCGATGATCCGGCCACCGTCCTCGGTGAGGGTCATCGAGTCGACGGGGCTCACCTCGTGGCCGACCGCCCACCGCACCGGCTGCTGTGCGCATGCCGACGCCACGTCGGCGCCGACATGGCACCACACCTCGAACAGCCGCACCGCCGAACTCAGGAACCGGCCGTCGGCCAGGGATGTCGATGACGTCGCGGCCAGGAGCTCGCCGGCCTCGGGCCGGTAGATCGACGGCGGAGCGGCACCGGACCCGTCCGCCGACACCACCCGGTACACGACCACCTCACCGGCCCGCGCGGGCCACGGATTCCACGACAGTGCAACACCGTCGGCGTCCGGGGCGATAGTGATCCGGCCCGGTTCGACGTCGGTCTCGGGATAGTCGTAGTCGCAGAAGTCGGCGTGTGTCAGATTCAGCACGCCGCCTTGTGTACGCGGTTCCGACGGTGCCGGACGCGTCTGTGCGGGGACGGGTTCGGGTGGCCGCGAAATGGCGGGCACGGGCGACGTGCGCGGTGCGGTCGGTGTATCCGGTTCCGGCTCACCGAATCGGGCGAACACCGCGGCGATCTCGCCGGCCAGCCCTTTGGCCTGGCCGGGCAGTTTCACCCGGATGACGTCCTCGCCGGTCTGGTTGTACTTGACCAGGTTGCGCAGGGTGATGTCCTTGATGGCCTCCGCACCGTCGACACCGGCGGCGATCTGCGCGGACCGCCAGTCGATGAGCGCCTGGAAGATCAGGGTCTCGCGGTCGACGACCCGGGGTTCGGGCTCCGGCTCTGACGGCAGCACCTCAGCCGGGAATGCCTGAGCCGGTGGTACGCCCGGTGGCGTGCGCAGTGCGTCGGGCAGGAACTCGACGGCCGCCGCCGCGACCACCCCGAGACGCACCTGGAGAAGCAGGTGGTCGACGGTCGGGCGCCAGGCCAGTTCCACCGGGTCCGTCCCCGCCCGCCACCAATCGGCGGGACTACGCGAGATCTCCACCAACCGCGCCGGGTCCGGTACCGTCAGGCCCCGGTCGGCGGCCTCACGCGACCACCGGATCAGGACGTCGAGGTTGCCGTCGTTGCCGGAAGTCATGTCAGAACTCGAATCCCTTTCCGAGGTCCGGGGCCCGGAACTCGTCGGACGGGCCGGTGGCCGGCTTGAACAGCGGTGGTGGACCCGAATCGGGAGCGCGGCCCGCCTCGGTCGTCCATTCCGCAGCAGCGGCGACCGGTCCGGAGCGAATCTGATCGGGCACCAGAGCATCACTGAATTGGGTTGCCGCGCAGATGATTCCCAATCCCAGGCGCGCGCTGTGCCGGACGTCGGTGGCCACCCGCGCACCCGACCCGGTGATCGCGGTGTCGGTGAGCAGCGTCGTGGGGAACGATCCGGCGGGTGCGGCGGGCCGGTCGAGCCCGGCCAGGAAGTCGCCGACCGGCACCCGCGGGCCACCGGCGACCGCGACACTACCCACCAGTTTCCCGGCCAGCCCCGCCATCGGCCCGCCGAGCAGACTCAGCGACTCCTGCCACACCAGTTCGGCACCGGTGGAGGTGATGACGCCGTCGAACAGGTCCGACGACCAGCGGTCCAGGCCCGAACCCGTCTTGCGGCCCGGGTCGGTCCACAACGGCGAAGCGGTGGAGGAGAATTCGTAGCCGAACTGCGGTGGGGTGGCCACCGCGAGCATCTTGTCCCACGACTGGGTCAGCCAGCCCGGATGGAACAGGTCACGGCGCAGATAGCCCGCGGCCGTCGCCGTCTCCGCGTCGTCGGGCACCACCGAGCCCAGTCCCGCGGCCATCGGCAGACCCCACGCGACCGGGACCGGCTCCGGGTCGGCGTGGGTGTCGGGGCCAAGTGGTCCGGCGAGGAAACCTCCGATGGCCCGGCTCCACGACAGGAACTGCCCGTACGCGCGGGAGAGCCGGCGCAGATCGGCCGATGCCGTCAGCAGGTTCTGCTGATCGATCCGTTGCTCGCTGGTCACCGACTTACGCTGATGGATCAGGGCGAACAGTTTGCGCTGGACGTTGACGAATGCCACGGCCAAGCAGACCAGCGCCGCGACCACCGAACCGGCGACGATTCCGACGGCCGTCCAGGCGCCGATGACCTCCTTGTAGCCGAAGTAGCCGACCACCGCGGCCAGGATCACCAGCACCACGACCGTCACCTGTACCCAGCGGGCCAGTCGCAGGTCACTCGGCGGGGCCTCCGGGGCGGGCCGCGCGTTGCGCAGTTTCTCCCACAGGTACGCGACCTCCTGCTTGCAGTCGCTGAAGGCCTGCGCGAGAGCGGCACCGGCCTGCACGCCGAAACTGCGGGCGTGACCGTACTGCCACTCACCCAGCGCGGCCAGCGTCGACCCCGCTGCCAGACCGAGATCCGGGTTGCGCTGCAACTCGGTGAGCCGCTGGCGCAGGTCGATGATGCCGAGCGCGTCCGTGGCGTCGACGCCGTCGAAACCCACCGCCGCGGCGATGACACCTGGTATTTCGGTGAACCGCGCCTCGATCCCGGGCACCGCGTCCGCGGCGCCCGGCACGATCCCGCGCGCCGCGCCCACCCGGATCGGTGGGAGCTCGTTGGACCGCTCGCCCGCGTCACCGAGCGTCATCGCCGCGCGGGCGTAGTCCTGCCACACCCCCGACAGGTCCGCGGCCGCCTCGTGCACCGGGTGGTGGCCCGTGGTGTCACCGAACTGCCCTCCGGCGAGGGTGTCGCTCAGATGCCCCGAGGCGGCGCCGACCTCGGCCCAGCCCGCGTGCCGTCCGTCGGCACTCCGCCCCCGCACGACCACCTCGTAGGCGGCATTGCCCTCGGAGAAGACGGCCTGCTGCACCTGTGCGGCCATCCGGCCCGCAGCGTTGCTGACCATCCTGTTGTACCAGGACGACGGCGCATTCTTGATCGCCGCCCACAGGAAACCGAAGAACAGCTTCAGCGCCGCCCACCCGCTCAACGCCTCGACGGTCTCGGTCTCATACGCAAGCCGCGGGCCGCGCAGGACGTCACCATGCTTGCGCCACAACGCGTTCGCCATCGAATGGGACGCGAGCCCCACGTCGTCGACGTAGACCACGCGGGTGCGTTGATCGCCGGGCAACGGGAACTGCCCGCCCTGCGCCAGCACCTGATGCCGCAGCGCGGCTTCGGCGGCTGTGGTGTCCAGCCTTCGATAGTACGAACGGGCCAGTCGCACAACGCGACCCGGAAGAACGGCGGCGTCGTCGAGCGGGGCGTGGGACAGCCCCGACCACAGGCCGCACAGACCGGCGAGCACGGGTGCGGCGGTGCGGCCCAGGCTAGCCGGCGACGGATCTGCGGCAGTGGGCACCCGGCCGAAGTCGGGACCGCGCGAATCCTCCGGGGAGACGATGATGTTGTGCCAGCCCTCGACGACGGCGCCGTGGATGTCGGTCGCGCAGCCCTGCGGCCCGGTCAGCAGACAGCGGATCCGCACCACCGCGCCGGCCGCCGTCGCCGTGGCCAGCGCCGACACCGCCGACAGCTCCGCCGGGATCGACAGCCTGCGGTCACCCGCATAGGCGGGAACCAGCGAACACACCCGCAGCATCGTGGTGCGCTGCGTGGTGACGAACTGGTCGAGCCGCACGTCCGCGGCCAGTCCGCCCTCGACCACCGTGAGGCTGTCGGTCGGGACGTCGGCCGACGGATCGGCGATCCAACCGAACCGCTCGATGAGTCCGGCGGCCGACAGGTCACCGAGCGCGGCCAGCACACCGTCGGCACGGCCGGCCGGCGCGATGAATACGGTGAATGCCGACATCAGAGCATCCCTCCGAGCGGACCGTCGAATCCGGAACCGAACTTGGGCGCGCTCCAATCGTCGCCCTGCGCGGTGGGCACCGGCCCGATACCCTCCTGCTGAACGGGCCGTTTGGCGGCGACCGCCGCCGACGGCAGCAGAGTGATCAATTCGTTTGCGGCCCAATACACATCGGGCGCCAGATCACGGAAGAACGGGGTCTTGGACGCCTGGGCGCGAACACCGATCACCGAGAACACGCCGCCGCCGCGGGCCGGTGGCTGCCCCGCCGCGCTCACGTCGCCGGGCTTCATGAAGTGCTCGGAGACGAAGTTCGCGTAGTCGCGCAGGTAGGTGCCCGCCCGTTCCGCCCGTTCGTCGATGCTCGCCTTCTCCCCCGTGTCCTTGACCACCGACGCCAGGCCGGTTCCCGAGTCACCGGTCCGCAGCCAGTCCGCGAGGTTACGGTGGCCGGCGAGCAGGCTGCGCGCATCCGGTCCGGTGGTGGCGTTCTCCTGCGCACTGTCGAAGATGTGGCGCAGCGCCCGGTACGGCGCCATCGAGGTCATCACCGGCGGCTGATGCGACTGCGCGATGGCCAGCAGTACGGATTCGAGAACCGCAGGCAGCCAGTCATATTCGGCGAGGAACTCCGACGGCGGGGTCAGCAGGGGGTGCGGGAACGACAGCCACTGCCGGTTCTCCGCATCCCACACCCGCACCGGCTGGGTGAACGGCGGCTCGGGGGTGCGGACGAATCCGACGACCCGGCCCAGCAGCCACCCGGCCACCATCGCGCGCCGCTCCGCCTCGTGCATCGGCAGGCTCGCCTCCAGCGGGCGGGCCCGCCGGTACGTCCAGAACGCCGACCGTTCGGCGGGTGATGCCGCGAGCCACTGGCGTGCCGCCGGTTCGACCACCGATTCATAGGCCAGCGGCGAATAGTTGGGGTACGAGCCGAAGATATCGATGCGTTTGATGTTGCGTTCGTCGGTGAGTGCGTTCCCGAACGCCGCGGCGCTGTTGGAGTCGACGCGGATCCGTTGGGCCAGTGCGGTTCCCAATCGGTCGCCGAGTTCGAGTCCATGGAACGGCACGGCAGAGAACTTGTAGCGGTACACCATCTCCGACACCCCGTGGATGGCCTGCATGGCGTTCTCGTTGACGCTCGCGAGCGGACGCGCCAGGTCGACGGCCTCCCCGAACCGCAGCAGCAGATCCTGTCTGCGGGTATGCAATTCGGTCTCGGGCACCCGGCTTTCCGCGCCGGTCACGTACTCGCGCAACGACACCGCACAGAACCGGTCGAACGACTCGCCCGTGCGGGCGATGAATTCCCTTGCTCTGCTGAGAATTTCGGCTGGCGAGGTATGTACCTTGTACGCGGTGGGGGCGGCGATGAGGGTCTCGCCGGTCTCCGGATGCCGCGGGAACGCCCGCGATACCCACGCCGTCGTGCGTTCGACGACCGGACACGTCTCGCTCGGCGACCGCGTGCCGCCGACGGTGGTCCACGAACCGGTGATCACGTGCATCGACGCCCGCGTCACCGCGGTGCCGAACGCCTGGATGTCGACCGACGTCAACCCCACCGAACTGGGCAGGTCGATCTCGTAGCGCTGCTTGAACTCCGCGGACCGGGTCAGCATCACCTCGTTGTCGGCCTCGGCGAACCGTTCGGAGACGCGCTCGTCGGCGTCCGACGGCCAGGCCGCGTACTCATCGGTCTGCAGGTGCGCCAGACCCGACTCGCGGCGTGGAGCGGCGGCGGCCCGGCGCAGCAGCGACTGCGATTCGTTGAGCGCGGCGATCATCGGCTCGATGGCCTCGTTGACCAATGCCCCCGCGGCGGTGGATATCTGATAGGACAGTGCCGCGTAGATCTCCTGGGTGATCGTGGCCTGCAACCCGGCGAAGACCTGCTCGGACACCGCACCCGTAGTGGCCAGAGTGCCCTTGAGCGAGGCGAGGGTGCGTTTGACCTCGGGCGTGGCCTCGACGACGTCGGCCGGGGCATAGCCGGACAGATTGTAGGTCTCGGGCATCACCACGTCCTGCAACATGCGTGAGATCCTCTTGACAAGACCTGTGGCATAAGGTAATCCGAGCGTGGCGAGCGCATGGGTGACGGCATGTTCGAGCGCCGCCGCCAGCCGCTGCTGCCAGTGGTAGGCGATCGCATACGCGGCCGAGGCGGCATCGCTCTTGATCGTCTCGCGCTGCTCGGCCAGCACCCGGTACACCTGCGCGGCCCACTGCTCGCCGTTGACGCCCGGCGAGGTGTCCAGCCGCGGGCGCACCGTCTGGTTGACGATGGCCGCCGCATGCTGGTTGACCTGCTGGGTGGGCAGCACCACGTTCGAGAGCCACTGCGCGGTACCCGACGTGGTGCCCGCCCCGGCCAGGCCCAGTCCGCGGCAGATGTTGTCCCACTGATTGTCGAGGGCGGCGCCCACCTGCTCCTCGTCGGAGGCGGTGTTGCCCGGCCGCAAATGCCCGTGCAGGAGCCGGTCGGCACTACTGCGCGCCAGGCGCTGGGCGGCGTACTCGGCGTACCGGTCGCGGCCCATACTCAGGCTCGCGAAACCGAAAGTGCCCCAAGGGATGTTGTTCCACTGCCGGTTGCCCCAGCCCAGATACTCCAGCGAACCCTGATCGCCCACGCCGTTGGTGAGGTCCCACTCGACGAACTGCTGCATCGCCGGCGCCGACAGGGTCAGACCGGCCAGACCACGCCCCAGACCCCGGTACACCGCGTCCGGGGTGCCGTCACCGAACACGGTGCGCTGGGCACCCACGTAGCGGCCGACCGGGAACACACGGGCGAACGGGATCCGGGCGCCCTCGCCGTGTTCGTGACCGAGCGCCCGCAGCAGCTCCACGTCGGAGCGGCGGGCCGACCCGGTCTGCGCGGCGACGATCTCACCGAGCATCGCCAGCGCGTTGGCCCGGGTGCCGGTGACCGCCGACGGCGGTAGCGTCTCGAAGATGTCCGGGGTCACCATGAACACGGCCATCAGCCGCGGATCCACCCCCTGCACCAGCGTCAGGACACGGCAGATGTCCAGGGCCATCGACGCACCCGCACCGCCGGCCATCGACGACACCACCAGTACCAGCGGCTGATCGTCGGGACGGTAGGCCCCGGCGCCCGGGATGTGCAGCGACCGCATCTCGGTGTCGGTGGACGTCAGGTACAGCTGATCCCACGCCCGCTGCAACGAATCGCGCACCTGCCCGACGCGGCTGAGCGTGATCATCCGGCCCAGCGCCCGGTACTGGCCGGCACCCGTCGACAGCGGCGTGTACACCGTGTCAAGTTCGCGGGGCGCCCAGGTGGCGATGGTGTCGAGTTGCTGACCGGCGGCCAGACGCTGCGAAAGCGCGTTGTCGAGAACCTTGTAGCTGTCGCTTTCGGGTCCGGTGCCCACGTACACACCGTCCTGATCGCGGACCGAGCCGACACCCTCGACCCGCGACGGCGAGGTCGGCACGTCCAGGTGGACGAACTGCCAGCCGGCCGGGATGCGACCGATACCGTGTGCCGCCAGGTCCGACCGCAGCTGATCCATCATGTAGGCCAGCGTCGCGCCGCCCGATCCGCCACAGCCGACGATCAGTAGTCGCCTCATATGTCCCTCAACCCCTCGCCGTGATCCGGTCGGATCACTTGGTTATGCGTGCGTGAAAGATTCATCACCCGAACGGATTCGGTCTGTCTCCGGTTCCCGGACCACCCTGATTTCCCGGACCACCCTGATTACCCGGACCGCCCTGATTTCTCGGACCGCCGGGTGGAGGACCGAATGGGTTGCCGCCGAATGGGTTGCCGCCGAATGGGTTTCCTCCCTGCTGCGGCGGAACCTGTCGGGGTGGACCCTGTTGGGGCCGGAACTGTTGCGGCGGCCCCTGCTGTCCGGGTGGCGGGCCGAACGGGTTGGCCGGAGCACCGCCCGCACCACCTGTGCCGCCACCGCCGCCGAAGGGATTGCCCGGACCCGACGGCGCCACCGGACGCTGGTCCTCGGGGAGGTTGCGCAGCGCGTCGGCGCGCAGTTGCGGCAGTACTCGCGGCAGATGCTCGGTGACCTCGGCGGCGAGCCGGTCGATCACGTCGCGGCCGACGTCGCCGACGAGCATGACCACCGTGGCCGTGTTCTCCGGTCCACGCGGATCGTGCAGCACGAACCAGGTGTTGTGTACGGCCAGCGGCAGACGGGCGTCGGGCGTGGCGCCGGTCCGGTCACCGGAGCGGCCGGCCGCACCCGCCAGACCGGGCGCGGTGGCCACCACGTACCCGGTGCCGAACGGCGACCGGCCGATCCTGGTGCGCAGCAAGATCCCGCCCAGGTCGAGCCGGCGCGTCGCAGACCCGGTGCCGGGCACGAGCTGGACGAACTCGTCGTCGCGAACGGCCAGCGGCCGGCCACGGTGGGTCAGGGACGGCCCGCCGTCGCGGGTCAGGGACGGCCCGCCGTCGCGGGTCAGGGACGGCCCGCCGTCGCGGGTCAGGGACGGCGCGCCGTCGCGCATGACGGACGAGCCGTCGACGCGGACCTGGATCTGTTCGGCCCGCAACGCGCGGCCCGGAATCCGGGCGGTCAGCCACTTGGCCGCGTACAGCACCAGCAGCGGGATGAGCGGCCCGAGGACGAGCCCGACGATCAGTGCGATGAGGAAGTTCGTGGTGTTCAGCGGCTTCTGCAGTGCGGCGGTGAACGGGACCTCGGTGGCGATCGGTTGCTCGCCGGCCTGCTCGGGTCCGAGCATTACCCGCAGGGTGCCGTTGACGTCGCCGTTGACCGCGGTCGGTACGGCCATGCGGACGGTGAGTTCACCCGACGCGCCGTCGACGACCTTGACGCAGGAGTCCTTGGCCGCGGCGTCGGAGCTGATCGCGAGGCCGTCCGCGCCGTCGGGTGCGGCGACGACGGTGGTCTTGTCGAGCCAGACGCAGCCCGGGCCGGTCACCTTCAGGGTGGCCGTCGTGGTGCCCTCCCCCTCGAATGTGCCGAAGTCGAGCTTGGCGTCGACCTTGGGGTAGCCGACAGGTGGGTCGACGGTGACCGGTAGCTCCACCGTCGACGGCGACAGCGCGGTGCCCTGTACGAGCGTGCCGTCGCTGTCGCGGGCCGATGCGGTGGTCACCGACAGCGTCATCCGGAGCGTGGCCCGGCCGGGTGCCACCGAACCCAGATCCAGCGATCGGGCCGCGGCGATACGGCCCTTGGGGATGTCGCGCCCGATGGAGATCGCCTTACCCGACGCGGGAACGAGTTCGGTGGTCAGCGACGCCGTCCCGGGGATGCCGGCGGGGTCGACCTGTTTGCCCGCACCGTTGCGCAGGCCGAACTTCATGTCCACGGTGTTGCCGGAATGCAGGGCGGTGTTCTTCCCGCCGAGCCAGGTGGCCGTCAGATCACCACGAATGTGTATCTGCGACTTGGTCTTTGCCGCGGAATCGGAGTCGGGGGCGATGAACACCAGCGCCCACGCGCCACGCCACTGCGCCGCCTGTGAGTTGGTCATCCGGACAGCGACGGCCTTGTCACCGGGGAAGTCGTAAGCGATCGTCACCCCGCCCACCTCGGCGCTGCCCTGCTTGTCACCGGCCATGCGCGTTTCGGTGCCGTCCGGGGACACCAGCACCGGGGTCAGGCCGGTGCGGTCGGCACTGGCCAGGATATTGACACTGCCGACAGACGAATCGAGCACGAAACGATGCTTGCCCGAGTCGCACACCTTGACAGCGCAGGCTCCGGTCTCGTTGGTCAGCGGCGGCTGTCCCGGGGTGCTGAGTTTGTCGAAGGTGAACAGCAGTTCGTCGATGTCGTCGGCGAGGTAGAAGTCGCCGGGCACCGGGCTGCGCACGTCACCGCAGGTGCCGGTGGACGTCTGCTCACCGGTGGCGATGGACTTGAGCAGATCGAAATCGGCCGCCTTGACGTCCTTGCCGGCCAGGCCGATGGCGACGGTGATGATGTCGGACGAGCGCACCTGGTCGACGAGGCCGCCGGGACGGCACAGACTGGTCTTGGCCGCCTCGACCATCTTCTTGCGGTCCTGCTCGGTGTCGAGGGAGACGCCCGGCGCGTACGGCTTGTCCGCGCTCGACCGGATGGTGAAGTCGAGCTTGCCGTCGGTGAACCAGGCGATCATCCGGCACGTCGGCGCGTCACCGGACTGCATCGTCTTGCGGGCCCCGTCGAGGGCGAGCCAGTAGTCGGTGTCGGTGCCGCCCGCGCGGTCGGCGAACCCGTCGAGGGTGGCGGTAATCGAATCGAGGGACTTCTCCGACAGAGTGGTCCAGCCCTTGCGTTCGCTGTAGGTGTCGGAGAATCCGGCGATCGCCACATCGAGGGACACGCCGGTGTCGGTGGCATAGGTACTGAGCTGTTCGGTGAGGAACTTGGCCGCGGCTACGCGCGCGGCGTCGGGGTCGGTGACGGCGAGGCTGCGTGATTCGTCGACCAGCAGCAGCACCCGGCCTTCCTTGGCGCCGGCCATGCACGCACCGAACCGGTCGATGCCGGACTGGTCGTCGGGTGCGGCGCCGGCTGCCGGCGTCCCGGTGAGCGTGGCCAGGAAGGTCAGCAGGATCGTCGCGGCCAGCGCATGCCACCTCATCGGCGTCCCACCCAGATCGCGAAACCGAAGGCGCCGACCAACACGCCCGCGGCCACCAGCACCATCACCGCCACGTAGGCGCCCATGATCCAGCCGGGCCGCAGGTACACCGCCGACGTGCGGCGCATCGTGTCCTTCGAGGAGAACAGCGCCACGACACCGATCGCGATCGGTCCGGCCAGCAGCCAGCCGATCAGGCTCTGCCACTGCGCCCAGAACAGCGCACCGATCGCGATACCTGCGGCGGCGAGCACACCGGAGGCCACCAGCAGTGCGGTGGGCGGTCCGACCGGTGTCAGGTCCGCCTGTGCCGGGGCCGGTGGCGCCGAGTATCCGGGGACAGTACGGGCCTGCGGGGCTCCTGCCGGGGCGAATGGTCCCTGCCCGAACGGACCTCCCGGGGGTGGTCCCTGCGGGCGCCCACCACCGGGCGGCCCGAACGGCGAGCGGCCCGGACCGCCGTTGTTCACGGGGCCGCCACTGCCGGGGCCAGGCCCAAAGGGGTTACCGGAAGACACCCTCGCATCGTTCCACATCGCACCGGCGGTTGGGCGCTGCCGACGCCGGATTCGATCCTTTATCCGACGCTATTGATGCTGGCCGAGCTGCATGTTGATCTGCTGGTTGATCTGTTGCAGCCCGGGAGCCGACAGTCCGGCCAGCTGCCCCTGGATCGACCGGACGATCGAGCTGTCGTTGATGACCTTCTCGCTCGACTGCACCAGTACCGTTCCGGCGCCGGTGAAATCGAACTGCCGTTCCTCGCCGGAGTTGATGCCCATCCGGCGGCCGGCGGCGGCGATGAAACCGTTCACCCACGCTTCGTCGTAGTGATGGCTCGGCGACGGGCAATCGGCCCAGCCCACCAGCGCTTCCGGGTCGACCCGCACCGGCGGTTCGATGAACATCACCGGCCCGCTGGAGGAGGCGAGGAACTTGCCGCTGCCGATCAGGGTGACGAAGCCCGGCACGATCGACTGATTCATCGACAGGGTCGGCTGGAAGCCCAGCAGATTCGCCGACCGGATGGTGAGGTTGCCGTCGTCGAGATCGTAGGAGTTGATGTCGTAGCCGCGGTCGCCGATGACCAGCTTGCCCTGGCCCTCGGCGACGACGAAGTCGGCCAGATACAGGGGCGCCGAGAATTGCTGCGCCACCATCTGCAACAGACCGCCCTGCAGGCCGTGCGTCAGCGCGGTGAACCGCATCTGCCCGTAGTAGGCGATCATCGCGCCCTTGGACATGAACCACGGCTGGGTCAGGTCGATGCAGTAGGCATATTTGTTGCCCTCGATGTTGTCGTCACTGGGCAGGGTGTGCGGATTCCACACCGTGTTGTACACGCTCACAGTTGTTTCTCCACTCACATCTTCTGTTCGGATGCCTGCACGTACACCACGCCCTGACCGGTGCATTCGAGCTGCATGGACTCCCCGCCGCCGCGGCCGACGTTGCGCCAGCTCATCGCCGACTTGAGCGTCGAATTGACCTGTCCGGCCGAGGCGACGAACGCCTGCGGGTCGACGAGCACCGCGCCGCCGGGGTTCACCGGAAGCTCGAAGATGCCGCCGTGGCCGAGCACCACGACGCTGCCCGCACCCATCAGCTGGGTGGTGAACATGCCCTGCCCGGTCATCGCGCCCGCGGCCGCGTTACGCAGCGACCCGAACAGGCCACCGCCCCCGCCACCGCCCTGGCCGCCAGAGGAGGCCACCGACACGATCGACGCCTGGATGTCGGCGGTGCGGGCAAGCAGCCGGGACGCCTCGACGCGCATCTGCCCGCCGACCGATCCCAGGTTCACCACCGTCGCCTCGATGCCGCGGAAACCGTAGTGCACCACGCCGTTTCCCTGCGCGAGCATCGTGGCCTCATGTTCGCCGGAGAGCATGCGACCGGCCATCCCGCCCATCATCCCGCCGCCCATGCCCCCACCCCCGCCGGGGACCTGATGGGGTTCGAAGTACACCTGCCCGGTGTAGAAGAGCATCGCGCCGCGCCGGGCGACGATGGGCCCGGACTGTGCGAGATTGACCGAAACGACCTTGCTGTTGACCGCTGTGAACACCGCTGGGCCTCCTATCGTTCAGCCGGCTGGATGGAGACGACGCCGGTGCCGGCCCAGCGCAGCGAGAACGCCTCGCCACTGCCCTGGCCGACGGCGGTGCGCCACGACACATCGGTGTCGAAGGACTGGGTGAGCTGGCCGCGAGCGCACACGAACGCGTCGGGGTCGACGACCAGCGGGTACTGGGGGCTGACTTCGAGGTGGATCAGCGGCCCGCCGCGCGAGAGCAGCGCCACCTGCCCTTGTCCGGCGACCGTGGTGGTGAACAGCCCCTGACCACCGGCCATGCCCCGCACACCGGCGAACGTGACGTTGGTGGTCAGGTTTCCGGCCAGCAGCAGCAACTGCTCGGACTCCACCTGCAGCGTGTCACCGTTGAGGTCGATGATGGTCACCTCGGCGGCATCGTGGGCGAAGTACACCACCCCGTGCCCCGTGCACTCCATCAGCGACAGGGATTCGCCGGTCGCCTTCTGTTTGAGGCCGGCCACCACGCCCGCACCGCCGCCGAATCCGGCCGACTTGAACGTGACCTGGCCTTCATAGGCCACCATCGAACCGCTCAGCGCACGCACCGAGGTGCCCGCGAGGTGCGCTTCGAGCACCCGCTTGGATCGTTGTACCAGTTGCACGAGTCAGATAGTGACACACCGACGGGCGCTGCGGAATGCCCGGCGGAGCATCAGATCGCGTTGTCCGCCGTCCGACCGACACGACATGCGCCGATTAGCATCGGTGCCGTGGCCGGGAACTTCGTCAGACGCGTGTTCGGGGGGCGCTCGCGTGTGCAGGGCGCGCAGGTGCAGGAACAGCTGGGCGCGCTGACCACGGCCTTTCTCGACCTCGAACGACAGCTCACGCAGATCGACGCCGCCGTCGCGCCGGCCCGCGAGATCAACCCGAACTCGCCGGCCGCTCGCGACTGGCCGCCGCTGCGCGACCGGCAACTTCAGATCGTCGGTGAGTACCTGCGGCTGACCGCGACAACCGATCCCGGCGCCCGTGACCACACCCGGCCGCCGTCGCCGGCGGAGATCACCGCCTGCATCGACGCCATCGGTGCTCTATCGGGCGACATGGCCCGCTTCGGCCAGGTCCACCACAACGAACTGACCTCGGCCGCCGGTGCCGCCAGCCTCGCGGGCCACGAAACCCACCAGGCGAAAGTCGCTGCCCACCAAGCACTCTCCCAACTCGATCAGGCGCCGGGCGCCGCGCGCAGGCTCCGGACCGTCGACGGCGCCGCCCGGGCTGTGCGCGAGGGACTGCCCCGGCTCGATGCCGCCACGACGATCCCCCAGCGTCGTCGGGAGGCGGCGGCGGTCACCGCGGCGGCCCAGCGGCTGCACGGCGTGCTGACCGAGGCCGCATCGTTGCCCGAGCAGGCCGACCGCGTCATTCGGTCGGTGGAAACCCGGATGTCGGCCGTCGGCCACCGCGCCACCCAGATGCCCGACGCGCTGTCGGCACTGCTGCGCGAGTTCAGCACCGACTGTTCGAAGGATCTGCGCGACAATCAGCGTGCGGTGGACGGCCATCTCACCGAAGCCCGCGACGACATCGAACAGGCCCGCCGGCATGTGCGCACCGACCCTGACGTGGCCATCACCGACGCCGAGCGGGCCCGCGATCATCTCGACGAGGCGCAGCGGGCGGTCGACCAGGTGCTCGATCGGCTGCGCACGTTGCGCGATGTGCGCGCCGATCCGGCCGGGCATGAACGCAAGGTGAGGTTCCGATTACGGGATGCGCAACAATTCGCCGTCAACAATTCTCTGGTTGACGATTGGGGTTCTGTGCTCGACGCTCAAGGCGACCGCATCGACCGGGCAAAAACGACGCTCGGCCGCATACACCCCGACTACTGGGCGTACTGGACCGAACTTCGCGCGGTCGATGCCAGGATCACCGAGATCATCGACCGCATGAGAGGACAACTCGCCGCGAAATGAGCACGCCCCGATTCCGGCACTTCCATCACCTCGACGACGCCGTCGTCGAACGCCTGTTTCTCCATAGCCCCCAGCCGGTCGGGCACGACGATCCGACGCGGGTGCTGGCCCTGGCACTGGGCGCCACGCTGTACGTGCCCGGCAACCGGGCCGATCTGGCGCGCACCATCGAGCGGCGCTTCGCCAATGGGGTGACGTCGATGGTCATCGACCTCGAGGACGCCGTCGCCGACGACGAGGAGGACCACGCCGCCGCCTGTGCCGTGGCCGCCCTCGACGAACTCGCCGACGGGCCGGCGGCGGCGATGCTGCTGTTCGTGCGCACCCGCACCCCCGAACGGATCCCGAAGATCGCCGCCGAACTGGGCCCCGGCCGCACGGCCCTGTCAGGTTTCGTGCTGCCCAAGTTCACCTCTGCCATCGCCCGCGACGGGCTCGACGCGGTGGTGCGGGCCTCGGAGGTGCTCGGCAAACACCTGTACGCGATGCCGGTCCTGGAATCGCCGGAGATCGTGTACCGGGAGACCCGCGACATCGAGCTCGGGTCTATCGCGGAGATCCTGGGCGAGTATCGATCTCACGTCCTGGCCGCCCGGATCGGCGCCACCGATATGTGTGGGATGTTCGGCATCCGCCGCGACCGCGACCTGACGATCTACGACGTGCGCGTGGCCGCCGACGCCATCGCGAGCATCATCAACTACCTCGGGCGCGCCGGCGACGCCGGCCACATCATCACCGGGCCGGTGTGGGAGTACTTCGCCGACCACGAGCGGCTGTTCCGGCCCACGCTGCGGCAGACCCTGTTCGCCGACCACGACGCGGTGCTGTTCCGGCAGCACCTGGTGAGCCGCGACATCGACGGCCTGCTCCGCGAGATCGCACTCGACCGGGCCAACGGCATGCACGGTAAGACCGTCATCCATCCCACCCACGTGGCGGCCGTGCACGCACTGTCGGCGGTCACTCACGAGGAGTATCACGACGCCGTCGACATCGCGGGCGGTGACGCCGGCGGGGTGCGCACCTCGACCTATCGTAACAAGATGAATGAGCTGAAACCGCACCGTCGTTGGGCCCAGGGTGTGCTCGACCGGGCGCACGTTTTCGGGGTGACCAATCCGAACATCACCTTCGTCGATCTGTTGACGGCGCTGGTTCCGGCGTGAGCACATCTCTCGAAAGCAGCTGGGTGAGCGATACTTTCGGTGTCCTGCTGGGCGGTGACGGTATCGGCGACCTGGTACGGCTGGGCCTGCGCCGCAACCCCAAGCGGGCACACCTGCTGGTGTCGACGGTGCTGGGCAAGCATATTCCCACCGACCCGGCTCTCGTGCGTGGTGCCGCGGATCGGCTCGCCGATCTGGTCATCGAACATATTGGTGTGGAAAAGTCATCTGCTGCAACGGTTCTGGGATTCGCCGAGACGGCCACCGGGCTGGGTCACTGCGTCGCCGACCGGATGGGTGCGGCCTGTTACCTGCATTCGACACGGCGGTGCGCCGGCGGGGTGAGCGTCACCGCGACATTCGAGGAGGGGCATTCGCACGCCACCACCCACTTCATCGAACCCACCGACGCCGCACTGTTCACCCCCGATGCGCCGGGCACCGAGGTGCCGCTGGTACTCGTCGACGACGAGATCTCCACCGGCGCCACCGCCTTGGAGGCGATAGCCGCACTGCACCAGCAGTATCCGCGGCCGTCGTACGTCGTGGCCTCGCTGGTGGACATGCGAGATGCCGACCAGCAGCGGCAGTGCGAGGTCGATGCGGCCGAGTTGGGTGTAAGCGTCGAGTTCGTCGCCCTCGCGCACGGAAGTATCGATCTTCCGAAGGGATTCACCGACGAGGTGTGTGCGCTGGCTGCACCCGCACTCAATCCCGTCGGGCCTGTCACGGGAAGCCTGGAGACGGTCCGGATTCCCTGGCCCGCAGAGGTTCCGGACGGCGGTCGGCACGGGTTCCTCCGTACCGATGGTCCGGCATTCGGCGAGGCCACCGCCGCGGTGAGTGCCGCCATCGCCGGAGTACTCGACACGTCGGCGCCGGCTGTGGTGGTCGGGCACGAGGAGTTCATGTACCTACCGCTATGCGTGGCCGAATATCTTGCGCAGGAGGGATTTACGGTGCGCTATCAGACATCGACGCGCTCACCCGCATATGTCCTCGACGAGCCGGGGTACCCGCTGCGGCGTGGCTTCGAGTTCCCCGCTCCCGAGGGGGACCACAGCGCGAAACGTTATCTCTACAACGCGGTGGTCGACGCCGCCGACCCGCGGGGTTCTCAGGTGGTGTTCGTGTGTGACCGGCCCGCCGACACCGACGAGTTGTACGGCTCCGGCGGCCTGGCCGATGTGCTGGCCCGTGCCGGACACAATGTGATTGTGGCCGTGGTGGATACACCGTCCCAACAGACACTGCGCGCAGCCAGGGAGGCACTATGACCACGCCACCGCTGACCGGCCCTGACTTCGGCTCTTACGCCGCGGGGGAGGTGACATGGCTGCTCAAGGATCTGTCCCACGTCGCGCTCGAAGGTGATATCGCCGACCGGGAACGGGCCATCCAGTCGGGCCGGGCACACTACGCCGAATCGCTGCCGGTGGAGTTCCAGCCGGACGAGGAGTACCAGAAGCTGTTCCGCACAGCGCTGTCCGAGAGCGCCGACCGGCTCGCCACCGCCATCGGCGCCGTCACCGACCTGCTGATCACCGACAGAGTTGCCAAGTCCGGGGCTACTGATCTGACCCTGGTGTCGCTGGCCCGGGCCGGCACCCCGGTGGGAATCCTCATGCGCCGCTGGGCGGCCCGCATCCATGGGCTCGACCTGCCGCACTACACCATCTCGATCGTCCGGGACCGCGGTATCGACTCGGTGGCGCTCGACTACATCGTTTCCCGGCACCGTCCGGAGTCGGTGGTGTTCGTCGATGGCTGGACCGGAAAGGGCGCCATCGCAAAGGAACTCACCGCCGCACTCGCCGAGTACGCGGCGGCCGGCGGTCCGGTTCTGTCCGACGACCTGGCCGTCCTCGCCGACCCCGGATACTGCGTGCGCACCTTCGGTACCCGCGACGATTTCCTCATCGCCTCGGCCTGCCTCAATTCGACGGTGTCCGGGCTGGTATCACGTACGGTGCTCAACAGCGACTACATCGGGCCCGGAGAATTCCACGGCGCCAAGTTCTACCGCGACCTGACCCCCTACGACGTGTCGAATCTGTTGCTGGACACGGTCGCCGACCGATTCACCGCGGTCCGTGACGCGGCCGCGCGGCAGTGCGCCGACGTGCTGGCCTCCGACCGGGAACCCACCTGGGCCGGCTGGCATTCCATCGAGAAGATTCAACACGAGTACGGCCTCGGGTCCATCAACTTCGTCAAACCCGGTGTGGGAGAAACCACCCGGGTCCTGCTGCGGCGGGTGCCGTGGAAGATCCTCGTCGACGCACCCGACCGTCCCGAACACGACCACATCCGGCTGCTGGCCGCCCAGCGCGACGTCCCCGTCGAAGTAGTGCACGGACTGGCGTACTCGTGTGTCGGACTGATCAAGGAGAACACCGAATGACCGTGCCGCTCATAGCAACCGATCTCGACCGCACCATGATTTTCTCGAAGGCCGCGATGGGGCCCGAGCAGTTCGGCAGACTCGACCTGCGATGCGTCGAGATCCACGAGGACGCGCCACTGTCGTTCATGACGGCCGACGCCGTCGACCTGCTCGACGCGCTGGCCGCGGCGGCACCGGTAGTGCCGGTGACCACCCGAACTCCCAAGCAGTACCGGCGGATCGCACTGCCCGGCAGACCATTCCGGTATGCCGTGGTGTCCAGTGGCGGCAGGATCATCACCGACGGCGCCGACGACAAGTCCTGGCGCGCCCACATCGACAGCCAATTATCCGGTGCGGGAGCCGACCTCGGCACCGTCGTCGCAGAACTCGAATCGCGGATCGATCAAGCGTGGGTCAAGAAGTTCCGCATCGCCGACGAGCTGTTCTGCTACATCGTCGTCCGTACCGAACGGCAACCGGCCGGGTTCCTGGCCGACTGGACAGGCTGGTGCGCCGAGCGTGGCTGGACCGTATCGCAGCAGGGCCGCAAGATCTACGCCCAGCCAGCCACCGTCACCAAGAGCGCGGCGCTGGCCGAGGTGCGGCGCAGACTCATCGACGACGGCACCCTGGCCGCGGCGGCGCCCGTGCTCGCCGCCGGTGACGGACTGCTCGACGCCGACCTGCTCGAGGCCGCGGACCGAGGGATCCGGCCCGCGCACGGCGAACTGCACGAACTGGACTTCCAGCGCGACCACGTGCGCGTAACCGAGACGGTCGGCGCGCTGGCCGGTGAAGAGATCCTCGCCTGGTTCCACGCCGCGATACCCGGCGAAAGCGCCGCCTGATCGACCCGCCCGACCCGCCATGCCGCACTTGCCCGAATCGTGACTTGGGAGACATGCCCTAGGGTGGTCGGCAACACCTGCGACACCAAACCTGAGGGAGCCGCCATCGTGACCGCATTGTCGAAGGGGCAGAACGCCCCGCTGCCGACACCCGACGTCGTCCTGTCCGTCGAGATCGGCACCGCTGCCGACGTGTCCGCCCTGCTGGTCACCCCTTCCGGCAAGGTGCGTACCGACAACGACTTCGTGTTCTTCAACCAGCCCACCGGCCCCGGCGTGCGGCTGGTCCCCGGTGCAGGCCTGGCGCAACTGCACATCAACACCGGCCAGGTCCCGGCCGAGATCGACGCGATCCGCGCCGTGATCACCCTCGACGACGCGTCGTCGTCGTTCGGGAGGTTCGCCGCGCCCACCGCCCGCGTCAGCGATACCTCCGGACGCGAGCTGTATTCGTACACGATCGGCGAGTTGTCGTCGGAGTCGGTGGTCATTGCCCTGGAGATCTACCGCCGCAATACCGACTGGAAGGTACGGGCCGTCGGACAGGGCTACGCGGGCGGATTCGCCGACCTGGTCCGCGATCACGGGGTGAGCGTCGACGACGCACCGGCACCGCCTCCCGCGCCGGCACCGGCCTACCAGCAGCCCGCACCCGCGCCGTCGTACCCGCAGCCCGCACCCGCGCCGTCGTACCAGCAGCCCGCGCCCGCATCGTCGTACCAGCAGCCCGCGCCGGCACCGGCCTACCAACAGCCCGCCCCCGCATACCAGCCTCCGCAGTCGTTCCCGCCTCCCACAGGGACACCCGCCGGGTACGGTCCGCCGCCCGAGATCAGTCTCAGCAAGAGCCGGCCCGTCAGCCTGGTCAAGGGTCAGAAGGTGACCCTGCGCAAGGAGGGTGGCGTCAAACTCACCGACGTGCAGATGGGACTGGGCTGGGACCCGGCGCAGGCCAAGTCGATGTTCGGGCGCAGCCGGGCCAGCTCGATCGACCTCGACGCCTCGGTGCTGATGTACTCGCAGGGCCGCTGCGTCGACGTCGTCTACTTCGGGCAACTCAAGAGCAAAGACTTCTCGATCCAGCATTCGGGCGACAACCTCACCGGCGAGGGTGACGGCGACGACGAGTCGGTGACCGTCGCGCTGCACAACGTCGCACCCAGCATCGACGCGCTCGTCTTCATCGTCACCTCGTACCGCGGTCAGACGTTCGAGGAGGTCGACAACGCCTACTGCAGGCTCGTCGATCTGACCACCGGCGCCGAACTGGCCCGCTACACCCTGCGTGGCGGAATGCCGTACACGGGTGTGACGATGGCCGTCATCAAACGGGAGGCCGGCGACTGGAAACTCACCGCCCTCGGTGACGGATTCCAGGGCAAGACCCCGAAAGACGCTCTGCCGCACGTCCAGAAATACGTGTAGTATCTTTCGCCGGTTGAGTCACCAGGGCATTGCCTTAGTGACTCAACCGGCGAAAAGGCCGTCAGCCGAGGGCGTCGTAGAAGGCTGTTTCGAGCTCCATGTACTTGGTGAACGAGGTCGGATCGCCGAACGGCAGGATCTGGGTGGCCCAGTAGCCGCCGAAACCGTTCTCGCGGTCGATCCAGTAGAACAGGTTGGCCAGACCCGCCCAGCCCTGCGCGCCCGCCGGACGTCCGGTGGGGGCCTTCTCGTTGTTGATCATGAACGGCAGCGACCACGACTTGGACTGTCCGGGGAAGAATTCCGCGGTGTTCGACAGCGACGGGATCACGCCGGGCAGTTCGGTCACCGGCAGGTCACCGAGGTGGTTCTGCACGGCCATCTCGACGGTCGACTCGGCCAGCACCCGGCCGTTCGCGCCCGCACCGTCGTTGAGCCACATCCGGATGAACTTCATGTAGTCGCCGACGGTGCCGTACAGCCCGTGACCGCCCATGTCGACCTCGGGCGGCGACGGCAGTTCCAGGTCCATCGGAGTGAGCGAGCCATCGTCGCCGCGGGCGTGGATCTCAGCCAGGCGCGGCCGGAAGTCGTCGCGCAGTTCGAAACTCACGTTCTCGATGCCGAGCGGGGCAAAGATCTTCTCTGCGAACACAGCTCCGAGACGCTTACCGGTGATGCCTTCGACGACCTGCCCGACCCAGTCGATGTTGGTGCCGTACTGCCAGCGCTCGCCCGGATCGAACAGCAGCGGCGTGGTGAGCGCGGCCATCGTGGCGGTGATGACGCTGGGCTGGCCGTGTTCCTCAGCCAACTTGCAGTAGTTGACGTCGAAGAAATCGTAGCCGAAACCGCCTGTGTGCGTGAGCAGTTGGCGGGTGGTGGGCACCGACTTGGGCGCACGCTGCACCGGGTTGCCGGCGTCGTCGAATCCTTCGAGGACCTGCAGTTCGCCGATCTTCGGTGCGTAGTCGGAGGCGGGTGCGTCGAGGTCGAGTTGACCGGCCTCGACGAGCTGCAGCGCGGCGGTCGCGGTGAACGCCTTGGTGGTGGAGAAGATGGCGAACACGTCGTCGGTGGTGATCGCATTATCTGTGCCGAGACGACGTACCCCCGCGGCACCCTCGTAGATGTTGCCGTCGCGGTCGGTCACCATCGCGACGACGCCGGGGACGCGGGCGTCGCCCTCGACGGCCGAGGCGAGCACGGCATCTGCCGCGGACGTGAACGCGGCCTGGTCTAGGGCCGGGGAGGCGCTGGTCATGATGTGAAATCCCCTCACGAAGGTTGTGTGACTGGTTAGCTGTACTTATAAACTCGGGTAGCCGGTGGCCGTGTCTCGTGTGGCCGGCGGCCGCGTCATCGAGTGCGGCCTGCCAGGCAGGCGCCGACTCCGTCCGTGTAGGACACCACACGACGCGCTGCTGCGGGCAAGGTTTGGTCCGGTTGGACCAGGAATTTTGTCCAACCGGCCAGGTCGTTCCCTGCCACTTCGTCGTGTCGCGTCCCATCACCACACGGCGTCACCACACCGGACGGGGAGTGCCGTCGCCCGCGAGGTCATCGAGCATGCCGGTGAACGATTTCAGTGCGACCGGACCCCACCGGGTTTCCAGCCGCTCGACCTCGGCCGCGGCTGTGCGCGACGCGGCGCGGGTGACCTGCCGCCCACGGGCGGTGAGTTCGATGATCGAGGCCCGACGGTCGGCTGGATCGGGCCGGCGCGCGACGTATCCATCGCGCACTAGGGCATCGACGATGGCCGACGCCGACTGTTTGGTGATGCCGAGGTGTTCGGCGAGCTGATTGATCGACGCGCCGGCACCGGAGATGCGGGCGAACACCAGGCCATACACGGGCCGCAGTCCGGGGTGACCGGAAGCGATCACGGCATCGTTTATCCGTTCGGCCACAGCCGAACTCGCCCGCATCAGTAGTAGCGACAATTCCTCCGCCCGAACAGCACGCCTTGACATATAGACAGCTTAACTGACTTAATTATGGACAGTTAGACTGTCTATTCTATTCGGAGGTTCCCGACATGCCCGTATTCACCATGACCGACGCCAGGCCGCACGAGATGCACGGTGCTCGATTCGAGTCGGTGGTCGCGCCATCGGCCGGCAGCACCGAACTGTGCGCCTGGCGCACCACCGTCACCCCCGGAACCGCCGGGCAACCACACACCGTCGACCACGAGGAGGTGTTCCTGGTACTCGCCGGAACCCCCACCATCACCCTCGACGGAACGCCGACGCGCGTGGCGTCGGGATCGGTGATCTTCGCGCCCGCGGGCAGCAGCGTCAAGCTCGACAACGACTCGGAAACCGAAGCGCAGCTGTGGGTCACGACGGTCGTCGGACTGACCGCGACCACCCCGACCGGCGACCGGATCGTGCCGCCCTGGACCCTGTAGTCCCGGCGCACCATTGAGGTAAATCGTTAGTAAGCCTTAGCATAAATCCCCCGGATTTGCTATCTACAATTTCTTGGTTCACTGACGTAACATGGCCGAGGGTTTGCGCAGCCGCGCGGACACGATCATCCGATCGACCGGAACACACGTAGGGGATTTCATGCATCAGGTCTTTCGACGCTCCGCCGCTGCCGCAGCCGCGGTAGCCGCCACCGCACTCATTGTCGCCGGTTGCGGCGACGACAACGACGACAACGCCTCGTCCTCGGCGGCCTCGTCGGTGCAGGTGTCCGCAGAAGCGAGCGCGGACGCCTCTGCCGGTGCCTCAGCGGGTGCCGACGCCTCCACTTCCGCCGACGCCTCCGCAGGTAAGGACGTCAAACTGACCGCCGCCGACGGCACCGAGGTGACGCTCACCGGCGCCATCGCGGCCAAGTTCAACGCCGCCACCGACAAGCAGCGGGCCGACCTCGGCAAGCCGCTGACCGGCGCCGATACCTCCGGCACCAGCGACAGCGGAATGACCTTCCAGCAGTTCGACGGCGGCGTGATCTCGTCCAAGGGCGACAACGCCTTCATCACCTGGGGCAAGATCCGCGACGCCTGGAACGTCAAGCGTGACGACACCGGCACCCCGTCGGAGTCGGGCAAGAGCGGCTCCACCGGACCGCTCGGCGCGCCAACCAGCGACGAGACCGACGAGGGCGGCCTCAAGCAGTCGACCTTCGAGAACGGCAAGATCACCTGGGATCCCAAGACCGACACCACCGAGGTGACCGTCAAGGACAAGGTCGTTCCCGCCAAGTAGGCACGAGAGCACTACCGCAGCACCCCGCAGCCCCACCTCGCTCAGGCGACGTGGGGCTGCGGCTTTCGCTCGGGCCCGCCTTTCGGCTAACTTGAATTGAGGTTCAAGTCAGCGGACCGATTCCCGTCGCTTCGCTCGCCCCGGAAGGAAACCCCATGGATACGACGACGCTGTTCTCCCTCGAAGGCCGCAGCGCGCTGGTCACCGGCGGCTCGCGCGGCATCGGCAAGATGATCGCCGAGGGGCTGCTGCGGCAGGGTGCCCGCGTCTATATCACCGCCCGCAAGGCCGCGGCCTGCGACGAGACCGCCAAGGAGTTGTCGGCGCTCGGGTTCGGACAGTGCGTCTCGCTGCCCGTCGACGTGTCCACCACCGAGGGCATCGAACAGCTCGTCGCCGCGTACTCCGCACATGAGCAGTCCCTCGATATCCTCGTCAACAACGCCGGGGCCGCGTGGGGCGCCGGATTCGACGAGTTTCCCGAAGCCGGCTGGGACAAGGTGATGGACGTGAACGTGAAGGCACCGTTCTTCCTCACCCAGAAGCTCAAGCCGCTGCTGCTGGCCGGGGCCGGAGGCGGGCACCTGGCCAAGGTCATCAACATCGCCTCCATCGACGGACAGTCGCTCAACCCGATGGAGACCTACTCCTATCACGCCAGCAAGGCCGGCCTGATTCACCTCACCAAGCGGATGGCCGTGAAGCTCGCCCCCGAGGGCATCGTCGTCAGCGCCATCGCGCCGGGCGCCTTCGCGTCGAACATGAACAAGGAGGCCCGCGACCACGGAGACCTGATCGCCGGCCACATCCCGTCGCGGCGCGTCGGCGAGCCCGAAGGACATGGCGGCGGCCGCGATCTACCTGGCCTCCCGCGCCGGTGACTACGTCGTCGGGTCGACGATCACCGTCGACGGCGGGGTGAACATCGCCCGCTGACCCGGCGGCATCCGGGCAGGCGCGCCTAGACTGGACGGGTTCCTGTCGTCAGCGAAAGAAGATGTGACCCATGACCGCCGCACTCACCCCGGAAGCCGAGCAGTCGGTCAGCAACATCGCCGCACGGTACGGGTTGTCCACCGATGCGGTGGTGGCCATGCTGTACGCCGTCAACTCCGGCGGCGGCACCATGGCGCAGTTCTCCATTCCCGAGCTCGGCGGCTCCGGCCAGTGGATGCGCGGCGGAATGACCATGGTGGGCAACATGTTCGACAACAACCTCAAGGCGCGGGTGGACAATCTGTGCAACGAGCTGTCGCAGTTGCTGGCCACCACCATCGTGTTTCCGCCCGCCCCGGCCGGGGTGGGTGGGTCGCAGATAGTCGGGTTCACCGCCGGCAACTGGTGGCCCGCCGACCTCGGCGTACCCAGTTCGACAGGCGCGCAGAACGGGGCGCGGTACGCGATCTTCCCGGCCACCGCCCGCCTGGCCGTCGAATCTGGCGGTGTGACCAGGGTTTACGACACCGGTCAGCATCAGATCGGCGGGGTCCAGCAACAGCAGGGCGGGCTCGCCGGCACGGTGTCGTTCACCAGCCAGTTCGGCACCTTCGACACCACCTCACTAGTCGAGCTGACCGGTGGGCAGGTGGCCGCCACCCCGGTCGCCGCGCCGGCACCTGAACCGTACGTGGAGCCGATCGCCGAACCGGTTCCCTCCGCGCCGGGCGGTCCGGGTGGTTCCGACGACATCTTCGCCGCCATCGAATCCCTTGCGGGACTTCACCAACGGGGAATACTCACCGACGAGGAGTTCGCCACCAAGAAGGCGGAACTGCTCGGCCGACTGTAACAACCATCACCCGGCACGATCCTGCCGGTAGACTGTGGCACCGATGAGCAGCAAATCGCAGGACAAGGCCAAGCGCAGGGCCCGACGTAAGGCAAAGAGTGCCGGCGGCGAGCGGGACTCCAATGTGGTCCCGCTGTTCGGTCCGCCGCCGATCCCCTACGTCGACGAGTTCACCGACTGGGTCGCCGACACGATCTTCGACGGCGACATGACGACCACCAACAGTCTGCTGGCGCAACTCCAGATCATCGTCGCCGCGATACGACAGGCACACCCCCGTTTCGACCCCACTGCCTGGACCATCGCCGACATCGACGCGATGGTCAGCTTCCTCGAGTACATGCAGTCCGAGGACAACGTGTCGCTGGACCAGGCGCGCGCGATCGCACTGTCCGCACAAGCCTATCTAAGCTACCTCGATGAACAAGACCTGTGGGCCGGCGATGATGACGTCGCCGACTACGCGCGGACGGAACTAATGTCGGCCGTCGGCCTCGAACAGTCGGCGGCGATGATCGGTGATGTTGACGAGGACGACGAGCGGGCGGCTCTGCTCGCGACCAGGCCGGTATCGCGGCTCATCGAGTTGGCAGCGTGGATCGGCGACGAACGCCCCACCACCCCACATCTGTGGCTCAAGCCGGCGTTGCTCCCGCAACTCGCCGAGGCACTCTCGGTCGAACTGTCGCCGAGCACGAGGAGCATGAGTTCATGTACGCCGCTGCGTGATGTCTGGGAGCAGGCCCGGGCCATCGCGGTGATCGAAGTCAACGGCGTGCGCGCGGTGCCCGGCAAAGCGGCTGCGCTGTGGCACCCGGACGCGCCGATCGAGGTCCTGCGGCTGGGCCTGGCCTCCTGGATCGGGATGCGTTTCGACGAGATCGCCGACGACCCGGAACTGGTGTCCACGTTCTCCGGCGTCATAGTCGGCGGAATGACCGGCCTGCCGGCGGGCAAGCACCACATCAACATGTGGCCAGAACTGCACGGCGTCGACCGCACAGTCGTCCGCGACACCCTCCGACTCCTCGATGATGCCGTCGACGACGGCTGGGTGAGCGTCGTCGACGACGAGTTCGTGGTCCCCGAAGCGCTTCGGCCGGCGGTGGTCATGGCCATTCCCGCACCGGACGGCGCCGACGGCATCGACGACGCCGAACCGGCACTGCTCACCGTGCGTGTCGCCCTCGACGGCACCGAGCCACAGGTGTGGCGGCGCATCGAACTCGATTCGGAGACAACACTTGACGAGTTCCACGAGATCCTTCAGGTCACCTTCGACTGGGATGACAGCCACCTGCATCAATTCACCGCGGACGGATGCACTTTCGTGCCCGACCACCAACTCGCCGACAGCGTCGGATGTGCTCATGCCGAGGACGAATCGGAGATCGGTGACTTCCTGACCGCACCGGGCAACCGGATGATCTACGAGTATGACTTCGGCGACGGGTGGCGGCACGTCATCACCCTCGAAAAGACGTCATCACCCGGCACCGACGGGCCCGCCTACATCACCGATGGCGCCGGGATGGCACCGCTCGAAGATGTGGGCGGACCGGGTGGCTGGCTGGATTTCGTTGCCGCGGTGAATGATCCGGACGATCCCCGCTGCCAGGAACTCCGGGAATGGGCGGGCATGGACGACGCCAAGCCGCTCGACGCGGCGGCGTTCGACCGGCCGTCCACCAACCGTCAGTTACGCCGACTCGGCCTGTAGCGGCTCCCGCTCCCCTACGGCATCACCAGGACTGCTTTCACTGCCTTTCCGGAGGCGGTGTCGGCGATGGCCTGTTCGATCTGATCGAACGGGTAGGTGGTGATGAGTTTGTCGAACGGAAACAGACCGGCCTCGTACAGACTCAGCATCTGCGGGATGAAGGTCTGCGGGATCGCGTCGCCCTCGATCGCCCCGATGATCGTCTTGCCCGTCGCCGACACCAGGCCGAGGTCGATGGACGAACCGGGCCGGGGAACGCCGACGAGGGCGATTTTGGCGCCGAAGGCCGCGGCCTGGATCAGCGACGCGATCACCGGAGCGACACCGGTGGTGTCGAGCACGAAATCCACTCCGCCGCCGGTGATCTCCATGATCTTCTCGATCGGATCAGCGTCCTTGGAGTTGATGGTGTGGGTGGCGCCCAGGCTTGCCGCGACCTCCAGACGTTCGTCGAGAATGTCGATGGCGATGATGGTGGTTGCCCCCGCGACCTTGGCACCCATGATCCCGGACAGGCCGACCGCCCCGGTGCCCGCGACGGCGATCGTGCCGCCCGCGGGCACCGCCAGCGAGTTGAGCACCGTGCCCGCACCGGTTTGTATCCCGCAGCCAAGCGGACCGACGAGTTCGACGGGAACGCCGGCGGGGAGCTTCACGAGGTTCTTTTCCTGCGCGACAGCGTGGGTGGCGAACGACGACTGACCGAAGAAGTTGCTCGACACCCGGTTGCCGTCCGCGTCGGCGAGCGTGGTGGTGCCGTTCTCGCGGGCGCCACCGAAGTTGAGTGCCATGAAGTTGACACAGTAGGCCTCGCGCCCGGCCAGGCAGTTGCGGCACCTGCCGCACGCCGCAAAAGACAGCGCGACGGCATCGCCGACAGCGAAACCGCTGACCGCACTGCCGATCTGCTCGATGACGCCGGACCCCTCATGGCCGAGGACGATCGGGAACGCCGCAGGAATATGACCGTGCTGGACGGCGAGGTCGGTGTGACACAAACCCACCGCGGTGATCTTCACGATGACCTCGTCGGGTTCGATATCGCCGATGACCAGGTCGGCGAAGACGAAGGGCTCATCGACGCCGCTCAGGACCGCGGCGTGAACAGGTGTCGGCATGGGGTCTCCCTTTCTCTTCGGCGAGGAAGTTCGCCTGGAATCGTCCCATCAACGTACTGCGATGTTTCGCGCACCGCTCGGATTCGGGCACAGTCGGTCAGAGGCGCCTTGGCGTTCATTCGGGCAGCGGGTCCGTCAGGTAGTGCTGGACGGTCGGGCCGATGTGGGCGGCGAGGTCGTCGAGGCTCATCGAAGTGATCGGTTCCAGGCGGACTATGTAGCGCAGCAACAGGACTCCGGCTACCTGGCTTACGGCGAGGGCTGCGCGGGTGGCCGCGGTGGCGGGGTCGAGTTCCGCGTTAGCCGCCAGCGCATTGGTGACGATGTCGCCGAGGAAGGTCCGTAGAATCGTCGAGTCGGGGTCGGTGACCTGTGCTTTGAGCAGGGCGATACCGGCCTGTTGGTGGTCGCAGTCCCAGAAGCCGATGACCGCCCGGACCATTGTTTCGCCGAGTCGGTCGCGGGGTACCGATGTCAGTGCCGTCAGCAGGGTTTCGGGGTCGAGCGGGATGGCGACAGCGGCCAGGAACAGTTCGCGTTTGGTGCCGAAGTAGTGATGGACGAGGGCGGCGTCGACACCCGCAGCGTCAGCAACGGCACGCACCGATGTTCCGGCAAATCCACGTTCGGCGAACAAGTTTCGCGCATTCGCGAGCACCAGGCCGCGGGTGTCGGGGGATCCTGGGCGACGTCCGCCGCGGCGGCCGCTCATTCGGTTCTCCGCCGCAGCGTTGCCGACGCCAGCGTCAGAGCCACGATCACCCAGCCCACGATCACGGCCACGTCCCGCCACAGTGCTCCGGTCGGGTTCGTGTGGGCGGCAACCTCTTTGAGAGCATCAACGGCATAGGTGAGCGGCAGAACAGCGGAGATCGCCTCCATCCATCCGGGCAGGTCCGCGCGCGGCACGAACAGTCCGCACACGAACAATTGTGGGAAGACGACGGCCGGCATGAACTGGACGGCTTGAAACTCGCTGTTGGCGAACGCACTACACAGCAGGCCCAACCCCACACCCAGCGTCCCGGACAGCACAGCCACCACACCGACGAGCCAGATCGAGCCTTCGACGGTCAGCCCGAGCAGGCCGACGGTGACCGCACACGCGACGATCGCCTGCGCCGCGGCCATGAGGGAGAACGCCAGACCGTATCCGCCCAGCAGATCCAGCCGGCTGATCGGGGTGGTGAGCAGACGTTCGAGGGTTCCCGAACTGCGTTCGCGCAGCATCGCAATCGAGGTCACCAGGAACATACTCACGAACGGCATGATGCCCAGCACGGGGGTGGCGAACTGATCGAAACGGTGACTGCCGCCGGGCAGGTCGTCGAACATGAAGTACAGCAACGTCATCATGACGGTGGGAATCATCAGCATCATCACGAGGGTGCGCGGGTCGGCGCGCAGTTGCCGCAGAACACGGACGGCGGTGGCACCGAGGAGCCCCGGATGGATCGGTGCGGATGAAACCTCCTGCGTTGCAATATTACTCATCGTTCACTCTCCTCGATCAAAGCCAGGAACGCCCGCTCGAGATTGGTCTGCCCTGTCCGGGTTCGTAGTTCGGCGGGGGCCAGCTCGGCGACCAGTGCACCCTCGCGCATCAGGATTAGGTTGTCGCACTGTTCGGCCTCGTCCATGACGTGGCTCGACACCAGCAGCGTGACACCGTCGTCGGCGAGGCGCCGGAACCGTCGCCACAGGTCGGCGCGCAGCACCGGGTCGAGCCCGACGGTCGGTTCGTCGAGGATCAGCACCTGCGGCCGCGACACCAGCGCACACGCCAGCGACACACGGCTGCGTTGCCCACCCGAGAGGGCCCCTGCTTTCCGGTCCGCTTGATCGTCAAGACCGACCACCGAAATCGTCTCGGCCACAGCATCTTCAGATCCGAGGATGGTGGCGAAGTAGCGTACGTTCTGGGAAACCGTGAGGTCGGTGTACACCGACGCCGCCTGGGTGACATAACCGACCGATCCCCGAAGTCCCGCAGCGCCGGCCGGCTGCCCGAGAACCTCGACCGACCCGGACACGTTCCGCTGCGTCCCGACGATCGCCCGCATCAGCGTCGTCTTCCCACAGCCCGACGGCCCGAGCAATCCGGTGATCGCGCCACGTGGGATCGCGATGTCGATGCCGCTGAGCACCTGGTGACCGCCCCGACGGACCGACACACCCGCACAGCGGATCGCCACCTGCCCCGGCGATAACTCACCACTCGATGAATTCATCATGCGATGAATTATTGACCCACGCCGACGACCACGTCAAGGGGCGTCGTCATGCTCGCGCTGTCAGTCCTCCAGCAGGTCGAGCACCGCGTGCAGCAGCACGTTGATGCCGTCGGCGCAGGCCTCGGGCGTCGAGTACTCACGCGGGTTGTGGCTGATGCCGTCGTAGAGCCCGGGGACGAAGACCATTCCCGCGGGACACAGCGCGGCGATCTCGCCGGCGTCGTGACCGGCGCCGGAGGTGATCTCCTCGCTGCTCAACCCCAGATCGGCGGCCGCCTTGGCCACCCGGTCCTGCATCTGCGGAGGGAAGTGCACGGGTGGGGTCCGCGCGGTGACACTGACCGAGATGGTGGTGCCGGTGCGTTCCTCGACGGCGCGCAGGTACTCGTGCAGATCGTCCGTGGCGCGATCCATCTCGTCACCGTCGTGGTTTCGCAGGTCGACGGTCATCAGCACATGGGACGGCACGATGTTGATGAGGTTGGGTGTCGTCTCATGCCGTCCGACCGTGGCCAGCATGACGCCGTAGTCGCCGGAGGTCACCATCTCGTCGAGACGCACCCGGATGAGCGCGGCGGCCAGTTCTGCGTCACGGCGCAGCGAGTTGGGGGTGGCACCGGCGTGGGCGGCGCGGCCGGAGATCTCCAGTTCCAGCCAGGTGATGGCCTGCACGCCGCGCACCACACCGATCTCGGTGTTGTGCTCGGCGAGGATCGGCCCCTGCTCGATATGGCATTCCAGGTAGGCGTGGGGTTGCGCCGGCATCGGGACCGCCTGGTCGCCGACGAGGTCGTGCCGGTCGAGCTCGGCACCCACGCTGACGCCATCGCGATCGGTGCGGGAACGGGCCTGTTGCAATGCGATACGACCGGCGGCGGTGGCACTGCCGAGCATGTCGGTGCCGAACCGGGCACCCTCCTCCTCGGTGAAGATCGCCACCTCGAACGGGCGTCTGGTGCCCACCCCGTGATCGTTGAGGGTACGCACGACCTCCAGGCCACCGAGCACCCCGAGGCATCCGTCGAATCGGCCTGCGGTGGCCACAGAGTCGATGTGGCTGCCGACGAGAACCGGGGCGAGCGAATCGTTGAGCCCGGCGCGGCGCGCGTATACGTTGCCGATGGCGTCCATCCGGATGGTCAGGCCCGCGTCCCGCATCCAACCGAGCACCAGCTCACGGCCGGCGATGTCGTCGTCGGTGAGTGCTAGGCGGCGCACACCGTCGAGGTCGGTGTCCGAATCATGGTAGGCACCAATCGCTCCGAGCTCGCTCAGCGATTCCCAGAGTCGCTCCGGGTCGATGCGCAGCACCGCGGTGTCGGTCGCGCCACTCATGCCGGGCTCGTTTCGGCGCCGACGATGCTGCGGTAGTTGGCCAGGTCGGTGGCGCCCTCGGTGGAGACCACGAGGACCGAATCGGAGTCGTTTATGCCCAGCACATCCCGGTGTGCCAGCAGACCGCCCAGACCGGCCGCACCGCTTTCACCGGAGACTATGTCGTCCGCGGCGAGCAACCGCATGGCGTCGGCAACCTGGTCGTCGGTGATGGTGACGAACGAGTCGTAGCCGGCGGATACATCGGGCCAGGCGATGAGAGACGGTGTGCCGCAGTTGAGTCCGGCCATCATGGACAACTGCGGGCCCGGAATGGTGGTGACTTCACCGTGTTCGATGCTGGCAGCAACGCAGTCGGCGTCGGTGGGCTCGACGCCCACGAGCCGGGTCCCCTCCGCACCTGCGAATGCCCGCGCCACCGCGGCGGCGAATGCCCCGACGCCGATCTGCGCGGCGACCACGGTCGGCGGGGTCAGACCCTCGGCACGGTATTGGTCGAGCACCTCGCCCATCATTGTCGAATAGCCGTCGATGACCCAGCCCGGCGGCTCGGTGTAGCCCTCCCACGATGTGTCGGAGATGACGAGGGTGGTGTCGGAGGCGAGGGCGGCACTGGCAGCGATGGCGTCGTCGTACCCGCCGTCGATCACCTCGACATCGGCGCCCTCGCTCCGGATCGCGGCGATGCGTTCGGCCACCATGTCACCGGGCACCAGGATGGCCGCGTCGAGGCCGAGCAACTTGGCCATCCGCGCGACGGCACGGCCGTGGTTGCCGTCGGTGGCGGCGCACAGCCGCAGGCCCGAGCTCTTGACGCGCTCGGCCAGAGCGTCGAGCGTCGGGATTTCCTCCGGCGTGGCACCGAGGTGCGCCAGTAGCACCCGATAGGTGGCCCAGGAAGCCCCGAGCACCTTGAACGACGGCATGCCCAGCCGCGCGGATTCGTCCTTGACCCGCACCGACGCGGCACCCAGCTCGCGGGCGGCCGCGGGCGCGTCGATCAGCGGTGTGGGCGCATAGCCGGGCAGGGTCCGGTGAAATCGCGCGGGCTCGGCGCTCAGCTCCCCCACGCGGGACGGCGCATGCAGCGCATTGGCAAGAACACGGGGTTCTGGCACGACGGACTCCTTCACTTTTCGACGGGACCAGGCTATTAACTTGTATGACAACTGTCAAGATACCAATTGTGGGCGGTTCTGCTAGTCTTCGGTGCCAGGAGCGCGAACTCCCCACCGGGTCCAGTTCTTCGCGCGCAGGGAGGACCGGGATGCCAGCTGGAACGAAATCGTCTGCCAGTAAAGATATTTCGCGGATAAAGTCGCGGCGCCCGCTGCAGTCGGAGATCCGGGACACCATCCTTCGCGAATTCATTCTTTCCGGGAGGCTGCACCCGGGCGACAAGATGCCGTCCGAGAACGAACTCTGCGAGATCTTCGGTGCGTCGCGGGTCACCATCCGGACCGCGATGCAGGGGCTCAAGGATGCCGGCTACATCCGCATCGTGCGCGGATCGGGTTCCTGGGTGCTGCCGCGCCCCGAAGCCATCAGCTCCGGCCTGGACCGACTGGTCTCCTTCGACACGTTCGCGTCCAACTCGGGTCATCCGATCGATACCGGCGACGTCGAGATCGTCCATCTCGCCCGTGGTGACGACGAGAGCTGCGAGGTGTTCGACGGGGCGGACGGCTTTACCCGAGTGAGCCGCACGAAGCTGATCGACGGCCGCGTGATCGCGTGGATAGTCGACTACGTTCCCGACGACGTCCTCGGCACCGACGAGATCCGCCGCTCGTTCAAAGGATCGGTGCTCGACGTGCTGCTCGCCCACCACAGCGCCGCCTACTCCGACTGCACTCTCACCCCGGTGATCCCCGACCGCGCGATGGCCGACCGCTTCGGCGGCGCTCAAACCGCATTGCTGCAACTCAGCGAGCTGACACGCGCCGATTCGGGACGCATTGTCAACCGCAGCGAGGCGTGGCTGACCCCCGACGCGTTCACCTTCCAGCTGCGGCGACGGCGCGATAACTGACATGTCACCGCGCAACGAGGAGCGCGCTGAAGATCGCACGATAACCCTCCACGCCCGCCCGCAGTTCGGCCAGTGACATCGACTCGTCCGGGGTATGCGCCTGACCGGGATCGCCGGGGCCGAAGCCGACGGTGGGGATGGATCGCCGTCCCGCGCTCTCGGAACCGTGGGTGCAGAACTTCCAGGTACCGATTGTCGCGTCGAAATCGTTGCGCCGCAACGCCGCCATGACGTCGGTGACGGGCCACTCCTGCGGTTCCTCATACCAGGCGGGCGCGTATATGGGAACGTCGACGTTGCGGCCGCGCCAGGTCTGCCAGCGCGCCCGCGCCAGCCGAGTAACCGATCCCGCCCCGTACTCGTGCGCCACGGATTCGACGACGGCACCGATGTCGTCGAGGATCGTTGTATCGGATTCGCCGACGACGGTGCGGCGATCGAACACCGCGACGCATCGGGACGGCACCGTCGATTGACTCGGATACGGTTCGGATCGGATGCTGACCAGCGTGAGCAGGCCCGTACCGACATGCGGATCGGTCCGCAGAGGCAGATCCCGCAGCGCGATGATCACCTCCGCCATCACCTCGACGGCGTTGATACCCGACTCCGGGAACGCCGAATGCGATGACGCACCGATGATCTCGACTTCCACCTCCGCACGGCCGCGTTGCCCGATGCGCAGCGTGTTCGCCGACGGCTCCCCGATCACCACGACGTCAGGGTTCACGTCGTCGAGGATGCGGCCCAGCGACGGCCCTTCGGCCAGTTCCTCGTCGACCGATCCCGAGATGACGAGCCTGCCACCCAGACCGGGCTGTCCGACCATCCGGTGTGCGGCGGTGATCGCCGCAGCCAGTGGGCCTTTGGTGTCGACGATGCCGCGGCCGACGATCCGGTCGCCGACCAGTTCGCCTGCCGGGTCGTGGGTCCAGCGTGAGCGGTCGCCGACCTCGACCGTATCGATGTGCGCGTCGAACAGGACCGTCGGTCCCGGTCCGAAATCGATGTGGCCCAGCGTGTTTCCCCAGTCATCGACGGAGACGGCGAAACCGTGGGACTCGAGGACGGCCGCCAGGATCTTGGCTGCCGGGCCGGCGTCCGGCGACACGCTCGCCGCACCGACCAGTTCGAGGGCTGTCGTCACCACGTCGGTAGTGGTTGCCGGACGCGGACCGCTGGTCATCGCCGCTCCGCTGCGGGGCCCGCGAACGTCTGCGCACCCGAGACGAGACCCGGTCGGGCGCCGGTATGGCTACCATTGTCCCACACGGTTATTCCGTTCACGGTGACGAGTTCGACGCCGGGCGGCACCTGATGGGGCTCGTCGTAGGTGGCGGTGTCGACATAGCGCGCCGGATCGATGAGCACCAGATCGGCCCGTTTGCCCACGGCGATCTCGCCGCGGTCGTCGAGACCGAGTACCCCGGCGGGGCCGGTGCTGAGCCGACGGATCGCCTCGGACACGGTGATCAGCTTCTCGCGCAGGGCATATCGTCCGAGCACGCGGGGTGCCGTGCCGTACAGCCGGGGATGCGGGTGTGGATTGAACACACCGTCCGATCCGACGAGCGCACCCGACGACGAGAAGATCTCGCGGACAACCTTTTCGGTCGAGTAGTGGTCGATCATGCAGGCGTCGAGCTCGGTGTGGTCGAGCAGGTCGAGGATCGCGAACGCCGGGTCGGTCCCGGTTGCCTCGGCAACCTCGGCGACCGTCTTGGACACCGCGTCCGAGCGGTCACCACCGGCCTGGGTAATGACGATATTTTCCGGACCGCATGCCCCGAACAGGTTCTCCCAGTTGGGAAGTCCGGCCTCCATGTCGCGTGCCATGCGTTCGCGCTCGGCGTGGTCGCGGACGCGCTCGAGGGTGGCCTGGGGACCGCCGTCGAAGGCATAGCCGGGCAGCAGCGCCGACAGCAGGGTGCTGCCCGCCCCGTACGGATACTGATCACAGGTGAGGCGGATCCGGTCCTGAGCGGACGACAGCGTGTGCAGCAGATCGGACAGCAGGTGCGGTACGCCGACGAGTTTGACGTGGGAGACATGCAGGTGCGCGCCCGTCTGCTCGCAGACATGCACGAACTCCGAGATCGAGTCGATGACGCCGGCGGCCTCGTTGCGCACGTGCGGAACGAGCGGCACACCGTACTGGGCCGCGGTGTCCGCGATCTGGAGAATCTCGTTCGTGTCGGCGTAGAGTCCCGGCGCGTAGATCATGCCGAACGACACCGCCCGCGCGCCGGCGCTCAGGGATTCGGCCACAAGATCTTTCATGGCCGACATCTCGCGCCGATCCGGCGGGCGGTTGGCGTTGCCCATCACGGACTCACGGACAGCGCTGTGCGGGACGCAGCTGATCATGTTGGCCGAGGGCCGCGTGACCTGCAAGGCGTCGAGGTAGGACTGCATCGAGCGCCAGTCCCAGCCGGCGCCCGTGCTCGGCTCCAAACCCCGCAGGTAGCGCCTCCTCGTGTCGACCGTCGCGTCGGTGAGCGGCGCGGGCCCGAGGCCGTCGGGGCAGATCAGTTCGGTGGTGAATCCCTGACCGATCTTGGCTCCGAGCAGTGGGTCGTCGAACGGCCGCAGCGCCGAGTGCGCGTGAAGATCGATGAAGCCCGGACACAGCAACCGGCCTGCGGCATCGACGGTCCGGGCGGCCGATCCAACGCTGAGGTCCGGGCCGACCGCGGTGATCAATCCGTCGTTCACCAGGACATCGGAGCGCCGCACCCCGTCGACGGTTACGACATCGGCGTTGAGGATTGCCAGAGAAGCATCCATGAACTCACCTGCCTACTTGTAGGACAACTGCCCTCTGTCTACCACATACCCGCCGGTAGATGGAGGTTTAGAGGTGCGAATTGTTTCGCACATGTGTCGTTATGGGAAGTTTGGAAGACAGCTATTGACAGTTGTCCTACAAGTTGCGAAGGTCGGATGAGTCGCGTGGTTCACACGACCGCCCCTGAAGGTGCCGGGGCCGATCCACAAATCCGCAACCGAATAGCCTTCAGCCCAGCCGAGGAGGACGACATGCCCGCAGATCTCACGCAACCGCAGAACGTACCCAAGACGCCCGAGTCCATGACAGCCACCACAGACATCGCCATCTCCGGCGACGCGCAACTGACCAACGACGACCTACTGCCGGTGCCACTGCGCAAACGCACCTGGGGCGCCTGGAACTTCGCCGCCCTGTGGATGGGCATGGTGCACAGCGCGTTCGGCTTCGCCGTCATCGGCGGCATGATGGACACCGGCATGACGGTCCTGCAGGCGCTACTCGTCGTGCTCCTGGCCAACCTGGTCCAAATGACGCTGATGGGATTCACCGGCCGAGTGGGCGCACGCTACGGAGTCCCGTTCGCCGTGTGGGCACGCTCCACCTTCGGTGTGCTCGGCGCCAACATTCCGGCCGCCCTGCGCGGGATCGTCGCCATCGGCTGGTTCGGAGTGCAGTCCTACCTCGGCTCCACCGCGATCAACGTCCTGCTGGAGACCAGTTTCTCCGGCTGGCGCGACTGGAACACCGAAGTCGGCGGTGTCGCGGCGAATCTATGGGTGTCGATGATCATCTACTGGGCGCTGAACCTGCTGCTCATCCGGCACGGCATGGAAACCATCCGCCGATTCGAGGGCTGGGCCGGTCCCTTGATCTTCGTCGTGATGGTGCCCCTGGTGATCTGGGCGCTGATGCAGATGGACGGACTCGGGCCGATCTTCGATCAGGAATCGCACTACTCGTCCACCGGCAGCTTCATCAGCAGCGGACTGCTGCCCGGTATCGCCCTGTTCATCTCCGCCAGCTGGGCGACGATGGTATTGAACATGCCCGACATCACCCGCTACGCCAAGTCCAACAAGGCGCAGATGACCGGCCTGTTCTACGGCCTGCCCATCGCGACCGTCGTGTTCTACGGCATGGCCGCCATCGTCGTGTCCGGAACCCAGGCCGCGACCGGCGAGATCATCTGGAACCCGGCCGATGTCCTTGTGGCCATTGACAACCCGATCGTATCCGTCATCGGCGCCATCTCGATCGCCGTCGCCACCATGTCGGTGAACCTGGCCGCCAACATCATTTCACCGGCATTCGATTTCACCAACCTGTTCCCCAGATGGCTCACGTTCAAACGCGCGGCGCTGATCAGCATCATCCTGGGCTTCGTCTACATGCCGTGGAGGCTGATGGAATCACCGGACACCCTGTTCTCGGTGCTGAACAACGTGGGCGCGGTGATCGCCCCCGCCACCGGAATCCTCATCGCCGACTTCTATCTCGTGCGTAGAGGCAGGCTCGACGTCGAGGCACTGTACCGCCGGGGAACCCAGTACGAGGGCTACCGCGGATACAACTGGTGGAGCCTGTCGGTGCTGATCGTCATGTCGTTGTTCTGCATTCTCGGACAATGGATCTCCGCAATCCACTGGGCATACGAGTATGCTGCGGTACTGGGTGTGGTGCTCGGCTTCTTCGGCTACCTCGCCGTCGTCCCACTGGCCCGAAAGAGTTCCGTCGGCGCGGCATTCGAGCCCAGCGGCACCGTCGGCGTCGAGTTGGACGAAGTCGAGCGGGGTACCGTCGACAAGGAGAGTCTGTCATGAGCACCAGAACGATTCTCAGAGGTGGTGTGGTGGTCACCGCCGACGGACAGTCCCGCGCCGATGTGGTGATCGAGGACGACACCATCGTCGCGCTCGGCACCGACATCGACGCCGACGGTCAGGTCGTGGACGTCACCGGCTGCCAGATCCTGCCCGGACTCGTCGACAGCCACACCCACCTCGAGATGCCGACGATGGGTACCGTCACCGCCGACGACTTCGCCTCCGGGACCATCGCGGCCGCGGTCGGCGGCACCACGACGGTCATCGACTTCGCGATGCAGACCGACGGGTCGTTGCTGACCGGTCTGGAGACGTGGAAGGCGAACGCCCGCGACAAGGCGCACATCGACTACGGCTTCCACATGGCCGTCACCGACGCCTCCGCGTCGGCCATCAAGGAGATGGCGGACATGGTCGACGAGGGTGTCACCTCGTTCAAGGTGTTCATGGCGTTCAAGGGGTCGTTCATGGCCGACGACCAGCAGCTTCTGCGAGTGCTGAGGCGTACGGGCGAAACCGGTGGCCTGGTGCAGGTGCACGCCGAGAACGGCGACGCGATCGACCTCAACGTCAGCGACGCGCTGTCCCGCGGCCAAACGGCTCCGGGTATGCACGCCACCACCCGGCCCGAATCCACCGAGCAGGAGGCCACCGGGCGGGCGATTCATCTGGCGACGTGGGCGAAGCGGCCAGTGTTCGTGGTGCATGTGTCCGCGGCATCGGCGGTGCGGGAGATCCAGGAAGCCCGCATGAACGGGCTGCCCGTCTTCGGTGAGACCTGTGTTCACTACCTGACGCTGACCGAGGAGGAGTTGCACCGCCCCGGTTTCGACGGCGCCAAGTATGTATGCTCGCCGCCGCTGCGGCACGAGCATGACCAGGATGTGCTGTGGTCCGCGTTGCGCCAGCACGATCTGCAGATCGTCACCACCGACCACTGCCCGTTCAACTTCTGTGGTCAGAAAGAGCTTGGGCGGGAAGACTTCTCGAAAATACCCAATGGCCTGCCGACGATCGAGCACCGGCTGCCGCTGCTGCATGAACACGGCGTGCGCACCGGCCGGATGACGATGGCGGAGCTGGTGAACCTCACGTCGACGGCGCCGGCCAAGATGTTCGGTCTCGACCGCAAGGGCCGGGTGGCACCCGGATACGACGCCGACCTCGTCGTGTTCGATCCGTCGTCGACGCTGGAGATATCCGCGGCGAATCACCATATGGCCGTGGACTACACACCGTTCGAGAGCTGGACCTGTCACGGCGCGCCGGCGATGGTGTACAGCCGCGGTGACCTCGTCTACGGCGGCGGGGACGTGCGCAGCGCCCCCGGTCGCGGCCGGTTCGTGCGCCGCAGCACCGGCCCCTTCCCCGCCGGAGACATCACTCGGCTATGACCGAACCCGTTGTCCTACTGATCAATCCGAACTCCTCGGATGAGGTCACCCGGATCATCGACGACGTCGCGGGTAGGCATCGCGGAAACGGAACGCGCTATGTGACCGTGAAGGTGGCGTCCAATCCCCCGGCCATCGAGACCGTCGACGATGAAATCCTTGCGGTGCAAGGACTTCTGGCCTCCGTTCTCGAATGGCGCGACCGATTCGACGTCGCCGCGGCCGTGGTGGCCTGCTTCGGCGATCCGGGGGTATCCGAGCTGCGGCACGCCACCGGCTGGCAGGTTCACGGCATCGCCTACGAGGCCATGCGGAGCGCGGTGGAACGGGGGCAACGATTCTCAATCGTGTGCGCCCTGCCGTCGGCGGTGCCGATCATGGAACAGCTTGCCGCACACTATGGCTGGGCCGACATGCTGGTGAGCGTACGGCCCCTGGGCATCTCGGTCCTCGATATCGCGGCAGCACTGGAGGACACCGCCTCACGCCTGGAACAAGTCATCGACGACTGCGTGTCCGACGGCGCCGACGCCGTCTGCCTCGGCTGCGCATCCATGACTCCCCTGGCCGAGGCGCTGCGCTCATCGGCCAGGGTGCGGATCATTGACGGTGTCGAAGCGGCCATCACCGCCGTCGATCATCAGGCACCCTCCGACAACAGTCCGGCCTGTGGATAAATCACTCGCCGATCACGATATCGGTTGTTACGGTCGTAGCCTTGCCACACCGAACCAACTTTGATCGGAGAACCTTCACAAGCCTATGACCGACATCGATATCAGCGGAGAGCAGTTCCCCGTTCGCCGGTCCATCGAGTTGATCGCCCGGCTTCTCGGCGGTGCGGTCAGCGCCGCCGACGAGGAGTCGACGGACAGCTTCCTCCTCACCCATTTGGGTGCTCGCCGTAGCTCTTTGGTCGGTCAGCGGATCGAACTGTCTTCGGCGACGTTCGTTGCCGGTGGTCTGGTGATGGCCGATCTGATGGCCGAGCACGAGGTGATCGTCGGACCCGGCAGCTACGATTCGGCGCCGTCGTGGACCAGTCACCGACTCGGATCCGACGACATCTCCGTGCCCAGTTGCCTGACCGCATTCTTTCCCGACGGCCTGCTGGTGGGCAATGATCCTGTCGCCGTGCAGATCTCGGCGGAGGACAGGGGCTACCTGGGATCCGACGACGGTCTCACCATTCTCGCCGGCCCCGGCTCCCGCGAATTGGCAACGGAGACAGCCGCACTGATCCGTGATCGGATCCGTCTGCGGAACCCCTTGCGCGGCAAGATGCTTTCGGCGATCAGTTCGTCGGGATCGGTGGTGTTCGACATCGTCGACCCGCAGCCGGCCGGCCGTGGCGACGTGATCGTCGATTCGCGTGTGTGGCACGAGATCGACCTGTCGATCCGCTCGGTCACCGACCGCCGCGACATCCTGCTGGCCGCCGGGTTCAGCACCAGCCGCGGCCTGATGCTCGCCGGACCGCCCGGCGTCGGCAAAACTGCGGTGGCGCGCGTCATCGCCCACGAACTCGTCGCTCAGGGATTCACCGTGATGCTCGTCGATCCCGACGTCGGGTCCCGATGCCTCTCCTCGCTTTACGCGCATGCGGCCGAACTGTCCCCGTCGGTGGTGGTGCTCGACGACGTCGATCTCTACACGGGCCGGCGCGGCGGCCACACCGACGACGGCCTGGGTGCGTTCCTCAGCGCACTCGACGGCGCCCGCCGCCACAATGACGTCCTGAGCGTGGCGACCACCAACGACCCCAAGGCCATGGACGCCGCCGCGATCCGCGCCTCCCGCTTCGACAGCATCATCGAAATGGGCCTGCCGTCCGACCAGGCCGCCGAACGCATCCTCACGCGCTCACTGTCGGCCCTCGACCACAGTGTCGACGTCCACCAGGTGGTCCGGGCGTTCCCGCCCGAACGCAGCGGCGCCGACATCTGCGAAGCCGTCCGCCGTGCCATCCTCACCGTCGACGACGGTGTCCGGATCGGCACCGCCGACCTCATCGGCGTCATCTCCGCCGGCAGCTACCGCGCCGAACTCCCCACCGGCGCCTACCTGTGATGTCGTCAATGCTCAGGCTGCCGGCAAGCACATAGCCTTTAGTCACTGTCATCTATACATCTAGTTCGTTATTCTGTCTCTAAGAAAGGAGATTGATGACAGTGGCGCGAGTGATCACCCGACCCAACGCCGACGTCGTCGAGCAGTTCGAGTTGGACGGCGACGTCATAGTGACCGTCGACCGGCTTGCTGCGGTGATGCACGACGTCGGCATGGAAGGCGATCCACGTAAACTCGCGTACGACCTGCAGCGTGGCGGATGGCTCGGAACCCTACGCTCACGAAACGCCTGGGAGTTCCTTCCCGCAGCCCGGGCGGGTGCGTACTCGTCGGGTGACCGATTCCTGGAGTTCCGCGCCCAGCAGGCCCTACGCCCCGATTGGCCGGGCACTTTGGCGATGGAGTCCTCAGCCGCACTGCTCGGTCTCGCGCAACGGATCCCCGAGCGGGAAGTCGTCGCGCTCGGCGACGATGTGGTCTTCCCGAAGGCGATGAGTGGCCAGTGGCGTTGTGTTCGCATCGTCATGCCGCCCGAGTGCCTCACGCAGATCGATGGGTTGCCATCCTGGGATCGGGAGTGCCTCATTGTCGGCATCGGAATCCGGCCATCCGGTTACAAGGACATCGCCGGTTTGGGGCAATGGTTGTCGGTGGCCCCCTACCAGGTTGACCTCCCCAAAATCGTCGAACTTCTGGCGCCGGCGAGTTCCGCGGCCAGGCAGCGCACCTCCTACCTGCTGAATGCATCCGGAAACCGTGCAGGTGCCCAACAGATCATCGACATCTATCCGCCGACGGACACCGCGTGGCTCGGGCCACGCCGGCAAGGCGGCCACTACGACCCCGTGACCAAGGTCAGCGACACCCTCCTTCACCCCTATCTGAGTGTCGGCGGAGGGGCATGAACCGCATCACCGAAGGCCACCTGGTCCGCCACTACCAGGGCGCCAAAGGCGGACGCGATGCCGCACTGTTGGACATCGCCCAAGACCACGCGCTGTGCCTGCTCCACCAAGCCGGACTCTTCGATGACGGTCTCGTGTTCAAGGGCGGCACGGCACTGCGCAAGTTCCGGGCTGGCAACGCCGGACGGTTCTCCACCGACCTCGACTTCGCCGCACCCGGCGATGATCTCCCACTTGCCGCGCTGGATGCCCTCGATGAAGTGAACCTGAACGACTTCACCTTCGCGATCGAGAATCTGGGCGACGACGGTCGACGCGGCGACCTGCGGATCGACACACCGTTCGGCAGTCCACGCCTCGGTGCGAAGATCGAACTCGCACGACATCCGCTCAGCCTGACCCCGGAAATCCTGGAACCTGTCCACCTCCCCATTCATGACAGATACGACTTCACCGTGCCGGCTACGCCCGTGATCCGTGTCGAAGAGTCCGTCGCCGAGAAGCTCGCCCGCTACCGCAGGGTCTCCCTCGCTCGTGATCTGTACGACCTCCAGTGGTACGCCACCGCCGGTGCCATGAACCAGCCGCTCGTCCGACGACTCTGGGTGCTCAAGGTCTACCGTGACATCGTCGTCGACGGCCGCGGCACCAAACCGATCGATCCCGACGACGTCCTCGCCGACCGCACATCGGCCGACTTCCACCCCGAGGACATCGGATACCTCACCAAACCCGTCCGCATCGACGAGTGGATCGCCACCGTCCGGACCCGTTACGCCTACCTGGCCGACCTTGATGCCGTCGAACGCCGCTGGGTGCAGTGCAACGAACGCGACCGCTATGAAATCGACACCGCCCTCGCCCAGATCGGGTAGAGACAGCACCAACGCCGTGCTGAACGGTAGCCACCAGAACTCACCGACTCCCGCATCATCTGGCCCCGACCACACTTCGCGAGACCTACAGTGATCGGGTGAGTATCCTCCGCGGCGAGCTTCTCCCGGTTCAGGGTGACATGGTTCAATTGCTTGTCGCCGAACCCATCGACGTCGAAGCCTCACGGCCGGGCGATGACGCGGCCATCGGGATAGACGGTAGACCCGCCGGCCACGAATGCGGGCATCCTTTGATGCTGGCGATCGCGCTGCCACCAACCGATGCTCGTGTCGGCAGCGTCACGCTGTGCGAGACGATGAACGATGCTGCGCAGGTACATCTTTGGATCGATACCGAGCATCGCGGTCGTGGATTCGCTCAGGCAGCACTCGCGCTCACCGTCGAACTCGCACGACGTAGCGAAGTGCGCCGCCTGACGGCTCAGGCCGACGCTGAAAACGAGACGGCTCGGTCCATCCTCCACGACACCGGTTTCGTGCTCTCGGAGCCCGACGACGGCGGCGCGGCGACGCAGTATGTGCGTGAGGTCGCACCGATCACCCTGTTGCCCAAGGACACCCAACGTCTTCGCCTGCGTCTCTTCGAGCACGAAGACACCGCCGATTGCCTGCGGCTTACCAATCATCCCGACGTCATCCGGTACTCGTTCGGTGAACCCTGGTCGGAGACCGACGCCGCCCGCAACGTGAGCGAGCAGATGGTGAAGACCGGGATCGGTGACGGATGCACCGGCCTGACGGTCGTCATCGAACACGCCGGCACCAACATCGGCCAGATACAGCTCTGGTCAGGGAGCAGACAGCCACGTGTCGCCGAGATCAGCTGGACCATCGATCCCGCATACGGACGGCGCGGCTTTGCGACCGAAGCCGTCAACGCGGTCCTCGACCTCGCGTTCGGCCACTACGGAATCCACCGGGTGACAGCCCAGATGGACGCCCGCAACGAGGCCTCCGAGCACCTCGCCCGGCGAGTCGGGATGACACGTGAGGCTTTGCTGCGCGACGAGTGGTGGTTCAACGACGAATGGACATCCACCCTCGTCTACGCGATCCTCTCCACCGACACCAGACTCAGGGCCGCGGCCCGGCGATGATCACCCCTCTACCTGCTCACGGGTTTCGTTCGTACTCAATGGATTCCGTGAGTGGCAAGAAACTCGGTGATAGGACAGGCTTGCGCGCATGCTGAGTTGACCAGGAGCGCGATATGGATCGCCGATCATGGTCGCGGTATTCGCACCTGGCGTACTCTACGGTGGTCAGTATGTCCACACCGCCGCGCTGGTTCGTCAGACGACTCGAGTTGACGAACTTCAGGTGCTTCGATGAACTGTCGATTGATTTCGACTCCGAATTGACCGTTCTCATCGGCGAGAACGGCGCGGGCAAGACCGCAGTCCTCGACGGGCTCGCTGTCATGCTGTCAACAGCCCTCTCCGCGCTTGGCGACAGTCGGCGCGGATTCGACATATCAGATATCCGCTTGCGCCCTCAGGGCACGAGTGGGCAGTCGGTTCCGTCAATGGAAGCGATCATGCCGATCGGTGGGCAAATCCATGCGGTTCTCGCCGGCGAGGACTACCACTGGTGGCGGCAGAAAACGAGCCTCAAAGGACGCACCGGGTGGGGTGACAAGCACCTCATCGACGCCCATGTAGGCAATATATGGGACGCCGCGAACGCGGAGCCACCAACGACTGTGCTACCCGTTGTCGCATCGTATGGAGTCGACCGCCTCGTTGGCGTCCGTCGTGCCCAAGGCACTCTCGGACGATCTCGGCGGGATGCATATTCGGCTGCCCTCGACAGTAAATCGGATCTCACGCGCCTATCGTCGTACATACAGGGTTTGACCCTGGACGACTTCGCCGCGACCGAGCGAGGTGCCACCGATACACCCGAGGCTCGGCAGCTGGCGGCGATTCGTGCAGCCTGTGATCGGGTATTTGGCCACCTAGGATGGCGGGGTCCATACTGGCGCCAGAACGTCGAAGAGCTCACGATGATTCACGATGATCACGGTGAGCTTCCGCTGAGATTCCTCTCCAGCGGGTTGAAGATTGCGACAGGACTGACCATCGATGTCGCAAGTCGTATGGCACGCGCCAACCCCGCCCTCGGTGGCGACGACCTGCTCAAGAGCGTTCCGGGGATCGTGTTGATCGACGAGATCGATCTACATCTGCACCCGACATGGCAACAGCAAATTGTGCCCTCAATGCGCAGGGCCTTTCCGCATGTTCAGTTCATCACGACAACGCACAGCCCCCAGGTTCTGTCGACCGTCCCGGCCAAGCACATTCGAGTACTCGGCGCTGAGGGAGTGACCGGCGTGAACTATTCGGAAGGCCTGCAAAGCGACGTTGTCCTCCAGAAGGTCATGGGAACACCACCGATGCCCGACAACATCGAGATCTCCCAAACTCTGTACCGCTACGCCGACCTCGTCGCCCAGGGCGGCGGACTCTCCGACGATGCCCGGCGTATGCGGCAGATCCTCGATGAGAGGCTTGGTGGCGCGTCAATGGTGTCGCTACTCGCCGATGCCGACGCGACGATGGCCTTCTATGATCTGGACGACGAATGAGGCGGATCGCGACCGGCGGCGAACCCACCGCACTCACTGACGCGAACCGGAACAGTATCCGGCACGACAGTTGGGGTGCGGCGATCACCGGCCCCATTCGCGACGCCCTCCACACAGACCAGTCCGGGATCTGCGTGTACTGCGAGCGCACGATCCCTTTGGCGAAGCACCAGTACGTTCCGGTCGCGAAGATCGAGCATTTCCATCCACGCGCCGATGCCGCATGGGCAGGTAAGAGCACACGTCAATGGACACGATCCGCATGCTGCACCGAGTCAGCAGCCGGAAGTCATTCTGCATCCAAGACCGCATGGACCAACTTGCTCCTCGCCTGTCCCGGTACTGTTCCACATCGTCCCGACGGGAAGACCGAAACAACCTGTGACACAAGCAAGGCCGAATCCGATATCTGTGCGGTGTTCCACAATCCGAAACTCACTCACCTCGTCCAGCTGGTCGACGTGGAGCGCGACGGTCGTATCCGTCCCGTCCCGGGAATGCCGGCCGGATCGGAGAAGGTCATCAACGATATTCTGCGGCTGAACGCATCCTTCCTGTGCGACGAGCGCCGCAAAACGATGGCAAGGTTGTATCGGGAATACAAGAAGGCCAAGGATCGGCATCACGGACTAACACCGAAACAGAAGCGGAACTACGCATCCCAAATCCGCCGACAAGCAGACCAGCTCGGCACCGAGTATCCGTCATCGATGCTGGCCGTCGCCAAGGAGATCGAGTCGCGGGCATAGCGATTGCCTACGTGTACAAACTGCACGTTACGCAATCCGCACCTCCCGCTTCGACCGCACCATCGAAATGGGCTTGTAGCCCGACCAGGTCGCCGAACTCATCCTCACGCGCTCACTGTCGGCCCCCGAGCACATCGCCGGCAGCTACCTACCGCGCTGAACTCCCCACCGGGGCGACACGACATCGGGGCTACTGTGTTCGGATCACTCTCCATACGGTGACGAGGCGGGAGTGTCTTCGACACCGATGTAGACTCCACCGAACTTTGCTTCCCCAATGGCACATTCGATACCGTCGATCCAGACCCTCCCCTCACGAGTCGTTTGCTCACAAGTGCTCCGGTCATCCAGATGCACAGCCTTGAAGCCGGTTCCGAGCCAGCTCTCGTTGTACCCGGCCACGGGTCGGCCATTCTCACAAATCGACTTGTCGTAGCAGTCTTCGCACACCGAAAGGTATTGCCAGACACGACCGATCGCTAGGCGTCCACAGACCGGGCATGGATGACACGGGTAGGGTGGCCGATCATTCTCGCCGAGATTCAAGAGCGAATCGTCTGCGGCGAGCGCTCGTAGCGCCGAATCCGCGGTCGGCTCCGCCGCACGCCTCCGCAGGAGGACGTAGACGTAGTTGCCCAGCGCAATGTCAGTGACACCGTACCGGTCTTGCGCGGGAAGTTCGTCGATGCCAGCAGCATCGGCTTCGAGGGCGGCGATCGCGGCACGGTGATAGTCGCTGACATCCGCCAATGCCAACGGCCGATTCTTGTACTGCTGTCTGCGCCAGAAACCTTCGATCGCGGCTACCCGGTCATCCCGGTTGCCGGGATCAACCGAATAGTCAAGAGAACCGCCGTAGGCGAAAATGGACAAACGCCTATCACTCACGAAAGCCAAACCACCGGAGTGACTATCCGCATTGAACCCGGCATGCACGATCTCCTCGACCGTCGCCGGGTCGTCCGCTTTGCACACGAGACGTTCAGTTATGCCTTCTCGGGTAACCTCAGGATTCTGATTGTTCATAGTGGGAACTACAGCACGCCGGTACGACATTGCCGTCCATCTGCTCTATCCCTGCGGCAACGAAGACTCACCCGCTGATCTTGATCATCCGCCCAAGGCTTGCCTGCCACATCGAGTTGCCCGGCCCGATGGTGCCGGTCAGCTCCAGCGGCTCATCGAAGGGGGCGTCGCCCACCTTCAGCGTCGCCACCCGCCGTCCGGTCTCGAAGTCGGTGGCGAGGTAGTAGACCGGACCGAGCTGCTGGATACCGGGCCGCACCGGCCCATACCCGAAAGCGTGGATCAGTCCGTCGGCCCGGGACAGCCGTGGGAGCGTGGCGATCCGGTCGTCGTTCTCCCAGACCCGACGGCAGCCCTCCGCGGTCACATCGATGCGCGTCGACCCGCCGGTGAACGCCGCATTCGCTGGCGAGCTCGGGCCGTCGACGGCCATCGGCGGGTACTGGTAGCCGTAGGTACTGGGTACGACCAGCGAGTTCCCCCACGCGAGGATTGAGTTCTCCGTACCCTGCCCGGAGGTTCCGAATGCCTTCATCGAGCACACGGTGATGCCGGTGTCGCTCTCATAGACGAGGAGGTTCGGCCGGATGGCATTGTCGGCGATGGCCACCCAGCCGTCGCCGCCGGGACCGAAATAGGTGGGCGTCGTTCCCGAACCCCAGGTGAGCTGACCGGGTTTGCGGGCGGGCCCACGGTCATAGGCACGCCGCCACACCGGGTACGGGACGCCGTTCTTGCCGGCCCGCATCTCATAGAGCGCATGGGTCGACAGCACCGAAGCGCCCGACGGCCGCACCGACAGCCCGTTGCCGAGCTTCTCGCCCCGCGGCAGCCGCATCGACGCCACCCGCCGCTTCGCATCGACCGTTCCGATCACGCCGTTGGTGGTGGCGAACCAGACCCGACCCTGCCAGTCCGGTGCGAGACCGGTCACCGCGTCGCCGGCCGGAATATGCCTGCCGAGATCGACCCGATCATCGATGAACAGCTGCCATCCCCGAGGTGTTCGTCGATGGGCCACGCGCAGAATCGAATTGGATCCATCGGCGACGACGACCCGGTCCCGGTCGTCGAGGTAGCCGTACACACCGCCCAGCAGGCCACCCTTCGTCAGCTGCTTGCTTGCCAGCGGAGCAGCCGTCACCGGATCGAACAGCACGACGGTCGCGACCGCGAACTGAGGTGGCCGGAGACCGATGAACTTGGTGCACAACGAGACAACCAGGCCGTCGGACCCGACGAAGGTCGCCGCACAAGCCCCGCCAGGAATCGACGACGCCGCGACCCGCGCGGTCCGCCCGGGCCCACGCAGCGGAGTCGAGTCGGTCGACGCCAGGTCGCCGTGTATCAGCGAGGTCCCGACCGGCCCGACGCCGATCGGCGGTCCGGGGGCGGCACTCCGGCCGCCGGGAGCCGCTGCGCTCAGACCGGCGGAAAACACACTGAGCACAATGATGAGAAGCGCCACGACTACCGTCGGCAGGCGCTGGGTGCGAACCGCTGGACACATCCGACCAGACAAACACATCGGGTATCGCCGTCACCAAGAATCGCGCTGCCAGTACCACGGCCCTCTGTGCCAGGGCGAGTTGAAGCCACTAGAGCCACAGAGACCACACCCGATACCCTCAGATCCGGTGGCCTATACGGCGGCGGTAACAACGACGGCGGGAGATCTGTGAGCAAGCTGGGCAACTTCGTGTGGGGTATCGCCGACCAGCTCCGCGGGGTGTACAAGCCGCACCAGTACGGCGGGGTGATCTTGCCGTTCACGATCTTGCGGCGCCTGGACTGCATCCTTGAACCCGCCCGCGACGAGGTCCGCCAACTGGCCCAGAAGTATTCCGGTGGGGCGTTGGACGTGCAGGTCAGACGCAAGACCGGGCTGGCGTTCTACAACACCAGCCCGTTCGACTTCTCCCTCCTGCTCGACGATCCGGAGGGGTTGCGGGCCAACCTGATCGACTACATCACCGGGTTCTCGGCGAACATCGACGTGTTCGAGCGGTTCAAGTTCGAGAACGAGCTGGCCACCCTGGATGAGAAGAAGCGACTGTACCTGGTGGCCTCGCAGTTCGCCGAGGTCGACCTGCATCCGGATGCGGTACCGAACGCCGAGATGGGTGATCTGTTCGAGTATCTGATCTACAAGTTCGCCGAGGCCTCCAACGAGGAGGCCGGCGAGCACTACACCCCACGCGATGCGATCCGGTTGATGGTGGATCTGCTGTTTGCCGAGGACAACGACGCCCTGCTAGAACCGGGCACCATCCGCACCATCTACGACCCGACCGCCGGTACCGGCGGCATGTTGTCGGTCGCCGAAGAACGCCTGCTCGAACGTAACCCCGATGCCCGGTTGCGGTTGTACGGGCAGGAACTCAACGACCAGTCGTACGCCATCTGCAAATCCGACATGATCGCCAAGGGTCAGGATGTCGGCAACATCCGTCTCGGCGACACCCTCGCCGACGATCTGTTCTTCGACCGCACCTTCGACTTCTGTATGTCGAACCCGCCGTACGGTGTTGATTGGAAGGTGTCACAGGAATCGGTGAAAACCGAAGCACTTCGCCAGAACTCACGCTTCTCGCACGGCCTGCCAGCGATCGGCGACGGTCAGATGTTGTTTCTGAGCCACCTGGCGTCCAAGATGCGGCCCACACATGAGGGTGGTGGCCGCGCCGGGATCGTCCTCAACGGTTCACCGCTGTTCAATGGTGCCGCCGAATCCGGTCCGTCGCAGATCCGGCGGTGGCTGCTCGAATCGGATCTGGTGGAGGCGATCGTCGCGTTGCCGACCAATATGTTCTTCAACACCGGTATCGCCACCTACATCTGGCTGCTCGACAACACCAAACGCCCTGAGCGGCAGGGCAAGATCCAGTTGATCGACGCCACGTCGTTCTGGACGAGGATGCGCAAGAGCCTGGGCTCAAAGAACCGCGAACTCGACGAGACCGCCCGCGACCGTATCCTCGCCCTCTACGACGCCTTCGACGACGCCGACCCCGAGTTCTCGAAGGTGTTCACCGCCAATGATTTCGGCTACTGGACCATCACCGTCGAACGCCCACTGCTCACCGACACCGGCAAAGTGTCGACAGACCGCAAGGGCAACCCCAAACCCGACGCCAAGAAGCGCGACACCGAGAACATCCCCTTCACCTACGCCGGCAACACCGACGGCGACCTCGGCCGGGACGCCACCATCAAGAAGTACTTCGACTCCGAGGTCCTGCCCCACGTTCCCGACGCCTGGGTCGACGACAAGAAGACCAAAATCGGCTACGAAATCCCCTTCACCCGTCACTTCTACAAATACACCCCACCCAGACCCCTCACCGAAATCGACGCCGACCTGGACAAGCAGGTAGCCAAGATCATGGGCCTGCTGCGGGAGGTCGAGGGAAGCTGATGCACACCCTCGTAGATTCAGGTGTCGACTGGCTCGGCCCGGTCCCCGCTTACTGGAAGACAAAGCCACTGTGGTCAATGTTCGATCGGATCAAGGACGTCGGCCATCCTGACGAGCAGATGCTATCGGTATTTCGGGACTACGGAGTAGTCACCAAGGACTCACGGAACAACCTCAACAAGACCGCCGAGAACCGCAACATCTATCAACTCGTTCACCCCGGATGGCTCGTGACCAACCGCATGAAGGCGTGGCAGGGCTCAGTCGGGATATCAACCCTACGCGGTATCGTTTCTGGTCACTACATCTGCTTCTCGCCGCGACATAAAGAAGACCCACGGTTCTTGAACTGGCTCTTCCGAAGTCCCGTGTACGCGAACGGATACGCACTACTGTCCAGGGGAGTCCGTATCGGTCAGGCCGAGATCGACAACGACCTCTACCGCGTGATGCCCGTCCTGTTACCTCCCCTCGACGAACAGCGCGCTATCGCCGACTTCCTGGACCGGGAGACGGCCCGGATCGACACGCTCATCGAGGAACAAAAGCGGCTCATCGACCTGCTGACTGAACGTCGTGCATCCTTAGTCGCCCGCACTCTCCTTCGGGGCACCTCTGCGGGCACAAAGCTACGTCTGTCCGGCGATGCACAACTCGGGCACATTCCCGCACACTGGAAGCTCGTGCCGACCCGACATCTTTGCCGCATTGGCACGGGCGGTGAGGACTCCGGCAACGCGACCGAGGACGGAGACTATCCATTCTACGTCCGCGGGCGGGAAATTCTCAGGATCGGCAACTACTCATTCGACGGTGAGGCTGTGATGACGCCGGGAGATGGTCAGGGCGGAACCGGAAAAGTGTTCCACTACTTCAACGGGAAGTTTGAGGCCCATCAGCGCGTGTATGTATTCAGTGATTTCCGTGGCGTGCTCGGCCGTTACTTCTACTATTATTTGTCGACTTTTCTACGTCCTGTCGCTCTCGCTGGCAGCAATACAGTCACAATGGAGTCGCTTCGTCGCCCAGTGCTCGCAGATTTCGCAGTAGCTCTGCCACCACTCGATGAGCAGGCCAATACCGTCATATATCTCGATGACCGCACATCGAAGATCGACGCTCTGATCGCCGAGTCGGAGAAGTTCATCGAGCTTGCCCGCGAACGTCGATCGGCACTCATCACCGCCGCGGTAACCGGCCAGATCGACGTCCGGGAGGCGTCCTGATGCTGTTGGCATTCGTCGATGAGTCCGATCACGGCGACTTCCGTTGTTTCGGGGCGATCCTGGCGGATGAGAATGCAACGAAGCAGCTCACCGA